>CAZAQB010000018.1:24486-36401 GCA_964487155.1 uncultured Ectothiorhodospiraceae bacterium
GGCCTACCGGCGGCAATTAATCCGTGTTCATCTGTGGCCAAACCGGATTCTTCATATCGCGTTCATTTCGCGGTCCGCCTTTCTTCTCCGCCGACAGGCCATCAGGCCGGTTCCAGAGCCTCCACCACCAGCTGCAGCCGCTCCTCGCCCCGGTAGCAGTTCAGTTCCAGGCGGAAGGCGGCCCGGACCGCCGCCGGTGCCTGGTCCCAGCCCCGTTCCAGGGCGTTGAAGGCGATGGCCGGCAGCACCGCGCCACCCTCCGGGCACTGCAGCCCCAGCTGAAGATGGCGCTCGCCCACCACCTGGCGGCGGCAGACCCGGAACGCGTTGTCGAACAGCGGCGCCGGGAAACTCTGGCCCCAGGGCCCGCCGGCCTGCAGCGCCGCCGCCAAGCCGGGCTGGAAGTCCGCCGCCTGCAGGGCACCGTCGGTGAGCAGCTCCGGCTCCTCCGGCCGCGACCCCAGCACCTCCTCGACGGCGGCGCCGAAGGCTTCCCGGAACAGCGGCAGGTCCGCCTCCCGGAGGCTCATGCCGGCCGCCATCGCGTGGCCGCCGAAGCGGGCAATGAGACCCGGCCGGCCGGCCTCCACCCGGGCCAGGGCGTCGCGCACGTGCAGTCCCGGCACCGAGCGGGCCGAGCCCTTGACCCACCCCGGCTCGGCAGGCGCAAACGCCACCACCGGGCGGTGCAGCCGGTCCTTCAGGCGGGAGGCCAGAATTCCGATGACGCCCTGGTGCCAGTCCGGGTCGAACAGGCACACCGCCGGGTCGCCATTGCCCTGGCTCAGCTCGGCGGCGAGGAGCTCCAGCTGGACCAGGGCCTGCTCGGTCATGCGGCCCTCGATCTCCCGGCGCTGACGGTTGAGTCCGTCCAGCTCGGCGGCCAGGGCCTGGGCCCGATCCGGGGAATCGGTGATCAGGCACTCGATGCCCAGGGACATGTCCTCCAGGCGGCCGGCGGCGTTCAACCTCGGCCCCACGGCGAAGCCCAGGTCGGTGGCCAGGCAGCGCCCGGGGTCGCGGCCTGCAACCCGCAGCAGGGCCTGGACCCCGGGGCTGCCGCGGCCGGCGCGGATGCGGCGCAGCCCCTGATGCACCAGAGCCCGGTTGTTGCGGTCCAGGGGCACCACGTCCGCCACCGTGCCCAGGGCCACCAGGTCCAGCAGCTCGGCGAGACGCGGCTCGGTGAGCCCCCGGCGGGCGAACCAGCCGCGCTCGCGCAGCCGGGCGCGCAAGCCGGTCATCAGGTAGAACACCACGCCGACCCCCGCCAGGGCCTTGCTGGGAAAGAGGTCGCCGGGCAGGTTGGGGTTGACGATGGCGTCCGCCAGGGGCAGCTCCCGGCCCGGCAGGTGGTGGTCGGTGACCAGCACCCGGATACCTGCCTGCCGCGCGGCGCGCACGCCCTGCAGGCTGGAGATGCCGTTGTCCACGGTGAGGATCAGCGCGGGGTCCAGCGGCCGCAGCTGTTCCACCAGTTCCGGGCTCAGGCCGTAGCCGAGCCGGAAGCGGTCGGGTACCCGATGCTCGACCCGGGCGCCCATCGCGCCCAGGGCGCGTACCGCCACCGCAGTACCGGTGGCGCCGTCGGCATCGAAGTCTCCCACCACCAGGATACGGCCGCCCGCCGTCAGTATCTCCTCCAGCAGGGCGGCGGCCTCATCCAGGCCGCCCAGCAAATCGGGAGGATGCAGCGCGTCGAGGCCGTGGTCCAGCTCGGCCGGGCCGTTGATGCCGCGAGCCGCGTAGACCCGCCGCAGCACCGGGTGCAGGTCCGCCGGCAGGGCCGCCTCAAGTGCCGGGTCCACGTGCCGCCGGCGAATGCGCGGCATCGCCTTCATGGCGCCTCCACGGTGTCCAGCCAGTGGGCCAGGGGCCGCACCCGGCGCCAGAAACGGCGCAGCACCGCGGGGCTGAGCGCCCGCGCGCGACCGCCGCCGGCGTCCAGCACCAGGCTGCCCAGCTCGCCGCCGGACAGGGCCGCCAGCAACGGCGCCGCCCAGTCTCTTTCCAGATCTGCCAGGGCGGCCTCCCAGGCATCCAGGTCCTGACCCTCCAGGGCGGCGCCCGCTGCCTCCAGTTCCACCAGCGCCCTGCCCTCCCAGGGCGCCAGGGCACCCAGCCGGGCCGGTTCCGGGCCGGTGTCCAGCCCGGCCAGCCGCGCCAGGCCGCGGGTCTCCGGGACGTCACTGTGAACCGCCGTAAGGTCGCTGCCCACCGGCACCCGCACCAGCCGGCCGCCGCCCCAGGCCCACAGGCCGTTGATCACGGGTCGCCCCTCGCGCTCCCGCTGCTGATTGCAGGGCTGATCGTGGAACAGCATCTGGGTCTCGTTGAGCAGCGCCCGCCAGCGCCCGGCGTCCGGGCCGCCGGGCAGGTGGGCGTCCAGCGGGCGGCCGGCGACCGCGCAGAGCGGCTCCAGCTCGACCTGCGGCGGCGGCTCGCAGCGCAGAAACCAATCCTCTGCGACTCGCTCAATGGCCAGGCCACGGTCGGCGAAGTGGGCGTTGAAGGCGGCCTGCAACTGATCCGCCTCGGCGGGTTCCGGCCGCAGTCCGGCGCCGGCGAACAGCAGCAGGCGGTCGCGGTCGGGGCGCAGGTGCACGCCCCGGACCCGGAACCAGAACTGCTCGCCGGGCTCACCCCCCGCCCCGAGCAGGGCCAGCGGGCCGGAGGCGATGCGCCCGGCCTCGAACAGTGGCGAAGCCGGGGCTGATCGGCCCCGGCTCAGCAACCGGGCCAGGGCCGGATGGTCGGGCAGGGCGCGGGCGGCCGGGCCGGGCACCGGCCCCAGCAGCCCGGGGACGCGCAGGTAGAGCTCGGCGCTGCGCCCCATGGTGGCTCTCTCAGCCGCCGAGGCGTCCCAGGATGGCCTGCTCCACGGCGGCGGGCTCGGCGGCCACCGCCTCCACCGGCACGTCGCCGTGGCGGCGGACCGCGTCCGGATCCTTCAGGCCATGGCCGGTGAGCGTGCAGACCACGGTGCTGCCCTCCGGAATGCGGCCGCTGCCGATGTCCCGCAGGGCGCCGGCCACGGAGGCGGCGGACGCCGGCTCGCAGAACACCCCCTCCCGCGCTGCCAGCAGGCGCTGGGCGGCGAGGATTTCCTCGTCGGTGAGCTCGTCGAACCAGCCGCCGGACTCCCGGGAGGCGTTCCAGGCGTAATCCCAGGACTGCGGATGGCCGATGCGGATGGCGGTGGCGACGGTCTCCGGCTCGTCCACCATGTGGCCCCGCAGAAACGGGGCGGCGCCGCTCGCCTGGTAGCCCACCATCACCGGCCGGGAGTTCACCACGCCGCAGGCGAACCGGCAATGGCCGCCACAGTAGGCGCAGGCCGCGGTGCCCTGCTCGCGGTCGCCCCGGGCCATCTCGGTGTAGCCGATCCAGTGGGCGGTGATATTGCCGGCGTTGCCCACCGGCAGGCAATGGAAATCCGGCGCCCGCTCCAGGGCCTCCACCACCTCGAAGGCGGCGGTCTTCTGGCCCTGCAGGCGGTAGGGGTTGATGGAATTGACGATGGTCACCGGGGCCGTCTCCCCGACCTGCTTCACCAGGCGCATGCCGTCGTCGAAGTTGCCGCGGATCTGGATCACCTCGGCGCCGTGCATCACCGCCTGGGCCAGCTTGCCCACCGCGATCTTGCCGTCGGGGATCAGCACGAAGGCGTGGATGCCGGCGCGGGCGGCATAGGCCGCCGCCGAGGCGGAGGTGTTGCCGGTGGAGGCGCAGATGATGGCCCGGCTGCCCTCGGACACCGCCTGGGTAACCGCCACGGTCATGCCCCGGTCCTTGAAGGAGCCGGTGGGGTTCAGGCCCTCGAACTTGACGTAGATGTCGACGTTGCGGCCCACCTCGGCGGACAGGTTGGCGAGCCGGATCAGCGGCGTGTTGCCCTCGCCGAGGCTGATGGCGGCGGCGGTCTCCTGCAGCGGCAGGCGGTCGCGGTACTTGTCGATGAGGCCGGTGTAGCGGGTCCTGAAGGGCATGGGCGGGTTCCTGGCGGTGCGCGGTGGATAGAGGGGCTGGGGCTACAGTGTCTCCACCCGGATGCGGACGATGCTGCCATGCACCGAGTCCAGGGCCTCCATGGCGGCGCAGGCCTGCTCCATCTGGGATTCCCGGACCCGCTGGGTGAGCAGGATCACCGGCACGTGCTCCGCGTCCGGCGCCGGCGGCTTCTGGATGATGGCCTCGATGCTGATGCGGTTCTCGCCGAGGATGCGGGTTATGTCCGCCATGACGCCGGGCTGGTCCAGGGCCATGAGCCGCAGATAATGGGCGCTGATGACGCTGGCGAGAGGCAGTACCGGCTCGTCGGACAGGGCGTGGGACTGGAACGCCAGGTAGGGCACGCGGTTCTCGGGCTCGAGGGTGAATTCCCGGACCACATCCACCAGGTCGGCCACCACCGCCGAGGCGGTGGGCTCGGCGCCGGCGCCAGGCCCATAGTAGAGCGTGGGACCGAGGGCGTCGGCGTGCACCATCACCGCGTTCATCACCCCGTCGACGTTGGCCAGCAGCTGGCGCTCGGGGATCAGCGCCGGGTGCACCCGCAGCTCGATGCCCTGGTCCTGGCGCCGACAGATGCCCAGGTGCTTGATGCGGAACCCGAGCTCCCGGGCGTAGTCGACGTCCTCCCGGCTCACATGGCTGATGCCCTCGATGTGCACCCGGTCGAACTGCAGAGGCACGCCGAAGGCAATCGACGCCAGGATGGTGAGTTTGTGGGCGGCATCCACCCCTTCCACGTCGAAGGTGGGGTCGGCCTCCGCGTAGCCCAGGCGCTGGGCCTCGGCCAGCACCTCGCCGAACTCCCGGCCCTCGTAGAACATCTCGCTGAGAATGTAATTGGAGGTGCCGTTGATGATGCCGGCGAGCCAGTCGATGCGGTTGCCGACCAGGCCCTCGCGCACCGCCTTGATGATCGGAATGCCGCCGGCCACGGCGGGCTCGAAGGCCACCATTACGCCGCGTTCCCGGGCGCGGGCGAAGATCTCGTTGCCGTGCAGGGCGATCAGCGCCTTGTTGGCGGTGACCACGTGCTTGCCCCGGTCCACCGCCCGCAGGATGAGGTCCAGGGCCGGCTGCTCGCCGCCGATCAGCTCCAGGACGATGTCGGTGTCTGGGTCGTCCACCACCTGGTAGGGGTCGGTCACCAGGCGCATGCCCTCGGTGCTGCACAGCCGCGGCCGGTCCAGGTGGCGGGTGGCCGCCATGCCGATTTCGATGTCCCGGCCGGCGCGGCGGCTGATCTCGTCGCGGTTGCGGCGCAGCAGGTTCACCGTACCGCCGCCCACGGTTCCAAGGCCGAGCAGGCCCACCTTGACCGAATTCACGCCCGGACCTCCTCGGGGCTGGGCTGCTGGCGCAGCACCTGCTTGATACCCCGCACCGCCTGGCGGGTGCGGTGCTCGTTTTCGATCAGCCCGAAGCGCACGTGGTCGTCTCCGTACTCGCCGAAGCCGATGCCCGGGGAGACCGCCACCTTGGCCTCCTGGAGCAGCAGCTTGGAGAACTCCAGGGAGCCCATCTCGCGGTAGGGTTCCGGAATGGCGGCCCAGACGAACATGGTGCCCCGGGGCGGCTCCACCGGCCAGCCGGCAGCGGCCAGGCCCTCGCACAGTACATCCCGACGGCGCCGGTAGGTTTCGCAGATCTCGGCCACGCAGTCCTGCGGGCCTTCCAGAGCGGCGATGGCCGCCACCTGGATAGGGGTGAACATGCCGTAGTCCAGGTAGGACTTCATGCGGGCCAGCGCCGCGATCAGGTGGGCATTGCCGCACACGAAGCCCACGCGCCAGCCAGGCATGTTGTAGCTCTTGGACAGGGAGAAACACTCCACTGCGATCTCCTCCGCCCCGGGCACCTGCAGGATGGAGGGGGCCACGTAGCCGTCGAAGACGAGGTCGGCGTAGGCGAGATCGTGCACGATCCAGATGCCGTGCTCGCGGCAGATGCCCACCACGCGGTGGAAGAAGTCGAGCTCGACGCAGCGCGTGGTGGGGTTGGCCGGGAAGTTGAGAATCAGCATCTTGGGCCGCGGCCAGGTATTGCGGATCGCCCCCTCCAGCTCGGCGAAGAAATCCACGCCGGGAATCAGCGGCACGTGGCGGATATCGGCACCGGCGATCACCACCCCGTAGGGATGGATGGGATAGGCGGGGTTCGGCACCAGCACGGCATCGCCGGGCCCCAGGGTGGCCAGGGCCAGGTGGGCCAGCCCCTCCTTGGAGCCGATGGTGACGATGGCCTGAGTCTCCGGATCCAGCTGCACGTCGTAGCGCCGCGCGTACCACTGGGTGATGGCCCGGCGCAGGCGCGGGATGCCGCGGGACTGGGAGTAGCGGTGGGTGTCGGGCCGCTCGGCCACCTCCACCAGCTTGTCCACGATGTGCCGCGGCGTGGGCCGGTCCGGATTGCCCATGCCGAAGTCGACTATGTCCTCGCCGCGGGCCCGGGCCGACGCCTTCAACTCGTTGACGATGTTGAAGACGTACGGCGGTAGCCGCTGGATCCTGGGGAATTCTGCCTGCACAGCCGATCCTGCCTGGAGTCCCGGCCCGGCGGTTGCCGGGGCCGTCAATGACAACGGCCCGCAGGGCGGATGGAGCCGACCGGCAGGCCGTCGTCGCGGGCACGCATGGAAAATGCCAGAACCGCAAGCTACTCGGCGGCGCAGGGGCTGTCAACGCGGCCTGTTTGCGGCTGCCGGATGGGCTGGGCTAAGGTCGCATCATGAAGATGATCCAGGACACGGCCGACCCCGAATTCCACCGCCTGCGCGGTTTCAGCGCCGGCCGGCTCAGCATCGGCGAGCGGCACTACGCCGACGGCGTGATCCTCTCCGGCGCGACCCTGCTGGAAGAGCGCCTGCCGCCCGCAGCCGCGGGTCTGAGCCGCGGGCACGGCGAACTGATTCTGGAGCTGGAGCCGGAGATCGTGCTGGTAGGCACCGGCCAGCGGCAAGTGTTCCCCGATCGCGAGTTCCTGGGGATCTTCCTCAGCCGCGGCGTGGGCGTGGAGGTCATGGACACGGGCGCCGCCTGCCGGACCTACAACGTCCTGATAGCAGAAGGCCGCCACGTGGTGGCGGCCCTGCTGGTGGACTGATCGCCGGCCCGGCCGGCGTACCGCCCCGTTATTCGAACACGGTCTCCTGGGAGAAGCCGGCCCGCTCCATCACCTCGCGGAGCTTGCGCAGGGCGTCGATCTGGATCTGGCGCACCCGCTCCCGGGTGACCCCGATCTCGTTGCCCACCTGCTCCAGGGTCGCCTTCTCGTGGCCGCGCAGCCCGAAGCGCCGCTCAACCACTGCCCGCTGCTTGTCCGAGAGTTCGTCCAGCCAGGCATCCAGGTGGGCGAACACGTCGTCGTCCTGCAGCGCGGCGAAGGGGTCCGGGTTGTTGTCGTCGGGGATGGCGTCGAGCAGCACCCGGTCGGCGTCCTTGCCGATGGGGATGTCCACCGAGGTAACCCCCTCGTTCAGCCCCATCATGCGCCGCACGTCCTCCACCGGGCGGTCCATGGCCCCGGCGATCTCCTCCACCGTCGGCTCGTGGTCCAGCTGCTGCAGCAGCCGGCGGGCGGTGCGCAGGTACTGGTTGATTTCCTTGATGACGTGGATGGGGAGGCGGATGGTGCGGGTCTGGTTCATGATGGCCCGCTCGATGGTCTGGCGGATCCACCAGGTGGCGTAGGTGGAGAACCGGAAACCCCGCTCGGGGTCGAACTTCTCCACCGCACGGATCAGGCCCAGGTTGCCCTCCTCGATGAGATCGAGGAACGCCAGCCCCCGGTTCATGTAGCGCCGGGCGATCTTCACCACCAGCCGCAGGTTGCTCTCGATCATCCGCCGGCGGGCGGCCTCCTCGCCCCGCTGGGCGCGGCGGGCGTAGTAGACCTCTTCCTGGGCGGTGAGCAGCGGCGAGTAGCCGATCTCGTTCAGGTAGAGCTGAGTGGCGTCCAGGGAGGACTCGTATTCCTCTCGCGGCCTGGCCCGCGACGACGGCTGCTTTGCATCGCTCGCCGCCGTGGAACTGGCCGAGCGCTCGGTGTCGTCCAGCAGCAGTTCGCCCTCGGTTACCTCCTCCTCAGCCGAGTCATCCTCCGCGCTGTAATCCTCAGCGGTGTCGAGCACCTGCTTCTGCACCATCGCCTCTCCTCCGGCTGCCATGGACCCGATTGGGATCGGAACGGGCGGCTTCAGTTGTGGGCTCGGGATGCCCACGGGGCTGGGCTTATTGTGTCGAACCACTATATTCCGGTCGCGCCTGCCCGCGCAACGCCCGCGGCCGGCCGGTCGCCGATGCGTCCCTGCGGTTTCCGTACTGCAGCAAAAGCGCCGCACCCACCCTGGATGAGCGTCCGGCGAGCACTCAAAGGGTGTTTACAAACTCACGCACGCCGGAGCCCGGGGTGGGAATCCCGTCCGGCGCCGAGCGAAGCCCGCCGTAGGGCAGGTTGCGCAGACAACCTGCCATCGGGCGATGGCATCGGTCCCGCGGATCGGTTCGGGCACGCGGGCTCGGCGCTTGGCACCTTGGCGTTTGCTACGCTGGCCCCCACGTTTCTTCGCAACGTGGGGCTACGGCGGTGATGTCCAAGGCCGTGCCTAGCGGTGTGGGGAGCGATGAGGCGCGTAAATTGTTTTGTCAACACCCTCTCAGCGCCGGGGCAGAAAGCGCCGCGGATCCACCGGCTCGCCGTCGCGGCGCAGTTCGAAGTGCAGCAAGGCACGGCGCCCGGGTCCGAGCCCCATGCGGGCGATGCGCTGGCCGCCGGACACCCGCTCCCCCTCGCGCACCAGCAGTTCCTGGTTGTAGCCGTAGGCCGTCAGGTAACGCTCACTGTGCTTGACGATCACCAGGTTGCCGTAGCCTCGCAATCCGTCGCCGCTGTAGACCACCCGCCCCTGGGCCGCGGCACGCACCGGCTGGCCCTCGCGGCCGCCGATGGAGATGCCCCGCTTGCCCGTGCCGTCCGCCTCGAAGCCCCGCAGCACGGGTCCCTCCACGGGCCACTGCCAGCTCGGGGAGGCGCTCGCGGAGCCGCCGTCCTGGCCTGGCTCAGGGCGATCGGCCCCGGGCGCCGGCGTTGAGGCTGCGGGGCGGGGCTGGGGGGACGATGCCGTGGCCGGTGTCCCACGCCGGGAGGCGCTGGCGCCCGGCTGCGGACGCAGGGCCAGGCGCTGGCCGGGGTAGATGGTGTAGGGATGGGGGATGTCGTTCCAGCGGGCCAGGCGCCGGTAGTCGAGCCCGTTGCGCCAGGCGATGGAGTAGAGGGTGTCGCCGCGGCGCACCCGGTAGCTGGTGCTGGTGGACGCCGGCTGCGGCGGGCCGCTGGCGGTGACGCTGCGCTCGCCGTAGTCGAACTCCGCGCAGGCGGCCAGCACCAGCGCCGCCGCCAGCGCCAGGGCGCGGCGTGCTCTCACAGCCGGGTGGCGATCAGCGCTACCGCCAGCAGGCCCACGCTAGCCCAGCCGATACGGTCAATGTAGGTACGCAGCCAGGGTTCCACCCGCGGCCCACCCCAACCCACCAGGCCCGCCACCAGATAGAAACGCAGACCGCGCCCCACCAGGGAGGCGGCAATGAAGGGCAGCAGCGCGATGGCCGCAGCGCCCGCCGCCACCGTGAACACCTTGTACGGAATGGGTGAAAAACCCGCCACCAGCACCACCCAGAACCCCCAGCGCTCGAACCAGGCGGCGGCCTGCAGGTAAGGATCCCAGTAACCGAACTCCCGCAGCCAGGGCTCCACCGCTTCCAGGGCAAACAGCCCGATGGCGTAGCCGAGCAGCGCACCGGCCACCGACGCCACGGTGGTCCAGCCCGCCAGGGCCATGGCCCGCTTGGGCCGGGCCAGGCTCATGGGGATGAGCATGACGTCCGGCGGAATGGGAAAAAACGAGGATTCCGCGAAGCTCACGGCACCCAGCAGCCAGGGCGCCCGGGGATGCGCGGACCAGCGCAGGGTGCGGTCGTAGAGCCGCGAGAACAGACCGCTCACTCGGTACCCTCCCGCATGGGCACGAAACTCACCCCGCCCAGCTCCCGCCGGACGATGCCCGACGGGCTGCGCTCCAGCACCAGCAGGGACTGGCCCAGGGACCGGCCCACCGGCGCCACCAGCCGGCCGCCGGGTGCCAGCTGCTCGAGCAGAGTCTCCGGAATCTCCGGCGGTGCCGCCGTAAGCATGATGGCGTCGAAGGGGGCCTCCCCGGGCCAGCCCTGATGGCCGTCGCCCAGGCGCACCCGCACGTTGTGCAGGCCGAGCTCGGAGAGCCGGGCGCGGGCCTGCTCGAACAGCGCCCGGATGCGCTCGATGGTGAACACCCGGGACACCAGCCGCGCCAGAACCGCCGCCTGGTAGCCGCAGCCGGTGCCGATCTCCAGCACCTTGCGTACCTCGCTGCCCTCCAGCACCGCCTGGGTCATCAGCGCCACCACGTAGGGCTGGGAAATGGTCTGCCCGTAGCCGATGGGCAGAGCGGTGTCGTCATAGGCCCGGCTCGCCAGGGCCTCGTCAACGAACAGGTGGCGCGGCGTCTCCCGGATCGCCTCCAGCACCCGGGAGTCGCGGATGCCGGCCTCGGCGAGGCGTTCGACCAAGCGGTTGCGGGTGCGCGCAGACGTCATGCCGATCCCCCGGTCGCCGGTGCCCATCAACCCAGCCGCTCCACCCAGCCGGCCACCTGTTCCAGGGCGGGGTAGCGGGTCAGGTCGACCTGGATCGGACTGACCGACACGCGAGCGTGGCGCACGGCGTGGAAGTCCGTCCCCGGGCCGGCATCCTGCTCCCCCCCCGGCGGACCGATCCAGTAGATCGGACGACCCCGGGGGTCACGGTCGTGCACCACCGGTTCCGCCCGGTGACGCTGGCCCAGGCGCGTGGCCTCGAAGCCCTCCAGCTGGTCCCAGGGGAGGTCGGGAACGTTGACGTTGAGGATGGTGTCCGCCGGCAGCGGCTCCCGCTGCAGCTTCTGAATCAGCAGCTGCGCCACCCGGCCCGCGGTCTCGAAATTGTGGCATTCGGCGCCGCCGAGGCTCGCCAGGGACACGGCGATGGCCGGCAGGCCCAGGAAGCGCCCCTCCATGGCGGCGGCGACGGTGCCGCTGTAGAGCACATCGTCGCCGAGGTTGGCCCCGGAGTTGATGCCGGACACCACCATGTCCGGCTCATCGCTGAGCAGCCCGGTGATGGCCAGGTGGACGCAGTCGGTGGGGGTGCCCTCGACCCGGTAGCCGCGCTCCGCCAGCCGGTGCACGCGGATCGGGTTGTCCAGCGTCAGGGAGTTGCTGGCGCCGCTGCGGTCACGCTCCGGCGCGACCACCGTCACCCGGCCTTCCGCCTCCATGGCGCGGGCCAGACATTCGATCCCAGGGGCGCCGTAACCGTCGTCGTTGCTGACCAGGATGTGCATCGGGCGGCTGCGGGCACTCGGCAACTTCGGGAAGGTCCCAAGTATACAGAGCGTCCGTGCCGGTTAAAGGAGCGGTTCCCACGCCTTGCACCGCAGGCCGACTCCGTGGCAAGTCTGGAGCCTGGCGTCCGGCGCGCTGGCGGGAGGATCCCATGAGCGACGAGGAAGACCCGGAACTGGAACTGTTCCGGGCGGAGATGAGCGACGTCCGGCCCCTGCAGCACGACCGGGCGGAGCCGGCGACCCCGCGGCCGGCACCGATACCGGTGCAGCGCCTGGCCGACGAGGCCGCCGTACTCCGGGAACTGCTGGCCGAGCCGGAGGATCACCAGGCCCTGGGCGCGGAGGCCGGCGAGGCCCTCACCTACCTGCGGCACGGCGTGCAGCGCCGGGTGCTGCGCCGCCTGGGCCGGGGCCAGTATGCCGTGGCCGCTGAGCTGGACCTGCACGGCATGACCGTGGCGCTGGCCAAGCAGGAACTGGACGCCTT
>CAZAQB010000019.1:0-20160 GCA_964487155.1 uncultured Ectothiorhodospiraceae bacterium
AACGGCAGCTCCGGCGCCAGGCCGTCCACCACTACGCCGGCGCCGCCGTTGCCGGGGTCGGAGACGATCTTCAGCGGCTTCAGCACGCTGCGCTCCACGCTGCCCAGCAGGTGGGCCAGATAGTCGGCCCCATGATCCAGGGGCTCCAGGCGGCCGCGGCCGCTGCCGGCGGCGAATTCGCCGGCGACGGCGCGCTGGCCCAGCTCGCGCAGCCCGGAATCGTTGCTGATGGGCCGGGCCTGCTCCCGCACCAGCTTCATGCCGTTGTAGTCGGGGGGATTGTGGGAGGCGGTGACCATGATCCCGCCGTCCATCCGATAGTGGAAGGTGGCGAAGTAGACCTCCTCGGTGCCGCACTGGCCGATGTGATGGACGTTGGCGCCGCCCTCCATCAGGCCGTCGGCCAGGGCCTCGGTAAGCTCCGGGCTGGTCAGGCGTACGTCGTGGCCCACCACCACGTTGGCCGGCCGCAGCCAGTCGGCGTAGGCCCGGCCGATGCGCCGGGCCAGATCCGCATCCAGCTCGTCGGGGACACGGCCGCGGATGTCGTAGGCCTTGAAGCAGGCGGGAGCGTCGGTCATGGACGGCTTCTCCGGTTCACGGGGCGGCACGGGCGCGCTGCTGGAAGCGGCGCTCCCACTCCAGGGCGTGGCGCACGATGGTCTCCAGGTCGTCGAAGCGCGGCGCCCAGCCGAGCTGGCTGCGGATGCGGCGGCTGTCCGCCACCAGGGCCGCCGGGTCCCCGGGACGCCGGCCGGCCTCGGTCACGGGGAAGTCCACGCCGGACACCCGGCGCACCGTGTCCACCACCTCCCGCACGCTGTAGCCGTGGCCGTAGCCGCAGTTCAGCAGCGCCGAGGGGCCGCCCGCGGCCAGGTGGTCCAGCGCCATGATGTGGGCCCGGGCCAGATCCTCCACATGGATGTAGTCGCGAATACAGGTACCGTCTGCAGTCGGATAATCGGTGCCGAACACGGACAACCCCGGCCGGGCGCCCACCGCCGCCTCGCAGGCCACCTTGATCAGGTGGGTGGCGTCGGGGAAGGCCTGGCCGATGCGGCCCTCGGGGTCGGCGCCGGCGACGTTGAAATAGCGCAGGATCACGTAGTCCAGGCCGCCGGCGGCGGCCAGGTCCATGCACATGCGCTCGCTCATCATCTTGGAGGCGCCGTAGGGGTTGATGGGCGCCAGCGCCGTGTCCTCGTCGATGGCCTGCCGGTCCGGCATGCCGTAGACCGCGGCCGTGGAGGAGAACACGTAGCGCGGGATGCCGTGGGTGTGGATCAGTTCCAACAGCCCCAGGGTGTTGCGGGTGTTGTTGCCGTAGTACTTCAGCGGGTCGGCCACCGACTCCGGCACCACGATGCTGGCGGCGAAGTGCAGCACCGCCTCGAAGCGGCGTTCGGCCATCAGCGCCCCGAGGCGCTCCCGGTCGGCCAGCTCCCCCGGCACCAGCTCGCCGTGCAGCACCGCCCAGGCGTTGCCGGTGGAGAGGTTGTCGTAGACCACGACCTGGTGGCCGGCCTCCCCCAGCTGCCGCACCACGTGGGAGCCGATATAGCCGGCACCGCCGGTGACCAGAACTCTCATTCTCCTGCCCCTTCCTGCGGCGCCCGGGATGCCGGGCGATGTTACCCGAGCCCGGGCATCGGCGTCATGCCGGCACGCCCCCGCTAGCCCGGCCCCTGCCAAGCTGATTAACTGGTGCACCGAGTCACCGATCAACCAAACCGCCCATGGACACCACCGCCGTAAGAGACTACCTGCTGGACCTGCAGGACCGCATCGCCGCCGCCCTGGAGCACACCGACGGCCGGGCGTCGTTCCGGGAAGACGCCTGGGACCGCCCCGGCGGCGGCGGCGGCCGCAGCCGGGTGCTGCGCGAGGGCGCCGCCTTCGAGCAGGCCGGCATCAACTTCTCCCACGTGCATGGCGAGGCGCTGCCGGCCACCGCCAGCGAGCGGCGCCCGGAGCTGGCCGGCCGCGCCTTTCAGGCCATGGGGGTGTCCCTGGTGATCCACCCGGCCAACCCCTACGTGCCCGTGTCCCACGCCAACGTGCGTTTTTTCGTGGCGGAGAAGCCCGGGGCGCCGCCGGTGTGGTGGTTTGGCGGCGGCTTCGACCTGACCCCCTGCTACCCCGTCCACCAGGACGTGCTGCACTGGCACCGCAACGCCCGGGACGCCTGCGCGCCATTCGGCGCCGAGCTCTACCCGCGATTCAAGGCCTGGTGCGATGAGTACTTCTACCTACCGCACCGCAACGAGACCCGGGGGGTGGGCGGGCTGTTCTTCGACGACTTCGAGGAGGGCGGCTTCCAGCACGCCTTCGGCCTGATGCGCTCCGTGGGCGACCACTACCTGGAGGGTTACCTGCCCATCGTGGAGCGCCGGCGCGAGACCCCGTTCGGCGACCGGGAGCGGGACTTCCAGCTCTACCGCCGGGGCCGTTACGTGGAGTTCAACCTGGTCTACGACCGGGGCACCCGATTTGGCCTGCAGTCCGGCGGGCGCACCGAGTCCATCCTGATGTCCCTGCCGCCGCTGGTGCGCTGGGAATATGGCTTCCAGCCGCAGCCGGGCTCCCCCGAGGAGGCCCTGTACCGCGACTACCTCCGGCCCAGGGACTGGCTCGGGGAGGCGCAGGGCGGCTGATCTCCGGTCCCCCCCGGCAGCCGTGCCGTCACATGACTTTTTCCGGGCGAGAATAAATACCCCCGCCCCCTGGGGGCATTTTTCCCGTAGCCTGGCTACTGGAGGGTCTCGCCAGCCTACCCCGGACGCAAAGGCACGCCACTGCGAGGCTGCCGACGGCGCGCCCCCGGCAGGCTGAATGCGGCCGTCTATACTCTCGCATTGCGCGTCCCGGAGCACCCGCCACGCCGCCCGCAGAAGGCGGCCAAGCAGGAGGAGACATGCCACCGGTGCCAGCCGGGCACCACCGCTACCAGGCCGCCCCTCGCTGGGGCCGGCGGCCACCGCAACCGTTCGCCGGGCGGCGGGCCCGCGCGCCCGCCGCCCGTACAGCTACGCATCGACCATAGAGGTGACTGATGGCCGCACGCATGAGTGCCATACCGCTGGAGGGCGACGCCGACCCCAGGGAAACTCAGGAGTGGCTCGACGCCCTGGAGGCGGTAATCGAGTTCGAGGGAACCGAGCGCGCCCACTACCTGATCGAGGCGCTGGTGGACAAGGCCCGGCGACGCGGCGGCAGCCTGCCCTTCAAGACCACTACGGCCTACCAGAACACCATTCCGCTCCACCTGGAGGAGCGCTCCCCTGGCGACCTGGCCCTGGAGTGGCGGCTGCGCTCCATCATGCGCTGGAACGCCATGGCCATGGTGGTCAAGGCCAACAAGGAGCGCGACGGCATCGGCGGCCACATCGCCTCCTACGCCTCGTCGGCGACCCTCTACGAGGTGGGCTTCAACCACTTCTGGCACGCGCCCACCAAGAAGCATGGCGGCGACCTGGTGTTCATCCAGGGCCACTCGGCGCCCGGAATCTACGCCCGGGCCTTCCTTGAGGGCCGGCTCAGCGAGGAGCAGCTCGGCAACTTCCGGGCCGACCTTCATCCCCAGGGGCTGTCCTCCTATCCCCACCCCTGGCTGATGCCGGAGTTCTGGCAGCTGCCGACGGTGTCCATGGGCCTCGGGCCCATCATGGGCATCTACCAGGCCCGATTCATGAAATACCTGCACAACCGCGGCATCGCCGATACCGAGAACCGCAAGGTCTGGGTGTTCTGCGGCGATGGCGAGATGGACGAACCGGAATCCCGCGGCGCCATCGGCCTCGCCGCCCGGGAGGGCCTGGACAACCTGATCTTCGTCATCAACTGCAATCTGCAGCGCCTGGACGGCCCGGTGCGCGGCAACGGCAAGATCATCCAGGAGCTGGAAGGCGGCTTCCGCGGCGCCGGCTGGAACGTGCTGAAGGTGATCTGGGGGTCCTACTGGGATCAGCTGCTGGCCCGGGACACCAAGGGCCTGCTGCGCAAGCGCATGGAGGAGTGCGTCGACGGCGAGTACCAGAACTTCAAGGCCAAGGGCGGCGCCTACACCCGGGAGCACTTCTTCGGCAAGTACCCCGAGCTCAAGCAGATGGTCTCCAACATGTCGGACGAGGACATCTGGCGGCTGAACCGTGGCGGCCACGATCCCCACAAGGTCTACGCGGCCTACCACGCCGCCGCCGAACACAAGGGCGAGCCCACGGTGATCCTGGCCAAGACGGTCAAGGGCTATGGCATGGGCGAGGCCGGCGAGGGCCAGAACATCACCCATCAGCAGAAGAAGATGGGCGAGGCCGCCCTGAAGCAGTTCCGGGACCGGTTCAACATCCCCATCCCGGACGACCAGATCGGCGAGGCGCCGTTCTACAAACCCGACCTCGACAGCCCCGAGATCAAGTACCTCCACGAGCGACGCCAGGCCCTCGGCGGCTACCTGCCGACCCGACAGGAGAAGGCCGAGCCGCTGAAGATTCCGGAGCTCTCCGCCTTCGACGTGCTGCTGAAGGACAGCGGCGACCGGGAGATGTCCACCACCATGGCCTTCGTGCGGGCTTTGTCGGTGCTGGCCCGGGACAAGAAGTTCGCCCCGTACCTGGTGCCCATCGTGCCGGACGAGGCCCGCACCTTCGGCATGGAAGGGCTGTTCCGCCAGGTGGGCATCTACGCGCCCAGCGGCCAGCTCTACGAGCCCCAGGACGCCGACCAGCTGATGTACTACCGGGAAGACCAGAAGGGCCAGATCCTCCAGGAGGGCATCAACGAGGCCGGCGCCATGTCCTCCTGGATCGCGGCCGCCACCTCCTACGCCAACCATGGCGTGGAGATGGTGCCCTTCTACGCCTATTACTCCATGTTCGGCTTCCAGCGGGTGGGCGATCTCGCCTGGGCCGCCGGCGACATGCAGGCCAAGGGCTTCCTGATGGGCGGCACCGCCGGGCGCACCACGCTCAACGGCGAAGGCCTGCAGCACCAGGACGGCCACAGCCTGCTGCTGTCGGCCACCATCCCCAACTGCGTGTCCTACGACCCCACCTTCGCCTACGAGATGGCCGTGATCATCCAGGACGGCCTGCGGCGCATGTTCCGCGACCAGGACAAGGTCTTCTACTACATCACCATGATGAACGAGAACTACCACCAGCCGGCCATGCCCAAGGGCGCCGAGGACGGCATCCGCCGGGGCATGTACCTGTTCCGGGAAGGGGGCAAGGGCAAGCTGCGGGTGCAGCTGATGGGGGCCGGCACCATCTTCCGGGAAGTGATCGCCGCCGCTGACCTGCTGCGGGATGACTGGGGCGTGGAGTCCGATCTGTGGAGCTGCCCCTCCTTCAACGAGCTGCGCCGGGACGGCATCGACGCCGAGCGCTGGAACCTGCTGCACCCCGAGGCCAAGGAGCCCCGGGTGCCGTTCGTTGCCCGGTGCCTGAAGGGCCGGGAGGGTCCCGCGGTGGCCTCCACCGACTACATGCGCCTGGTGGCCGAGCAGGTGCGGCCCTACATGGACCGGCGCTTCCTGGCCCTGGGGGCCGACGGCTACGGCCGTTCGGACACCCGCGAGAAGCTCCGGGATTTCTTCGAGATAGACCGCCATTACGTCACCGTGGCGGCCCTGCGGGCGCTGGCCGAGGAAGGAAAGCTACCGGCCGGCAAGGTCAGCGAAGCCATCAAGAAATACGGGATTGACCCCGAGCGGCCCAATCCAGTGACGGTCTAGCAGCCTGTCGGACTTAGGTGCCCGTCGCGAGCCGAGTGGGAGAGCGAGGTCAGTTTTTCGATCGTTTGAGGAGAATAGCCGTAGCTATTTGACGAAAAGGATCGGAAAAATGGGCCGCTATCCCGCCGGCGCAGTAGGAGCACCCTAAGTCCGACAGGCTGCTAGGCGCTCCTGGACCGGTACCGGAGGGCGGGGGACGCGGGCACTGCGTCCCCGGGGGTCGCGGCACCGTCGCACCCCCGGAGTCCCGCCCCGGGACCCATGCCCCCGGTGAGGCTGCCTTTCGAGCGGCGGGGCCGCAGCCCCGCCCCACCCGGTTCACAAGCGGAGGATTGCCCTGTGGCAGACGCGAAGCAGATCAAGGTACCGGACATCGGTGATTTCGAGGAGGTGGACGTCATCGAGGTGCTGGTGAGCCCCGGTGACACCATCGAACCCGAGCAGTCCCTGATCACCCTGGAGAGCGACAAGGCCTCCATGGAGGTGCCCTCACCGGAGGGCGGCGTGGTCAAGGAGGTGCTGGTGAAGGTGGGCGACAAGGTCTCCGAGGGCACCCCGGTGGTGACCGTGGAGGCCGCCGAGGGCGGCGCCGGCGAGGCCGAAGCCAAGGCCGCCGAGGCGCCTGAAGCCGAGTCCGGCGGGGCCGAGGCCGCAGCCGCCGGGGGTGGCGGCGTCGAGGAGGTGCGGGTGCCGGACATCGGCGACTTCGATGAGGTGGACGTCATCGAGGTGCTGGTGAGCCCCGGCGATACCATCGAGCCCGAGCAGTCGCTGATCACCCTGGAGAGCGACAAGGCCTCCATGGAGGTGCCCTCGACGGTGGCGGGCACCGTCAAGGCGGTCAGAATCAAGGTCGGCGACAAGGTCTCCGAGGGCGACGTGGTGCTGCTCGCCGAGACCGCCGGCGGCGGCGGCACCAAGCCGGCGGCGGAGCCCAAACCCGCTGCCGAGGCCCCGAAGAAGGCGCCGGAACCGGCGCCGGGCGGGCAGTCCGCGCCGCCTTCTTCCCGGGCGGGCTCCTCGGAGGGCCTCGACCCTCTCACCGAGGACGACCAACCCATCCCCGCCAGCCACATTGATTCCGAGAAGCAGCGGCTCGCCCACGCGAGCCCCTCGGTGCGCCGCTTCGCCCGGGAGCTGGGGGTGGACCTCTCCCTGGTGCGGGGCAGCGGGCCCAAGTCCCGCATCCTCAAGGAAGACGTGCAGAGCTTCGTGAAACACGCCCTGGCCGGCGGTGCCGGCGCCGCCGCCGCGCCAGCCGCAGCCCAGGGGGGCATGGGCATCCCGCCGATCCCGGAGCAGGACTTCTCCAAGTTCGGCGAGGTGGAGGAAAAACCCCTGTCCCGCATCAAGACCAAGAGCGGGCCCCACCTGCACCGCTCCTGGCTCAACGTGCCCCACGTCACCCAGTTCGACGAGGCGGACATCACCGAGCTGGAGGCCTTCCGCAAGGCGGAGAAGGACGCCGCCGAGAAGCAGGGCGTAAAGCTCACCCCGCTGGCCTTCCTGGTGAAGGCCTCTGCCCGGGCGTTGCGCGAGTTCCCCGAATTCAACAGCTCGCTGAAACCCTCCGGCGACGCGCTGATCCTGAAGAAGTACATCAACGTCGGCGTCGCCGTGGACACGCCCCAGGGGCTGGTGGTGCCGGTGATCAAGGACGCCGACCGCAAGGGCATCTACCAGATCGCCGCCGACATGGGCGAGGTCAGCAAAAAGGCGCGGGACGGCAAGCTGGGGCCCGGCGACATGCAGGGGGGCACGTTCAGCATCTCCAGCCTGGGGGGCCTGGGCGGCACCGCCTTCACCCCCATCGTCAACGCCCCGGAGGTGGCCATCCTCGGGGTGTCCAAGTCCTCCATGAAACCGGTGTGGGACGGCCGCGAGTTCGTGCCCCGGCTGATGCTGCCGCTGTCCCTGTCCTACGACCACCGGGTCATTGACGGCGCGGCCGCAGCCCGCTTCACCACCTATCTGTCGGGCCTGCTGGGGGATCTGCGGCGGCTGATCCTTTGAGCCGCCGCCCCGCAGCGGCTGCGTGAACCGAACCGACCACTCCTGCAGCGCCGCCACAGGCGCGCCGCCAGAAGGGAACCAGCGAAATGGCAGACGCGAAGCAGATCAAGGTACCGGACATCGGTGATTTCGAGGAGGTGGACGTCATCGAGGTGCTGGTGAGCCCCGGTGACACCATCGAACCCGAGCAGTCCCTGATCACCCTGGAGAGCGACAAGGCCTCCATGGAGGTGCCCTCACCGGAGGGCGGCGTGGTCAAGGAGGTGCTGGTGAAGGTGGGCGACAAGGTCTCCGAGGGCACCCCGGTGGTGACCGTGGAGGCCGCCGAGGGTGGCGCCGGCGAGGCCGCTGGGGGTGGCTCCGGCGAGGCCGCCGCAGAGAAGCCGGCGCCGGAGAACAAAGCCGAGCCCGCGCCCGCCGGGGGCCCCGAGAAGGTCGCTGCCGGCCCCGCCCCCAGCGAATTCGACTGCGACGTGGTGGTGCTCGGCGCCGGCCCCGGCGGCTACACCGCGGCGTTCCGGGCCGCCGACCTGGGCCTGAAGACCATCCTGGTGGAGCGCTACCCCAGCCTGGGGGGCGTCTGCCTGAACGTCGGCTGCATCCCCTCCAAGGCCCTGCTGCACGCCGCCAAGATCATCGACGAGGCGGAGTTCTTCGCCGACAACGGCCTCGCCTTCGGCAAGCCCAAGATCGACCTGGAAAAGCTCGGCGCCTGGAAGAACAAGGTGGTGGGCAAGCTGACCGGCGGCCTCAAGGGGCTCGCCAAGCAGCGCAAGGTGGAGGTGGTGCAGGGTGCAGGCAGCTTCACCGGCGACTACGAGCTGAAGGTGGAGGGCGAGGGCAAGCCGCGCAGCATCCGCTTTCGCAACTGCATCATCGCCGCCGGCTCCCGGCCCGCGGCGCCGCCGAGCTTCGACCTGTCCCACCCGCGGGTGATGGACTCCACCGACGCGCTGAAGCTGGAGGAAATCCCCAAGCGCCTGCTGGTAGTCGGCGGCGGCATCATCGGCCTGGAGATGGCTACGGTCTACCACGCCCTGGGCTCGGAGATCACCGTGGTGGAGCTGCTCGACCGGCTCATGACCGGCGCCGACAAGGACATCGTCAAGCCGTTCCAGAAGCGCATCGAGAAGCAGTACGCCAATATCTATCTCAACACCAAGGTGACCGGCATGGAGCCGGGCAAGAAGAACGTCAAGGTGAGCTTCGAGGGCAAGAACGCCCCCGCCGAAGACAGCTTCGACCGGGTGCTGGTGTCGGTGGGCCGGCGGCCCAACATCGACCTCATCAACCTGGACGCCACCGGCGTGCGCCTGGACGAGCAGCGCTTCATCGCCGTGGACGAGCACATGCGCACCAGCGTGCCCCACATCTACGCCATCGGCGACATCGTCGGCCAGCCCATGCTGGCCCACAAGGCGGTGCACGAGGGCAAGGTGGCGGCGGAATGCTGCGCCGGCGAGAAGAGCGCCTTCGACGCCCGGGTCATCCCGTCGGTCGCCTACACCGACCCGGAGGTTGCCTGGGTGGGCCTCACCCAGGAGCAGGCCAAGGAGCAGGGTATCGAGGTGGAGGTGGCCTCCTTCCCCTGGGCGGCCAACGGCCGCTCCCTGTCCCTGGGCCGGGACGAGGGCGTCACCAAGCTGCTGTTCGACGCCAACACCGAGCGCACCCTGGGCGCCGGCATCGTCGGCCCCAACGCCGGCGACCTGATCTCCGAAGTGGCGCTGGCCATCGAGATGGGGGCTGACTATCACGACATCGGTCTCACGGTGCACCCGCACCCGACCCTGTCCGAGACCGTAGCCATGGCCGCCGAGGCCGCCGCCGGCACCCTGACCGATCTGTACATTCCGAAGAAGAAAAAGAAGTAGCCGCAGATGAACGCGGATGGACGCAGATGATGGAATGGCGGCCCGTGGATCTCGGCCGCGGCGCGCGGTCAGGGGCCCCAGCCGCAGTGGCCTCCGCCGCCATGCGGACCCTTCCGGCAGCGGATGACGCCGGCAGCCGCCGCTCGGCACTGCGGCGGCGGGCAGACCAGCCTGCAGCCATCCGCGTACATCTGCGTTCATCTGCGGCCGGTCCACCGGCGGCGCCTGACGGGGCCCTGCGTTGATGAGTGCGCCGGTGGCGAATCTGGTGGCCACGGGGGCCTACGTGCCGGAGCGGCTGGTGACCAATGCCGAGCTGGCGGAGCGCTTCGCCCGGCTAGGCAAGCCCGAGGTGATCGGCAAGCTGGAGGCCAACTCCGGCATTCTGCAGCGCCACTACGCGCCGCCGGACTGGGCGACCTCGGACCTGGCCCTGCCCGCCGCGCGCCGGGCCCTGGAGCGTGCCGGGCGCCGGCCTGAGGACGTAGACCTCATCGTGCTCGGCACCGACACGCCCGACTACATCACCCCGGCCACGTCCACCGTGCTGCAGCACAAGCTGGGAGCGGTCAACGCCGGCACCTTCGATCTGGGCTGCGCCTGCGCCTCCTTCCCCACCGGGATCGCCGTGGCGGCGGGGCTGATCGCCACCAACCCGGCGCTCGCCACGGTGCTGGTAGTGGGCGCCTATTGCATGGAACGCCTGGCCGACCCGGAGGACCCCACGGTGTTCTTCTACGGCGACGGCGCCGGCGCTGCGGTGCTGGAGCAAGGTACCGAGCCGGGTTTCCTGGGTGCAGCATTCCGGGCCGATGGCGCCTACGCTAACCACTGGGGCATCTTCGCAGGGGGCACCGCGGAACCGGCCAGCCACGAGGCCGTGGCCGCCGGCCGCACCCGGGTACGGCTGCGTGAGCGCTACCCGCCGGAGGTGAACGAGCAGGGCTGGCCGGAGCTGTTCCGGCGGCTCGCCGGGCAGGCGGGTTTCGAGGCGCGGGACGTGGATCTGGCGGTGTTCACCCAGGTCAACCGCCACACCATCGAGCGCGTCTGCGAAACGCTGAATCTGCCCCGGGAGCGGGCCCCCACCATCATGCACAAGTGGGGCTATACGGGGTCGGCCTGCGTGCCCATGGCGCTGGACGACGCCCTCGCCCAGGGGCTGGCGGGGCCGGGGGATCTGGTGGTGCTGGTGGGCTCGGGCGTGGGCTACAACCAGGCGGCGGTCGCCCTGCGTCTGGGGGAAAGTCTGCGCTCCCCGCCGGCCGGCCCATGAACACGGCGGCCATGAGGGGGCGCCCGGCGCCGGGAGCGCCCGGCCGGGCCCAACCAACGGAAGAAGGGGTCAAGCGATGATGACCGAGGCGGAAAAGCGGCGTCGCGAGCTGCTGGAGACCGTCGCCCGGCGGGTCCGGGAGCGCTGGACCGGCGACGACGCCCACACCGTGGAGCGCTTTGTCGGGCTGTACTACCAGGGCACCGACCCCGGCGACGTGGCCGCCCGGGATCCCCAGGATCTGTACGGCGCCGCCCTGTCGCACTGGAACCTGGGCGCCAGCAGGCGCCGGGGCCAGAACCTGATCCACGTCTACAACCCCAACCCCGAGCAGCACGGCTGGGAGTCCACCCACACCATTGTCGAGGTGGTCACCGACGATAGGCCCTTCCTGGTGGACTCGGTGTCCATCGCCCTGAACCGCCTGGGGCTCACCATCCACCTCATCATCCACCCGGTGCTCACGGTGCGCCGCAACCGCGGCCGCCTCCAGGATCTGGCCGACGAATCGGACATGCAGCGGGGCGCCAACGAAGCCTGGATGCACTTCGAGGTGGACCGCCAGGCCGACCCCGAGATGCTGGAGCAGATCAGGGAGGAGGTGGCCTCGGTGCTGGGCGACGTGCGCGCCGCCGTGGAGGACTGGCAGGAGATGCGCGGCCGCCTGGAAGCTGTGATCGGCGAGGTCCAGTCCCACCCCCCGCCGGTGGACCCTGAGCTGGTCTCCGAGGTCACCGCCTTCCTGGAGTGGGTCCGCGACGACCATTTCACCCTGCTGGCCTACCGGACCTACGAGCTGGTGGCGAGCAGTGGCCAGGACCGCCTGGTGCCGGTGGCGGACTCCGGCCTGGGACTGATGCGCAACGCCCCCACCGACAAGTACTCCACCAGCTTTGCCGCCCTGCCCGACTCGGTGCGCCGCCTGGCCCGGGACCCGGATCCCCTGGTGCTCACCAAGTCCAACAGCCGCGCCACCGTGCACCGCCCCGGCTACATGGACTACATCGGCGTCAAGCGCTACGACGGGCAGGGCAACGTGGTCGGCGAGCACCGCTTCCTGGGGCTGTTCACCTCGGCGGCCTATCATCGCAGCCCGCGCAACATCCCGCTGTTGCGGCGCAAGATCGAGGCGGTACTCGAGCGCGCCAAGCTGCGCCCCAACAGCCATGCCGGCAAGGCACTGATCAACATCCTGGAGACCCATCCCCGGGATGAGATCTTCCAGTCCAGCGTCGAGGAGCTCTATGACGTGGCGCGGGGCATCCTGCACCTGCAGGAGCGCCAGCGGGTTCGGCTGTTCGTGCGCTACGACACCTACCGGCGATTCGTCTCCTGCCTGGTGTTCGCCCCCCGGGAGCGCTACAACACCGACGTGCGCGAGCGCATGCAGGCACTGCTGCAGCAGGCCTTCGGCGGCAGCCATTCGGAGTTCTCGGTGCAGCTCTCCGAGTCGGTGCTCGCCCGCATCCACTTCATCGTGCGCCTGCCGGAGCCCGGCGAGCCCGACTACGACCACGCCGACCTGGAGCAGCGCCTGGCGGACACCATGCGCTCCTGGTGCGACGACCTGCACCGGGCCCTGGTGGACCGCTTCGGCGAGGAGGCGGGCAACCGCCACTACCAGCGCTACGGGGCGGGCTTCGGCGCCGCCTACCGGGAGGACACCAGCCCCCGCACCGCGGCCCAGGACGTGGAACGCCTGGAGCAGCTCAAGCAGGCCGGCGACCTGAGCATCAGCCTGTACCGGCCCCTTGAGGCCCAGCCCGGGCTGCTGCGCTTCAGGCTCTACCAGGCCGGCGAGTCCATCATCCTGTCCGATGTCCTGCCGGTGCTGGAGAACATGGGGGTGCGGGTGGTGGACGAGCACCCCTACGAGGTGACCCGCGACAGCGGCCCCATCTGCTGGGTGCACGACTTCGGGCTGCTCTACGGCGCCGCCGGCCAGCTGGAGGCCGAGCGGGTGCGGGACAGCTTCCAGGAGGCGTTCGCCGCCATCTGGCGCAACCACGCCGAGGACGACGGCTTCAACCGCCTGGTGCTGGCCGCCGACCTGCCCTGGCGCGACATCGTCATCCTGCGCGCCCTGTCACGCTTCCTGCGCCAGGTGGGCACCCAGTACAGCGAGGCCTACGTCCAGGAGACGCTGGCCTCTCACCCGCGCATCAGCCACCTGCTGGTGCACCTGTTCCACGCCCGGTTCGATCCGCAAAACGCCAACGCCGAGCGGGCCGAGCGGCTCAGCGGCCAGATCGAGGGGCTGCTGGACGAGGTGGCGAGCCTCGACCAGGACCGCATCCTGCGCCGCTTCCTGTCTGTCATCCAGGCATGTGTGCGCAGCAATTTCTTCCGCCCCGGCGAGAACGGCGCGCCGCGGGAGTTCCTGTCCTTCAAGATCCACTCCGAGTCCATTCCCGGCATGCCCAAGCCGGTGCCTGCCGTGGAAATTTTCGTCTACTCGCCACGGGTGGAGGGGGTGCATCTGCGGGGCGGCAAGGTGGCCCGGGGCGGGCTGCGCTGGTCCGACCGCCGCGAGGACTTCCGCACCGAGGTGCTGGGCCTGATGAAGGCCCAGATGGTGAAGAACGCGCTGATCGTGCCGGTGGGCGCCAAGGGCGGCTTCGTCTGCAAGCGCCTGCCGGAGGATCGCGCCGCCCAGGCCGAAGAAGTCCAGAGCTGTTACCGCACCTTCATCTGCGCCCTGCTGGACCTGACCGACAACCTTGCCGACGGCGAGGTGCAGCCGCCGCCCCAGGTGGTGCGCCACGACGAGGACGACCCCTACCTGGTGGTGGCGGCGGACAAGGGCACCGCCAGCTTCTCGGATCTCGCCAACAGCGTGGCCGAGGAGTACGGCTTCTGGCTGCGGGATGCCTTCGCCTCCGGCGGCTCTACCGGCTACGACCACAAGAAAATGGGCATCACCGCCAAGGGCACCTGGGAGGCAGTCAAGCGCCATTTCCGGGAGATGGGCCGGGACACCCAGTCGGAACCCTTCACTGTGGTGGGCATCGGGGACATGTCCGGCGACGTGTTCGGCAACGGCATGCTGCTGTCGCGCCACATCCGGCTGCTGGCCGCCTTCGACCACCGCCACATCTTTCTGGACCCGGATCCCGACCCGGAGGCCAGCTACCAGGAGCGCGAGCGGCTGTTCCACGCCGGGCGTACCACCTGGGAGGACTACTCCTCCAAGCTCATCTCCAAGGGGGGCGGGGTGTTTCCCCGCACCGCCAAGTCCATCGCCCTGAGTCCCCAGGTGCGTAACGCCCTGGACATCGCCGAGGAGCGGCTCACCCCGCTTGAGCTGATCAGCGCCATCCTGCGCGCCCCGGTCGACCTGCTCTGGAACGGCGGTATCGGCACCTACGTGAAGTCCGCCGAGGAGACCCACGCCGACGTCGGCGACAAGGCCAACGACCCGCTGCGGGTGGATGCCGAGGACCTGCGCTGCAAGGTCGTGGGCGAGGGCGGCAACCTGGGCATCACCCAGCTGGCGCGCATGGCCTTCTCCCGGCGTGGCGGACGCATCAACTCCGACGCCATCGACAACTCCGGGGGTGTCGACTGCTCCGACCACGAAGTGAACATCAAGATCCTGCTGAACCGGGTGATTGACGAGGGCGAGCTCACTGAGAAGCACCGCAACCAGCTGCTGGCGCGGATGACAGACGAGGTGTCCACGCTGGTGCTGCACAACAACTACCGCCAGACCCAGGCCCTGACCCTGGCGCAGGCGGATGCCGCCGAGCGCCTCGGCGAGCAGATCCAGTTCATGCGCACCCTGGAGCGGGAAGGGCGCCTGGACCGGCCGGTGGAGCAGCTCTCGGACGACGAGACCCTGGCCGAGCTTGTTCGATCAGGCCAGGGCCTTAGCCGCCCGGAGCTGGCGGTGCTGCTGGCCTACGCCAAGCTGCGTGCCTACGATGCCCTGCTCGACTCGGATCTGGTGGAGCAGCCGTTCCTGGCCGGAGAACTGCAGGACTACTTCCCCGGCCCGCTGCGCGAGCGCTTTGCCGAGCAGGTCTCCGCCCACCCCCTGCGCAAGGAGATCCTGGCCACCACGGTCACCAACCATGTGGTGCACCGCATGGGCAGCACCTTCCTGTTCCGCACCCGGGACATCACCGGCTCCAGCGCCCCTGTGGTGGCCCGCGCCTACTTCGCCGGCCGCGACATCTACGGCCTGCGGGCCCTCTGGCACGAAGTGGACGCCCTGGACAACCAGGTGCCGGCGGAACTCCAGACCCGCATGCTGCTGGCCATCTGCCAGCTCCAGGACCGGGCCACCCTGTGGCTGCTGCGCAACCTGCCGAGCCCCATCCCGGTGGAGGAGACGGTGCAGAACATCGCCCCGGTCGTCGAGGAGCTGTCCCGGCGCCTGGAGGAGATCCTGCCGGACACCGACCGACAGCGGCTGCAGCGGGCCGCCGCCGAGTTCCGGGACCAGGGGGTGCCGGAGCAGCTGGCGGCACGGATCGCCGATCTGGATATGCTTTACTCGGCGCTGGACCTGGTGCGGGTCAGCACCGAGACCGGTGCCGACCTGGACACCGCCAGCCGCTGCTACTTCGGCGCCGTCACCCGTCTGGGGCTGGACTGGCTGCGGGATGCGCTGGCCGGCTACACCCCGGCGGATTCCTGGCAGGAGCGCTACCGCGCCGGATTGGAGGACGAATTCTTCGTCCAACTGCGGGTGTTGGCGGTGCGCATCCTGAGCCATACCGAGGCGGAAGGCGCTGAGCGCCTGGAGCGCTGGATCAAGGGCACCGCCGCTCTGGTGGAACGCCTGGCCCGCACCCTGCAGGAGCTGCGCAGTGCCGACTCGCTCACCCTGCCCATGCTGGGGGTGGGCCTGCAGGAAATGCGCAACCTGGCCCAGGCCGGGGCCGCCGAGCACCTGGTGAGCGAACGGCCGCCGGAGCCGGAATGAGCCGCCCCGAGCCGGTTCCCCTGCACTATGACGCTCGGGGCGAGGGTCCCGGCGTGGTGCTGGTGCATGGCCTGTACGGCTCCGGCAACAACTTCCGGCGCCATGCCGGCTGGCTGGCCGAGCAGCACCGGGTGCTGTCCCCGGATCTGCGCAACCACGGCCGCTCGCCCCACAGCGACGAGATGAGCTATGCGGCCATGGCCGCCGATCTCGAAGCGCTGCTGGACCGGGAGGGCCTGGCCGAGGCCACCCTGGTCGGCCACAGCATGGGCGGCAAGGCGGCCATGGCGCTGGCGCTGACCCGTGCGCAGCGGGTGTCAGCCCTGGTGGTGGTGGATATCGCGCCGGTGGCCTACGACCACGACCAGGGGGCCATCCTGGAGGCGATGGAGTCGGTGGATCTGGCCCGGGTAGCCTCGCGGGCGGACGCCGACCGGCAGATGCGCGACGCCGTGCCGGAGGCCGGCGTGCGCCAGTTCCTGCTCACCAACCTGGAACGCGCCGACGGCGGCTGGCGCTGGCGCTTGCCGCTGGAGATTCTCGCCCGGGCGATACCAACGATCCTCGACTTTCCGGAGCTGGGCTCGCCCTATCCCGGTCCGGCCGTTTTCCTGCACGGGGCGGCCTCCGACTACGTCCAGCCCCGGCACCAGCAGGCCATCCGCCGATGCTTTCCCGAGGCCCGGCTCCAGGCCCTGGAAGGCGTCGGCCACTGGGTCCACGCCGAGGCGCCGGACGCCTTCGAGGCCGCCCTGCGCGAATTCCTCGGTCAGGCGCCGCCGGACACCGGCGGCACCGGCTGAGAGCCTGCTAGATTTCTATGACACGCGGGCCGGCCCGCGACACGACGGAGCAAAGCCACCGCCATGTCCGAAGACTTCAAGGAAAGCGCCCTCGAGTACCACCGCCATCCCCGCCCGGGCAAGATCGCGGTGGCCCCCACCAAGCCGCTGGCCAACCAGCGGGATCTGGCCCTGGCCTACTCCCCCGGCGTGGCCTACGCCTGCGAGGCCATCGTCGAAGATCCGGCCGCCGCCGCCGAGATGACCGCCCGCGCCAACCTGGTGGCGGTGATCACCAACGGCACCGCCGTGCTGGGCCTGGGTCCCATCGGCCCACTGGCGTCCAAGCCGGTGATGGAGGGCAAGGGGGTGCTGTTCAAGAAATTCGCCGGCATCGACGTGTTCGACATCGAGATCGACGAGCGCGACCCCGACCGGCTGGTGGACATCATTTCCAGCCTGGAGCCCACCTTCGGTGGCATCAACCTGGAGGACATCAAGGCCCCCGAGTGCTTCCAGGTAGAGACCAAGCTGCGCGAGCGCATGAGCATCCCGGTGTTCCACGACGACCAGCACGGCACCGCCATCATCACCGCGGCGGCCATCTACAACGGCCTGCGGCTGGTGGAAAAGAAAACTGAGGACGTGCGCCTGGTGTGCTCCGGGGCCGGAGCGGCGGCCATTGCCTGCCTGGACCTGCTGGTGAGCATGGGCATGCGCAAGGAGAACATCATCGTCTCCGACCGCAAAGGGGTGGTCTACCAGGGCCGCACCGAGTACATGGACGACCGCAAGGCGGGCTACGCGGTCGACACCCCGGCCCGCACCCTGGGAGAGGCCATCGAAGGCGCCGACATCTTCCTGGGCCTCTCGGCGCCAAACGTGCTGAAGCCCGAGATGGTCTTGCGCATGGCCGACAAGCCCATGATCCTGGCGCTGGCCAACCCGGTGCCGGAAATCCTGCCGGAGCTGGCCCAGGAGGCCCGGCCGGACGCCATCATCGCCACCGGGCGCTCCGACTACCCGAACCAGGTCAACAACGTGCTGTGCTTCCCGTTCATCTTCCGGGGGGCGCTCGACGTGCGGGCCACGACCATCAACGAGGAGATGAAGCTGGCGGCGGTGAAGGCTATCGCGGATCTCGCCATGGTGGAGTCCTCCGACATCGTGGTGGCGGCCTACGGCGGCAAGCCGCTGGAGTTCGGCCCCGAGTACCTGATCCCCAGGCCCTTCGACCCCCGGCTCATCACCCGGATCGCGCCGGCGGTCGCCAAGGCGGCCATGGACAGCGGCGTCGCGCGGGACCCCATCCGCGACTTCGACGCCTACCGGATGGGGCTGTCCCAGTACGTGTTCCAGTCCGGCCTGGTGATGAAGCCGATCTTCGAGCGCGCCCGCGAAAACCTGAAGCGGGTGGTGTACGGCGACGCCGAGGAGGAGCGGGTGCTGCGCGCGGTGCAGGTGTGCGTGGACGACAACCTGTGCAAGCCCGTCCTGATCGGCCGCAAGCGGGTGCTGGAAATGCGCATCAAGCGCCTGGGTCTGCGCATCCGGCTGGGCGAGGACGTCGAGCTGGCCGACCCCGAGGACGATCCCCGCTACCGTGAGTACTGGGAACTCTACCACTCCATTATGGAGCGCCGTGGCGTCACGCCGGGCCGCGCGCGCAACATCGTGCGCACCCGCAACACGGTGATCGGCGCGCTGATGCTGCGCCGGGGCGAAGCCGACGCCATGCTCTCCGGCATGGTGGGGCGCTACCACCGCCAGGTGGAGTACGTGGAGCAGGTCCTGGGCCGCCGGCCGGGTGTGCGCAGCCTGGCGGCCATGAATGCCCTGATCCACTCCAAGGGCACGTTCTTTCTGTGCGACACCTACGTCAACTCGGATCCCTCCGCCCACCAGATCGCCGAGGCCGCGGTGCTGGCCGCCGACGAGGTGCGCCGCTTCGGTATCGTGCCCAAGGTGGCGCTGCTGTCCCACTCCAGCTTCGGCTCGTCCAACGCCGCCAGCGCCGCCAAGATGCGCGAGGCGCTGCAGCTCATCCAGGACCGGGACCCGGCCCTGGAGGTGGACGGCGAGATGCACGGCGACGCGGCGCTGAGCGAGGAGATCCGCAGCCGCATCTTCCCCAACTCGCGGCTCAAGGGGCAGGCGAACCTGCTGATCCTGCCGACCCTGGACGCGGCCAACATCGCCTTCAACCTGCTGAAGAGCATCACTGACAGCGTCTCCATCGGGCCGGTGCTGCTGGGGCTCACCCAGCCGGCCCACATCCTGACGCCGTCGGTGACCGTGCGGGGCATCGTCAACATGAGCGCGCTGGCCGCCGTCGAAGCCGCCATGGCCCAGGGGAATGACAGCACCGCCGCCGGCGCATGAAGGGGCGAACACCACGCATCCGGCCCGGCCACGGCCGGGCCGGCCTGCTGCTGACCAACCTGGGGACGCCGGACGCCCCGGACGCGCCGGCCCTGCGCCGCTACCTGGCCGAGTTCCTGTGGGATCCGCGGGTGGTGGAGGCGCCGCGGCCGGTCTGGTGGCTGGTATTGAACGGGGTCATCCTGCGCACCCGTCCGCGGCGCTCCGCCGAGGCCTACGCCAAGGTCTGGGAAACCGCGGGCTCACCGCTGCTGACCATCTCCCGGCGCCAGGCGCAGGCGGTGGCCGCGGCCCTGACGCAGGCCGCAGGCACGCAGGTGCCGGTGGCGCTTGGCATGCGCTACGGTTCTCCGTCCATCGAGTCGGGCCTGGCGCAGCTTGAGGCCGCCGGCTGCGACCGGCTGCTGGTGCTGCCGCTCTACCCCCAGTACTCGGCCGCCACCACCGCCTCCACTTACGACGCCGTGGGCGCCGCCACCGCCGCCCGCCGGCGGGTGCCGGGCCTGCGCCTGGTGGCCGACTACCACGACCATCCGGCCTACATCGGCGCCCTGGCCCAGTCGGTGCGGGACTACTGGTCGGCCCACGGCCGCGGCGACCTGCTGCTGTTCTCGTTCCACGGCATTCCCAAGGAGTACGCCATCAAGGGCGACCCCTACCCCGCCCACTGCGGGCGCACCGCGCGGGCCCTGGCCCGGGAGCTGGGCCTGCAACGCGGACAGTGGAAGACCTGCTTCCAGTCCCGTTTCGGGCCCAAGCAGTGGCTCAAGCCCTACACCGACGCCACCCTGGAGCGCCTCGGCAAACAGGGCCTGGGCCGGGTGGACCTGCTCTGCCCGGGGTTCTCCGCCGACTGCCTGGAGACCCTGGAGGAGAACGCCATGGGCAACCGGGAGCTGTTCCTCGCCTCCGGCGGCGGCGAGTTCCACTACATCCCCTGCCTCAACGACCGCCCCGACCACATCGCCGCCATCACCCGGATCGCCCGGGAAAACCTCTGCGGCTGGCTACCGGGCGCCGACCCGTAGGCGCTCCCGCGTAGGGTGGGCAGAGCGCAGCGAAGCCCACCGTCTTCGGCGGGGACCTGTTACGTCCAAGGCCCCGAGCCGACCGAGACGGCATCGTGCCATGACCCGCGCAGGGTGGATGGAGCGAAGCGCAATCCACCATCT
>CAZAQB010000019.1:20260-34501 GCA_964487155.1 uncultured Ectothiorhodospiraceae bacterium
GGCATCGTGCCATGACCCGCGCAGGGTGGATGGAGCGAAGCGCAATCCACCATCTTCGCTCGGCGCAGGGGCCTGAACCGGCCGCGCAGCCGCGTCGGGTGGGTGGAGCGCGGCGAAACCCAACATCTCCGTGCCGTCCCGAACACCTGCCCGCGCGCCGCGGCGAGCCGCGTAGATACCGGGTTTCCGATCAAGCCCCTGTGGCATGGAAGGGGGCGGTGCGCCGGATGCGGCCTACGCGGGCCGCGGAAATGGTGGCGTCGGTCAGGCGCCCCGGCCGGGGGGGCCGGAGGCAAGCGCCGCTTCCGCCCGGGTCATGTAGTCCCGGCAGATGGGCAGCGCCTCCACGTCCCGGGTGAGCTGGAGCTGGAACACCATGTGCTTGCCGTAACGGAAGCTGAACTCGCTGGCGATCAGGTAGAACTCCCACATCCGGCAGAACCGCTCGTCCAGCAGCTCGGCGGCCCGGGGGCGCTGGTCCTGGAAGCGCTGCTCCCAGTGGCGCAGGGTCTCGGCGTAGTGCAGCCGCCAGACCTCCAGGTCGGTGGTCCACAGGCCGGCGCGCTCCACCGCGGCCAGGGTTTCCGAGAGCGCCGGCGAGTAGCCGCCGGGGAAGATGTACTTGCGGATCCAGGCGCCGGTGACCCCGGGGCCGCCCTTGCGGCCGATGGAGTGCAGCAGGGCCACGCCGTCCGGCGTCAGCAGCTCCGAGACCTTGCGGAAGAACGCCTCGTAGTGGTCGAGACCCACGTGCTCGAACATGCCGATGGAGACGATCCGGTCGAAGGGGCCGGCCACCTCCCGGTAGTCCATGAGCTCGAAGCGCACCCGGTCCGCCAGGCCCCGGGCCGCGGCCCGCTCCCGGGCCAGGGCGAGCTGCTGCTCGGACAACGTCACCCCCAGCACCTCCACCTCGGCCGCCGCCGCCAGGTAGAGGGCCATGCCGCCCCAGCCGCAGCCGATGTCCAGCACCCGCTGGCCCGGCTGCAGGTCCAGCTTGGCGGCGATGTGGCGCTGCTTGTTGCGCTGGGCCTGTTCCAGGGTGTCGTCCGGGTGGCGGAAATAGCCGCAGGAGTAGTTGAGGTCCGGGTCCAGGAACAGCCGGTAGAGATCGTTGGAGAGATCGTAGTGATGGGCGACGTTGCGCCGGGAGCGCAGCGGGGTATTGCGCTGCTGGAAGCGACGGAGGCCCTTGATCGTCTGGCGCAGGCGCTTCTGCAGGGGCTGGCCGCGCAGCGTCCCGCGGTTGCGGGCGAAGATCGCCAGCAGGTCGCGCAGGGAGCCTTCCTCGATGACCAGGGTGCCGTCCATGTAGGCCTCGCCGGCCTTCAGCTCCGGGTTCAGGAACAGCGTCCGGTAGAGCCGCGGATCGGTGAGCCGGATGGTCACGGCGGGACCGGGGGCGCCCCGGTGCACATGGCGGCCGCCGCCGGCGTCGACGATGGTCAGGCAACCGGTCTGCACCACCCGGGCCATCATGGAATTCAGCAGCTTCAACGGCGCAGTCTCCGTGGGGCTTGGCGTCAGGCCCGTAAGCCTACAGCGTCCGCCTTGTGCCTTCCGCGGGCAAGTCTGCGCCGGGAGCACCCCCGGGGAAACGCGACCAATCTTTCCGGAAGCCGCCGTAGGGTGGGCAGAGCGCAGCGAAGCCCACCGTCTTCTGCGGCGCCCTGGCCCTTTCAGGGCCCCGCAGAAGACGGGTGCGGCATCGTGCCATGACCCGCGGAGGGTGGATGGAGCGAAGCGCAATCCACCATCTCCGGCCAGCGCAACGAGGCCACTCGGCCGCGCGGACTGGGCGACGCAGGGCGCGCCGGGCCTCAGCCTCAGGCCAGGGGCTCGTCGCCCTCCCGCCAGTCGGTGAGGTAGCGCTCGGCCAGGTGGAAGTCCTCGCCGCGGTGCTCGGTGAGGGTGACGTAGGCATGCTCCGGCGGGATGCCGTGCATGCGGTTCAGCAGATCGATCAGCCCCAGGGCCAGGTTGCGCCGCTGCTGCAGGGTGCGGCCCCGGCGCAGGTCCACGTTTACCAGCGCCACGCCGAGGGTGTGGTCCTGCACCCGTCCGAGATCCAGGTTGTAGGTGCCGTGCTCGCGGATGCTGGTGGCGATGTGATCGGTGCCGGTGTCCATGACCCGGGCGAACAGGGCCTTCACCTCGCCGGCCAGGGTCATCTTCTGGCGCTCGGAGAGGGTCTGGTTGAGGTCGATCTGGATGTGGGGCATGCGGCGGCTCCGGCAGGGGGGCAGAGTCCCGCAAGGTTAGCCCGCGGCGGTGGGAACGCCCGCGCCTGCGTGCTCGGCAGGGCGGGCGCGGCGCCCTCCCGCACCCCGCGAAGGCCGTTCGCGCGGCGGCGCTACCGTGACCGCCCTGGTCGAAGACCGGAGATTCGGGCTGCGCGAGGCCCTTGTCGCCGCCGCAGGGCTCGCGAGTTTATCAGGGTCTGTCCCCGGTTCGGCACGGGCGCCTGGCCGCGGGCATGGGGGGACCCGTAGGGTGGGCAGAGCGAAGCGAAGCCCACCGTCTCCATCTCCCTTCACGCTGCCATTGCGTCCCGGTCTCCGGTACCTTTGGGCGCCGTGAAGGCTCCCCCGGGGAGCCCGCCTCAGGGGAGCGCCACGGATGCGCCATCAAGGAAGAATCACCACCTGGAACGACGACCGGGGCTTCGGCTTCATCACCCCCAACGGCGGCGGCGAGCCGGTTTTCGTCCACATCAAGGCCTTCACCGGCCGTCGGCGCCGCCCCGCGGTGGATGACATCGTCAGCTACGCCCTCACCCGGGACGCCCGGGGCCGCGGCCGTGCCGAGAGCGTCGCCTTCGCTCCCGACCCGGCGACAACCCGCCGCGCCGGCCGCCGGCAACGCCGCCACCCCAGTGCGCTGCCCATCGCCTTCGCGGGTCTGTTCCTGGCCTTCTTGGCCGGCACCGTCGCGACCGGCGAGTTGCCGGCCATGGTGCTGGCAATCTACCTGGGCGCCAGCGTGGTGGCCTTCGGTGCCTACGCCCTGGACAAGTCCGCCGCCCGCAACAACCAGTGGCGCACCCCCGAATCCACGCTGCACCTGCTGGCCCTGATCGGCGGCTGGCCGGGCGCCCTGCTGGCCCAGCGGCTGCTGCGGCACAAGTCCAGCAAGGCGTCGTTCCAGGCGGGATTCTGGATGACGGTGGTGTTCAACGGCGGGGCGCTGGTCTGGTCGCTTACGCCCCCGGGATCAAAGTCGATCGAGGGCCTGCTGGGCGCTGGCTGGGGCTGAGCTACCCACCCACGATTTTGCGGAACCGCCGCCGAGCGTCCTTCGGGAGACGGTGGGCTGCGCCTCGCTGCGCCCAGCAGACGCCCGCACGGCCGCCCGGTCGGCAGGCACTGGCGCCGCGGGGGCGGCTTCAGCCGCGATGCCTTTTCACGGCCTCGAACCTCCCACAAGCTGCTTGATGAGCCAGCGACCCGCCCGGCAGCCATAATCGGCGTCGCGGCCCGTGGACTCGCCAGACAACCGACCAGACAGCGGTGCGGGCCGAGCTGAATGAAGACCCCGCCGCACTGGCCCGCCTACGGGGCACCCTCTCCGGCCTCGATGCTGAGGGAGGCCATCGTGGCGAACGTGCTTGAGTACCTGCGAGAGCTCGTGGCTCTCAACCAGGGGCTGCGGGAACAGATAACCGAGACGGAATCACCGGTCGAGCGCGGGGAGCGGACAGACGAACGGCTGCTGGTGCTGGAGACTCTTGTCGAGACCGCCATGGGGCGGCCCTTGCCGGCGCCTTGGCAGGAGGGGCGGTGGGGGTTGGATTGGTCGGGTAGACCGGCCGGTTACCCGGCCGGCCCCCCACAGATCCGGACGTGCGGTACTCCCGCATCCGGCTCCTCGGGTGGCAGGGTTCGCTAAGCGACGACATCGCGATGGATGCGTGGCGTGGGCAGCGCATAGAGGCGCATGAGCCGGGCCGCCTTGGCCCAATTCAGCCAACCACGTTGGGAGCGTCGACTTAGCCACTTCAGCCAGACACGTTCGACGCAGTAGCACAGCCGTGCCAGGGCCCGGTAGTTGCCTCGGATCCCATAGTAGTTGTAAAGCCCCTTGAGTTGCCGCAGAAGGGCCTCATGCTGCTCGCGGATCGGTCGGTGACGGTTACGCCGACACCACTGGCTGATCCGCTTGACCCCACGGCGAAAGCGATCCTTCGCTGGGTTGCGCTTAATTCTCCAGCCGCCCCGTCGGCTTCGGACCCAGTAATGGGTGAAGCCGAGCAGATCGAAGCTCTCGCGGCGCCGACCCCGTGCCGGCGGGCGGAAGTGCACCAGCCGAGTCTTGATCGGGTGCAGCGTGAGCCCGAAGCGGGCGAAGCGCTGCGCCAGCACGGCCTGCACCCGCCGGGCGTCGTGTTCGTTGGCGAACACCAGCACGGCGTCGTCGGCATAGCGCAGCAAATGACTGCAGCCGATCAGCCGCGGCTGGACCTCGCGCGCGAACCACTGGTCCAGTACATGATGCAGGTAGAGGTTGGCGAGCAGCGGTGAGATGACGCCCCCTGTCGGTGAGCCGCGTTCGGGGCGATACCAGTGCCCAGCCTCCATCACGCCGGCGTTGAGCCATTGCCCGATCAGCCGGAGGATCACACCGTCGCTTACCCGGGGTGGCGCCGTCCTGGTCGCGGAGTTCGGCGAGCATGGGATAGGCCTCGAACACGGCCTCAGGGGTCCAGCGCCGGCCGCCCTCCAGGGTGCGGTTCATGGCGACTTCCAGGTTCTCGTAGACGGTGAGGCCGGGGAAGATGCGGCGGTCCTCCGGCACCAGGGCGATGCCCCGGCGGGCGATCCAGTGGGCCGGGCGACCGCGGATGTCCTGCCTGTCGAAGATCACCTTGCCGCGGGGCGGCCCCAGGCGCTGCAGGATGCTCTCGGCCTCGTCGTCGCGGGCCTGGTCGCGGGATGCGACCCGGAACAGGGACAGCGCCTTGCCGCCCCGGGCGATCAGGGCGGTCTCCACTATTGCAAGGCCAATACCCCCGGGCACATGCTGGAGATGCAGGGGCCGGACGCCGCCGGCGCCCGCACAGCCGAGGGGATGCATGATGAAGGTGGGTGAGTTCTGCAACCGGGATGTGGTGGTGATGTCCGGCGACGAGTCGGTCACGGCTGCCGCCGGGCTGATGCGCTCCCATCACGTGGGCGATGTGGTGCTGGTGGAGGAACGCCCCAACGGCCGGGTGCCGGTGGGCATCGTCACCGACCGCGACGTGGTGGTGGAGGTGGTGGCCGCGGGGGTGGATCCGGGCTCCCTGGCGGTGCGCGATATCGTCACCCACTCCGCCTACGTGCTGCGCGAGGAGGACAGCCTGTTCGATGCGCTGGAGATGATGCGCAGCCGCGCCGTGCGCCGGGTGCCGGTGGTGGAGGCCGGCGGCAGCCTGGCCGGCATCATCGCCGTGGACGACGTGGTGGGCCTGCTCGCGGAGCTGCTGGACGAGCTGTCCGCGGTGGTGGAGCGCCAGCGGGAGCGGGAGGCCGAAACCCGGCCCTGAGCGTACTTAGCGAAGATGGTGGGTTTCGCTTCGCTCTACCCACCCTACGCCCTCCGCCCCGGCGCCGTTGGCGTGTTCGGCGGCCACCAAGGCAAGCAGGGGGGCGGCCTCGCTCGCTGCCCCGTCCCTGGTACGGTGCACTTCGCACAGATCTAGTCCTCGAGTCGCCCTACCCACCCCGCGGCTCGCCGCCGCTGGAGCTGGAGCAATGCCATGGCCGAGCCATCCCATGACCGCTACGCCTTCTGGAGACTGCTCCTCGACTATCTGCGGGCGCTGATCTGGCCCATCGCGGTGGTGGTGGCGCTGATCGCCTACGGCCCGCAGATCGAGAAGATCCTCACCGAGCGGGAGGTCGACCTGTTCGGGCTGCGCATCGGCGAGCGCCTGCAGCAGATCGACGTCAACGTTCAGCAGGAGATCCAGGACATCCGCGCTCAACTGGCCGAACTGCGCGATGCGCCAGCAGCCGAGAAGCAGGCCATCGCCGAGCGCCTGGTCGCCCAGGTCGAGAGCCTGGAGGCCAACCTGGGGCGGGAGATCCGCCAGATCCGCGAGGAGACTCCGGCCGCCGCGCCGGAGGCGGCGCCGGGCGCACCCCAGCCGCCGACGGAGCGGGCGTCCAGACTTCCCACGGGCGAGCGCAGTGCCGCCGACTACGAGCGCCAGGGCTTCTCGGCCCTGATCGAGCGCAACGCAACGCGCGCACTGGCGAACTTCGACGCCGCCTGGCGTGCATTCCCCCGCTACCACAACGTGGAGGAGATCCGGAACCTGCTGGAGCGGCGCCTGGACCAGCTGCAGGATCCGGACAGCCCGGCATGGCCGGATCTCTACCGCACCATCCTCACCAAGCACTCCTGGGGCATGCCCCAGGAGGCGCGCGAGGCGATGCGCCAGGCGGTGGGGTATTGAGAGTGGGAGACAAACGGCGCCCTGGTGGCGAGGCACACCAGGCTGGCCGCGAGCACGCTGCCTGGGACACGAATCCCGCTTCCTTTGATCGCGATAATCAGTTCGGCTGGTCCCTATGGCGGAACCCCCGGCCGGGAGCTAACTTCATCGAAACGGCCTCATCCGGTTCCACTTATGCTGCGCATTGGTGGCGGCGGGACATCCGCCATGGCGCCGGTTCCCGGGTTGCGGACGTCGCCTGGCCGCGGGCTGCTGCTACCCCGCCGGCCAGGGCGCACCGGGACAGGGCAAGGAGGTTCCATGGGTTCGGTCCGATACAGAATCCGCAGGCTGCTGACACCACGCCCGGCGCCGCCGCACGGCGCTGCACGCGCCTGGGACCGGCTGATCCCCGGCACCCACGTCAGGGTCGCGGAGCTCATCGAGATGATGCGCCGCGATCACAGTTGTGAGCGCCTGTTCCTCTGGTATCCGGACCTGGACCCGGACAGCGTTCGCGATGCCCTGGATCAGGCGTCCAGGGGGCCGGGCGAGCCTTGAGCCGCGCCGCGGCAACCAATCAGCGACAGCCGCCGCGACTGCTGCGGCTTCATCACCCCACCGGCGATTGCGTGGTGATGGACGCGGATGGCGCCTGCGGCGCGCTCGTCCAGTGACCCGGCGGCGGTGAATATTCCCACCGAGCCGATCCCGGGGTGACCTGACGGCACCGATCCGGTGGTGTATCGAGGACTGAGCAGGCCGGAAGGCCACAGAGGGCGGCGCCGGGCACCGGTGACGGGGATCCCGGAGAGCAACAGATCCATGGCAAGGGGACCTGGCGGTCAGTCTCTACCAGCCCCCGGTGGCCTCGGGAGCCTGCCAGCGGCGCTGATCGGGCGCGGGAGGGCAACATGATGCGCAACGCTCTGTTTGGCACGCTATTGGCGGTGGTGCTGTTGCCCGTGCTTGCCAGCGCCGGTGGCACAGTGGTGATCAACGGCGCCAGGCTGCCGCCGGCCACCGTGGACCAGCTGGAGCGCATGGGCGGGCGCCCGATCCCGCCGGGCCGCTACTGGTACGACCCCCGCGCCGGAATCTGGGGCTACCAGGGCGGGCCCATGGCCGGGGAGACCCTGCCCGGGGTGGACCTGGGAGCGCCGCTGCCGGCGGACGCTTCCGGGGGCATGACGCCGGTGTTCATCAACGGCCGCTCCCTGCACCCGGTGGAAGTGCAGTTCCTGCGCCGGCTGTACGGCCAGGTGCGCCCCGGACGCTACTGGCTGAACGCCAGTGGCGTCGGCGGCTACGTGGGCGGCCCGCCGCTGTTCAACCTGCGCCAGCGGGTGCGCGAGGTGTTCGGCTCCGGCAGTTCCAGCTACTCGCCGGGCATCGGCGGCCGGCCCGGCGTGCACGTGGGACAGGCCTCCGACGGTTGCGTGTACTACTCCTACGGCGGTTATTCAGGCCAGTCCTGCTGAGGGCGAGGAACAGCCCCCAGACTGTGACGGACGGCCATCGGGAATCGGCGCTGGCGCGGTATGCTCCCGGGCCATGAGAGAAATCTGTTGGATCATCGCAGCCCTGGGCGCCCTCGCCGGGTGTGCCAGCGGCGGGCCCGGCGGCGGTGCGGGCAGCGCCGGCGAGCCCAGCGCCCGCAGCTTCGTCTACGACTGCGGACAACATCGATTCCGGGTGCAGGTGGGCGCCGGCGTGGCCCGGGTAACCGGCCCCGACGGCCGGCAGCGGACCCTGCAGCCGGCCCGGGCCGCCTCCGGCGCGAAATACCAGGGCGAGGACGCCCTCTACTGGAGCAAGGGCGAATCCGCCCTGTTCCAGTGGAACGGCCGCCGCTTCGAGGGCTGCGCAGAGAATCCCCGGGCCACGGTGTGGGCCGATGCCGCCAGCCGCGGGGTGGACTTCCGCGCCCTGGGCAATGAGCCGGGCTGGCTGCTGGAGGTGCGCGACGGCGGCCACCTGACCTTCGTGGGGGACTACGGCGCGCGCCGGGTGCTGGTGGAGAATCCCGGCGCCGAAACGCGCGCTGATGCCACGGTCTACGACGCCGCCACCCCGCAGCACCGGCTGCGGGTGGTGATCCGCCGGCAGCGCTGCCAGGACACCATGAGCGGCGAGGCCTTCGAGGCCCGGGTGGAGGTCACTCTGGACGGCACCACCTACCGGGGCTGCGGCAACTGGCTGCCCTGGTCACCGGGGCCGGAGCGCTACTGAGCCTCGATGGCGGTAATGGTCAACTTCAGCGCCCCGCTGGGGCGCTCCCACAGCACCTCGTCGTCCACCGCCTTGCCCTTCAGCGCCCGCGCCAGGGGCGAGACCCAGCTGATCAGGCCATGGGCCGCATCGGCCTGGTCCTCGCCGACGATCCGGTAGCGGTAGGTCTTGCCGGCGTCGTCCTCGAACTCGACGCTGCAGCCGAACTGCACGCGGCCCACCGGGGCGTTCGGCGCCGGCACCTCGGTGGCGTCCTGCAGGCGCTGGTGGAAGTAGCGCAGATCCCGCTCCACGGCAGGGAGCCGGTCGCGCAGGGCGATGTCATCGGGGGATTGTGCAAGCTCCGCGCGCAACGCCTCCAGCCGGGAGGCCTCCTGGCGCAACTGCTCCAGGCCGTCCGGCGTGACGTAGTTGGGATGGGGGCTGACCGGCCGGTCGGGGAGGCCGGAGTCCCCCGAATCGCCGTCCCCCTCCTTCACGAAGGCCCTGCTCATGGAACTCTCCCCGAGGCGGGTCGGTCTTCGCAGTATAGGAGCCATGCCCCTGCCCGGGGCTTCGGAAGCTGAGAGGCTTTTTGAGAGGCGGGTAGTCCGCCCGCCGGGGTGTCGCGGCGCGGTCCGGCGCTCCGGGCCCAATCCTCGACACCCATGCAACCCGCTGGGAATCCTTCGTGCTGGGTTTCACTTTGCTCAACCCGGCCTACGGCGGCCGCGACGACAGCCGTCGGCTGAGACGACCCCGTAGGCTGGAATGGAGCGCAGCGCAATCCCAGCATGCCGCGTTGTGCCGGGGCGCGGCAGCCCCGCCCGCTCAGGGCAAAACCACCGGGTCGGTGAACACGTAGTCGTTGTCCTTCATGGGGGTGTGGCAGGCGAAGCACTGCTGGGCGAAGCTCGCGTCCTCGCCGAATACCTTCAGGTCGCGGCCCAACCAGCGGGCGAAGCCCCAGCCGCCGGTGTCCTGGAAGCGGTCACTGTCCTTCACCATGAACTCGGCGTGGACGAAGGCGCCGGGCACCAGCGCGGTGTCCCAGGCGTCGTGGGCGGTGTCCTTGAGTACCATCTTGCCGAGAATGGCGCCGTCCGGCCACGGCGTGGTCTCGCCGGCCCGCGCCGCCTCGATGGCCTGGTCATTGCCCAGGATGATGCGCAGCGTGTTGTTGTCATGGCGGTGGGAGACGCCGATCACCCGCCAGTCCTGGTAGCCCTCCGGAAAGGCGATGCCGGTGGGGGAGTCCGGCGGCACCGGGGCGGCGGCGGACAGCGCGGGCAGCAGGCCAAGGGCAAGGACAAGGGCAAGGCAGAGCATGGTCATGCGCATGGGGCATCCTCCATGGGTCTTCAGGGAAAGGTTCCCGGGGGTCCGGGGTCTCACAGCAACTCGGCTTCGGCCAGCGCCCCGGCCGGGCCCACCAGCAGGGCACCGGCGCCGGGCGTGGGCACGGCCAGCACCAGGGTGTCGCCGAAGCGCAGCCGGTAGCGGCCCTCCCGGGCCACGGCGGCGCGCACGGCGGGTTGGCGGAAGAACACCTCTTCGGTGACCTGGTACTGGATGACCACCTGGTCGCCGCGGCGCAGGGCAAAGGCGCTGGCGGTCTGGCCGCCGATGGTCAGCTGCCAGCTGGCGAGCGGCCGCCCGCCCAGCACCGGCGCCGGCGGCGGGGTGCCGGCCGGCGCCGGCGCCGGCAGCGGCAGCGGCAAAGCCAGCACCCCGCGATAGTGGGCCAGAGCGTCATCCACCATGGGGATGGTCGCCGGCGGGCCCGCCGCGGGCAGCATCAGCACCAGCGCCAGCACGGCGGCCAGGCCCCAGCCCGCCGCGGCCAGCCAGGCGGGGCGCAGACGCGGCCGGCGCGGCAGGCGCCAGCGCCCGGGCGCCGGCAGCGACTCCAGGCTGCGGGTCAACCGCGCCGGCACCGGCTCGTCGCCCAGGCCGGCGAGCCGGGCGGCCAGCAGCTGCTGGCGCGCCACGTCGTCCCGGCAGGCGGCGCAGCCGGCCAAGTGGGCTTCCACGCGCTCGCGCTCCCGCTCCGAGAGCTCGCCGTCCACGTAGCCGGCCAGCTCTGTCTGGATATCCTGGTGCAGCGCGGCCCAGTCCCGCTTCATGGGCGTCCACCTCCCCGGTCTTCCTGGCGCTCCTCCGCCAGCAGGCGGGCCGCCAGCAGGCGTCGTCCGCGGGACAGCCGGCTCATGACCGTACCGGGGGGGATGTCCAGCAGCTCGGCGATCTCCCGGTAGCGCAGGCCCTCCAGATCGCGCAGCGCCAGTACCCGGGCGAACTCCTCCGGCAGGCTGTCCAGGGCCTGCAGCAGGGCGTCCCGGCTCTGGCGCTGCAGCAGGGTCTCGAAGGGCCCCGGCGCCGCCGCCGGGGTCGCCTCGAACAGGGCATCATCCACCGCCAGGATGGGCACCAGCGCCCGGCGCCGGGCCTGCTGCCGGCCCTGCTCGGCGATCACGGTCTGCAGGATGCGCCGCAGCCAGGCGTAGCCCGCCGCCTCCTCACGCAGTGCCGGAAAGCCACGCCAGCCCCGCAACAGCGTCTCCTGCACCCACTCCTCGGCCTCCTCACGGCTGTCGGCGGCGCGCCGGGCCGCGCCCAGCAGCCGGCCCAGCAGGGGCTCCACCAGTCGCCGGTAGCGTTCACTGTCACTGGCCAATGGGGGCTCTCTCAGGGGTCCGCGCATCGAGGGACGTGCTATCCGGGCATTCTATTCCCGACAGCAAGCAACCCAGGGGCCGCGGGCGCTGCGCTGACAGCGGGCGGACTGGCAGCCATGCTTCGAGAAGCGGCCGGCGGATGTGAACCGGTTCAGGGTCACGGCGGTCGATGACTGCAGAACACCCCATGGGAGGGAGCGATGGACCTTAAACGACGCCGACCCGCAGCAACCCGAGGCTCGGCGCGGCGGCGCTGCGCACTGCTGGTGCTGGCGGGCCTCGCGGCGCTGGCGGCGGGCTGCACGGGCGGTGACGACGGCCTGTCCGTGGGTGGCGACCGCGATGACCAGGTGCCCATCAACCGCGGCAACGCCGTGGACGTCGCCCGGCTGGTGGTGGGCCGCGGCATGGCCTCCCTGTCTCTGGTGGACCTGGTGGGCCAGGGCCTGGTGGAGCCAGTGCTGGACCCGATCCTGGCCGGTCAGTTCGACGGCAACGTACCCCGCTTCGAGTGCGATAACAGCACCGGCGGCACTGACGGCACCGTGGCCGTGACCCTGAATGAACAGGGCTTTGACGACGACCTGGTGTCCCAGAACGACACCGCCAGCCTCAGCTACACCAACTGCCGGGACCTGCTGCTGGAGCGCACCCTGGACGGCGCGACGCCGGCGGATGCGGCCGTGGTGGCCCGGCTGGACAGACCCGCCGGCGCCACGGTGCCGCCACTTCCCTGGACCATCGGCGTGGACGTGGAGCTGGACGGGCTCGACCTCACCGACCCGGACGGCGACCGTGCCCGGCTGGGCGGCCTGCTCTCCACCAGCCAGAGTTCCAACGACGGGCTGCTGATCGTCCGCGAGGCCAACACCATCCGCTTCACCTTCGACGACGGCAGCGTCCTCGACACCCTGCGCAACGTCCAGGCCCGCTTCGAGGAAGACACCGGCGCGCAGACATTCTCAGCCCGCATGGCGGGGGAGATGTTCAGTACCGGGCTGGACGGCGTGTTCACTGTCGAGACCGTGACCCCGCTGAGCGGCCCCCTGCGCCAGGTGCCGGATAGGGGGGCTCTGCGGGTTGAGGGGGACGGCGGGACCTCCATGCTGATCAGGGCCGTGCAGGGCGGCACCTTTGAGGCGGAACTGCTGGTGGACGAGGACGGCGACGGCGCCTTCGACGACCTCCCCGCTCCCATCCCGGTAAGCTGGCGCGAGCTGGACTTCTTCTGAGCGCCCTGGCCGGCGCTTCGGATAGACTGGCGGGCGCACCAACGGCGGGAGGGCAGCGCGTGGCACGGCGGGACTACAACCGGGGCTCCTGGGCGGGACCAGCAGCCCTCGGCACCACGGCAGCAGCGCTGCTGCTGGCCGCATGCGGCGGCAGCCTGGGCACCGGCGATGGCCCCGGCGGCGGCGGCGCGGCCGATATCCCCCAGCGCCTGGACCAGACCAACGCCCTGGATACCGCCACCGCGGTGGTGGGGCGCGGCCTGGACGCCACCGCCCTGGTGGACCTGGTGGGGCTGGCGCTGGTTGAACCCGTGGTGGATCCCGACCAGGCCGGTCAGATGGTGCCCGAGGAAGTGCTGGACTGCGACAACACCCCCGAGGGCACTGTCGCGGTGGTTATCAACGACCGGGACAACAGCGGTTTCGTCAGCGGCGGCAACGCCACCGAGGATACCGCCAGCCTGCAGTACAACATCTGTCTGGACAGCCGCCTGGGACGCATTCTGAGCGGGTCCGCCGACACCACTTCCATCGTCGTCCTGGACCTGCCTGGTGACAAGGATCCCAAGGACCCGGTGCCGCCGCCGCCCTGGTTCGTGGGCATCGACCTGGATCTCACCGGCGTGAACCTTACCGGCAGCCGCGGCACGTCGCTGCTCGCCGGCACGGTGCAGACCAGCCAGACCACCGAGCAGGGCGAGGTATTCGACCGCCGGGTGGCGGCGGGGCAGCTCAATTTCGGCGACGCCATCGGCGACGATACCCTGCGGGATCTTCAGGTGGTGCGGGTGGACGACACCCGCATCGGCGCCGAGACCTATACCCTGACCCTGTCGGGCCGGCTCTCCAGCACCCGGCTCGGGGGCTCCTTCGACTTCGCCACCAGCCCGCCGCTGGAGGGGCCTATCGGTTCGGCTCCCACCACCGGCAGCCTCACGGTCACCGGCGATGGCGGCTCCCGGCTGGTGATCACCGCCGAGTCCAGCCGCCAGGGGGGCGTGCGCCTGACCCTGGACGACGAGGGCGACGGCATCGACGCCCAGGACCAGGCGGGGAGCATCCCGACCACCTGGGGGGCGCTGGGTTTCTGAGGCCGGCCCGGTGTCGTTTGCCGCGAGCAACCGAACTATAGCGATGAGGAGAGCAGGACATGGCGCAGCACAGCAGTGGCGGACAGGGCTTCCCCCTGGGGGCCTACCTGATGGACGGCGCCGGGGCATTGCTGGCGGCGCTGGGCCTGGTGGGCATCTTCGCGGATGGCGGGCCTGCCATGATGCTGCCCCAGCCCCTGGGCAGCTGGGCGTTGCTGGCGCTGGGGCTGGTGCTCATGGGGGCCTCCCTGCCGCGCATCTTCCGCCACGCCCGGGAGCGCTCGGAGCAGCGCTGAAGCGGCGGGCTTGCGTCCGTGGCAGCGGCCTCAGCCCAGATGCCGGATGCGGCGCTGCTCGCCTTATCCAGCCTACGCGGGCTTCGCTCCCGCGTTGGACCTCAGCCGCCGTAGGCCGGATAAGCGAAGCGCATCCGGCATCTTCGGACTGAACAGGGCGTGGCTTCGTCCCTGCGCCCGTCAAGCCCCCTCTCCTACTCAGTCCTCAGCCCTCAGGCCTCAGTCCCCAGTCCTTTTCACTGCGTCCTGCTCCCAGCGTCCTTAGCCCGAAGATTTCATGAATTTGTGCTGATATCGCGTAGGATATTGGTTTCA
>CAZAQB010000020.1:0-12396 GCA_964487155.1 uncultured Ectothiorhodospiraceae bacterium
AGACCCTTGGGCGGAGGTCCTGCGGACGCGGGTTCGATTCCCGCCGCCTCCACCACTCAAGACTCACCCAGACTCATAGCAAACAACAACTTAGGGAGACCCAGGTGGTCTCCCTAAGTCTTTTTTTGAGCCCTCCTCCCGCGGCCCGGCTATCGAACCAGGCGATCTCTACGAGATACTCTGGATCTGATAATCACCCGACGCGCTACCTATGCTGAGCAGCATCAGCGACAATTCCCCGATACTTGCCCGGCGAACGAGGCCACCTTGCCTGAGGAACGTTCACAATCACCTGATTATGGTGGATTGTTCGCCGCCAACATCGAGGCAGGCCTCAACTCGACCGACGCGGCCGTCTTGGTCGCCGATGCCTACCTGGACGGGAAGCCACACCGGCGAGGCAAGCGAAAGATTACCTCGGCTGAGCGCGATGCAGCCTTTTGGTCCGGTGAGTTCCTCCGCACCCTGCCCACCGAGGCCTGGCACACCGAGTCCTCGGTGCTCGCACTGGCCCGCTACATGGGACAGTCACGTGTCGACGCCCCGGAATTGATGGAGCATCTCGCCTCGATTGCGCCTGAATCCGTGAAGCGGGCAATACGCTACTCAGGACTCGTCCTGCAAGGCCAATCGCCGCGCCGGTCGGAGATCGCCCGCCTCGCGGCGATCCGACCAGATGCGTTCGGCGATTTGGTTCGAATACTGAATAAGCTTGAAAAGGCTTACACGGAACGTCTGGCAGCCGTGGCCGCACTTCGACAACCCCTGGCGGCACTGTCCCCGCTGGACCTCCTCGCCTATGCCAGCCTGTATGCGTTTGACAACTTGGTACCTCGCAACCTCTTATCACACAGCGAACCAGAAGACTCTGACACGAATACGCAGTCTGCTTGGGATGCCATCATCGACCTGCTTATCTGGAAGCTACGTTCCGCTGACGATAGGACGCTACGTCTGACCGAGCGCGACATTGCGGAGTCGGTGGCCCGCCATCTTTCGCCTTTTCTGTTCCCCTCACCGGAGGGCCCTGCGCCACGGTACGACTTATACTCCAATTTCGAGCAGCTCCTCGCTGCACAGATCGAGTTGAACAGCTTCATCTCTCGTTCCGCCGATGCGTTCTCGTTTAACGATGACATCGAGTTCGTCTTGCGCGACGGAGGCCTCGATATTATCCAACGCAATCCGGCCGGCCCCACCGTCTGGAAGCGCAATGGTGAAAGGCTCACTCGACTCCACTATTACTGGATCTATCGCGGCATAGAAGCCTTTGCTACCTCCGACCTGGCCAACAAGCCCATCGGTCGACGGGAGAACCACGAAGCCAACCGCTTCGCCTACATCAAGGCGATGGGCACCTACCTCCGATTGACCGAAGCCTACGGATTAGCGGACACGGTGACAACAGACTCCGGGCTGAAGGTCGACCTCTTCCAAGCTCTTTTGTCATTGGAGCTGATGACCGGGTTCTTCAATGCAGACTTCTTGCTCCCGTACATGGAACACCTCAAGGAAACGGGTAACCCACGCCTCGCACTTGGCCAAATCGCCTTCGGGGGGTTCCTGCAGGCTGAGATGCAGAACCGCCTGCCAATCACCTGGTCGGAGCGCACGGCAAAGATCGCCAAGATCACGGGTTGGACGGTGAACAGCGACTTTCCCCAAGGTAGCGCCAAGGCCGCTGAGGCGATCCTCGACTTCTGGACCGTCGACTGGGTAGCTTTGTCTGCCCGCCTCCGCAAGGGTGAAGAGGGGCTGCGTCCAGCGCTATTCGAGCGTCCGATTCTGAAGATGGGCCGGTATTTTTTCCAGTTGCCGTGGCTCGTCGCAATGCAGAACAACGCTTCGCCGGCCATCAACAACCTGAGACGGATCGGTGCGAGGCGGCCCGAGGCCAGGGAGGAAACCAGGCGCATCGAAGACCGACTGGCCTCGCTTTTCCAACGCCGGGCCTTTTTTGTCGTGCGGAACTACGAGCCGGAACGCGCTCCGGGCAATGATCCCGGCGAGGTAGACCTCATCTGTGCGCGAGACGATCACCTACTCGTCCTGGAGATCAAATCGACATTCTTGCGGCGCTCCAAGAAAGAAGCATGGCTGCACAGCGCCAACACGCTGCGCAAGGCCGGCCTCCAGCTTCGTCGAAAGGCACACGCCGTTGAAAAGGCCCTTGCCTCCGATGAAGGCTTGGCGAACTCACTCGGCATGCAACCCGGAACGCCCCCGCTTCATGTATACAGCTGGATTGTGGATACGTCGATCGAACACGATCACGAACGATTCTGCGGCTATCTCAAAGTGTCTCTCGAAGCGTTGATAATTGCCCTCCGCGACGAGCGTCATCTGTTGAACGACCCTGCGGGTCTTCTCACTGGTGGCACTGATCACATTGACGCCGTTGGTTCGCCAGAAACTGACGGCGCCTGGACTTTTTATCCCGACAGCTTTTCTACCTCGCGCTTTGTCCAGGTTATCGAAAACCAGGCTGTTTGGGATGAACCACCTCGTGATCGATGGCCTTTCTGAACAGCACCGATACCACTCCAGATCGCTCTGCCTGAAGCGGCACCGCTGGCTATTGCGCGGCAACTCGCTCGGCCACAATTTGTTCAGCCTGCAACTCGGTACAGCCGCCCTCGCGCATGGTCTCGGCGCGCTCGACTTCTCGTGCTTCTCGGTCATTGCCAAGGCCAGCGACAAAGGTGGCGGCACACTGCGGAACAGCGCCTCCAGGTTGTCTGCCAGCACGACGCCCTCAACGTAGTTGCCGGGCCAAAGGAATCGAACAACCGAGCGCGACTTGCTCAACCTGATGTTCTGCAGTCGTTTTCGCCATCAGTTGCCTTTTCGTTCAGTGCTCCGGCTCATCCCCGAGGTCCTTGAGCATGGTCCGCACCGCATCGATCAGTACCGGAATATCGTTTTGGCAAATGGCGAAGACCTGTTCGGCATCGACATCAAAATAACCGTGCGCGATCACGTCCCGAACACCCTTGACACCCGTCCAGTCGACGCCCGGATACCGAGCCAGCAGCTTGCCATCCGTTTGTCTGTCCACTTGCTTGAATGCTTCGCCGACGGCGATCAGCACCATACAGATGGCGTCCAAGCGATCCAGACCTTCGGGATCGTCGAAGAAATCATCAGGCGCCGTGATTCCTGCAAAGCGGCGCGGAATGCGCTCCAGCGCCTCCAGTACGCCCTCCAGTCTTTCAATAACCAACGACGCATCAGACATAACGCGCTTCCCGCTGAATACGCGCCTTGAGCCTGGGATTCATATGCGGCCGAAATCTGACAACGTCCACATGACGCCCCATCAGCTCCTCAAGCTCCTGGCGCATGTGTGAAGCCCGAAACAGGTTGGGACTGTCGGTTTCATAGACGATGTCGATGTCGCTGTCCGGTCGAGGCTCCCCCCGTGCCACCGAGCCGAATACCCCGATCCTTTTAATGCCATAGGTCTCCCCACGACCCTGCTTGAATCGCCGCAGGATCGCCAGTACATCATCCCGTTGAACCTGATTGCTCATGTCACCACCTCCATCTCCCGGGCCGCCTCGTAGAATGTGAAGGCCTTGCGCATCCCCAGCATGCGGAAGGCACTCTGAAACAGTGTTTGCCCTTCCAGCACGCTGGACAACACTGCCCTGGCAAAGCGCCTGCCCGTGCGGGCGCGCAGGGTGCGATAGAAGTCACCACCGCCAGCACCACCGCGGTGCAGCACCCGAAATCCCGGCAAGCTCCTCTCGATAGGAGGCCCACAGCGTCGACTGCGGCCCGGCCTTGGGGTCGGGCGGGTCGATGACCTGGACCTGCTCGGCAAGCGGGCCTTCGAATTTCACCTTTGAGGTGGGCAGCGGCATTGAGAATGTCGTCGTGCGCAAGCTGCGGCTGTCCTGGCGGACCAACCGGGGCGAGCGTATCACCCTGGAGGCGGGCACCTTACGCAATCCCGATGGGCTCTGCGACCTGCTGGACAGGGCTCGGTAAGTCCTTACCAATGAACCTGATTATGTCCCTGTCTCAGCCGGATCAAGAATCGCGGCGAGGGCGCCGCTCCCACAGGAGTTGTTATCCGTGCGCCGGACCGAAGCCCCCTGTGGGAGGCCCGCCCTCGGGCCGATTGGGCGCCAGGGTAGTGTCGCCGAGGCTCGACCAGCCAACCCGCTGAGCCAGAGACATAATCAGGCCAATGCGTCTGTACAACGTCACCCAAGTGGAAATCGCGGCCTCCGTCGTCACCGATCCGGATAAACCGGCCGGGACGGTGCCCATCCGCCTCACCTACCCCAACGCCTGTCCGCTCAAGTGCGAGGAAGTGGGCATCAAACTGCGCGGGATGCGGGCTCTGGCCGGCGCTCATGCCACTGCTCCGGCCATCGGCGGCCGTGGCCGCCGCTGCCCCCGGCTCCGGGGGGGGCGGGGCGCACCACCTCGACCATGGCCACCCCGGACACCACCCTCTGATCCCAGGATCCCGATCCCGCGCTCAGGAACGGAATAACAGCCGCGTCACTGCCTTGCGGGCCTCGTTCAGCACCAGGATGGTGGCGGCGATGCCGACCGCCAGCAGCCAGTCGCCGGGCTGCAGCGCCACAGTATCGAAGATCTCCTGGGCGGGCGGCCAATGGACGGCGACCACCTGCAGGGTCAGCACAGCGCCGAGGGCCAGCCACAGCTTGGCGTTGGTGAACAGGTAGGGCCGCAGCGCGGTGTCCTCGCCGGCGCGGGCATTGAACACGTTGAAGCACTGGAACAGCACGAAGGTGGTGAAGGCCAGGGTCAGCGCCCGGGCCTCCGGCAGGTGGGCGAGCCCCCAGTGCAGCACGCCGAGGGTGCCCGCGGTCATGATGGCGCCGTAGAACAACAGCCGCGCGAGGCGCGCCAGGGTGATGATGGCCGCACCCGGATCGCGCGGCGGGCGGTCCATGATGCCGGGCCGGGCCGGATCGAGCCCCAGCGCCATGGCCGGCGGACCGTCCATGATGATGTTGACCCACAGGATCTGGACGGCCGTGAACGGCAGCGGCAGCCCCACCAGCGGCGCCAGGGCCACGGTGAGGATGGCGCCAATGTTGGTGGAGAGCTGAAAGCGCACGAACTTGACGATGTTGTCGTAAATGGCGCGGCCCTGCTCCACCGCGGCCACGATGGTGGCGAAGTTGTCGTCGGTGAGCACCATGGTGGCCGCCTCCCGGGTCACGTCGGTCCCGGTGCGCCCCATGGCCACGCCCATGTCGGCGCGCTTGAGCGCCGGGGCATCGTTGACCCCGTCGCCGGTCATGGCCACCACATGGCCGCGCGCCTTCAGCGCGTGCACCAGCCGTACCTTGTGCTCGGGCGTCACGCGGGCGAACACCGCCGTGGGCCCGATGCGCTCGGCAAGCGCCTCGTCGTCCAGCGCGTCCAGCTCCGCGCCGCTCAGCTGCTCCCCTTGCAGGCCGAGCTGCCGGGCGATGGCGGCGGCGGTGACCTTGTGGTCGCCGGTAATCATCTTGACCTCGATGCCCGCCCGGCGGCACAGGTCGATGGCGTCCCGGACTTCCGGGCGCGGCGGGTCCAGCAGCCCGGTCAGGCCGAGCAGGGTCAGCCCGCGAGTCTGCTCGTCCAGATCGCCCTGCGGGTCGAACGCCTCCGGCGCGAGCCAGGCCTCGGCCACGGCCAGCACCCGCAGGCCCTCCCCGGCCAGGGCGTCGTTCTCCTCGCTCACCTTCCGGCGGCCGGCCTCGTCCAGCGCCGCCTCGCCGTCGGCGGTCAGCCGCCGCTCGCAGCGCTCCAGCAGCACGTCGGGCGCGCCCTTGACGCAGACCCGCACCTTCTCGCCATCGCGGTGGAAGGTCGCCATCAGCTTGCGCGCCGAGTCGAACGGCAGCTCGGCGCTGCGCGGCAGGCGCGCGCGCAGCGCCGCCGGGTCGATGCCGCCCTTGCGCGCCAGCACCAGCAGCGCGCCTTCGGTGGGATCACCGATCAGCTCCCCATCGCGCACGCGGCTGTCGTTGCACAGCACGGCGCACTCCAGCAGCGCCCGCAGATCGGGCGCGGGTGAACCCTGAGGCTCGATGTTGCCGTCGGGCTGGTAGCCGCGGCCGCTCACCTGAAAGTCGCAATCCGCCGCGCGCAGGCGCTGGGCGGTCATCTGGTTGAGGGTCAGCGTGCCGGTCTTGTCGGTGCAGATCACCGTGGTGCAGCCCAGGGTCTCTACCGCGGCCAGGCGCTTGACGATGGCGTGGCGCCGGGCCATGTGCCGCATGCCCAGCGCCAGGGTGATGGTGACCACCGCCGGCAGTCCCTCGGGGATGGCGGCCACCGCCAGCGCAATGGCGGTGATCACCAGCTCAACCAGGGGCTCGCCGCGCGCCAGGCCCGCCGCCAGGATCAGCGCCACCACCACCCCGGCGATGGCGGCCAGGCGCTTGCCCAGCAGGTCGAGCTGGCGCTGCAGCGGGGTGGACGGCTCGCCCTCCTCGGCCAGCATGCCCTCCAGCCGGCCGATCTCGCTGTGCATGCCGGTCGCCGTGACCACCAGCTCGCCGCGGCCGCGGGTCACCACGGTGTTCATGTATGCCATGCCGACGCGCTCGGCCAGCGGCGTGTCGGCCGCGCAGAGCGCGCTGTCCTTGTCCACCGGCGCCGACTCACCGGTCAGCGAGGACTCTTCCACCTGCAGCCCGTGGCTGGCGATCAGGCGGCCGTCGGCCGGGATCCGGTCGCCGGCCTCCAGCAGCACGACATCACCCGGCACCAGGTCGGCGGCCTCCACCTGCTCGTGCTGAGCCTCGCGCCGCACCTGCGCCTGGGGCGCCAGCATGCTGCTGAGCGCCGCCATGGCGCGCTCAGCGCGATACTCCTGGCGGAAACCCAGCAGCGCGTTGAGGATCACCACCGCCAGGATGACCGCCGCGTCCTTGAGATCGCCGATGGCACCGGCAAGCCCCGCCGCCGCGATCAGCACCAGGATCAGCAGGCTCTTGAACTGCGCGGCCAGCACCCGCCAGGGACCGCGCCCCTTGGCCTCGGCAAGGCGGTTGGGGCCATGGCGCTCGCGCCGGCGGCGCACCTCCCCGGCCGACAGGCCGCGGGCGGTATCGACCTCCAGACGCTCCACCACCTGCTCCGCCGCCATGGCGTGCCAGGGGCCGGAGCCGCGCTGGTCGCTGACCCGGTTGTCGGCGGCGTTATCGGTCATGGGAAGGGTGCCGGTGCCTTGCCTGGATGAATGCGACGGCGGGAGCAGACGCCAGGCGCAGCTTGATTGAGCGCTCCCGATCCGTTACGCCTTCAGCCGATAGCCGGTACGGAAGATCCACCAGACCACCGCCACGCACAGCGCGAGAAACACCAGGATCATGGCCACGCTGGCCGCCACGCTCACGTCCCCCACGCCGTAGAAACTCCAGCGGAAGCCGCTGACCAGGTACAGCACCGGGTTGAGCAGGGTCACCCCCTGCCAGAAGGGCGGCAGCATGTCCACGGAGTAGAACGTGCCGCCGAGGAAGGTGAGCGGCGTGATCACCAGCAGCGGCACCAGCTGCAGCTTCTCGAAGCCGTCCGCCCAGATGCCGATGATGAATCCCAGCAGGCTGAAGGTGACGGCGGTGAGCACCAGAAAGCCCAGCATCCAGACCGGGTGCTCGATGCGCAGCGGCACGAACAGCGCCGCCGTCCCCAGGATCAGCACCCCCAGCAGGATGGACTTGGTGGCCGCCGCGCCCACGTAGCCGAGAATGATCTCGAAGAAGCTCACCGGCGCCGCCAGCACCTCGTAGATGGTCCCGGAGAAGCGCGGAAAATAGATGGCGAAGGAGGCGTTGGAGACGCTCTGGGTCAGCAGCATCAGCATGATCAGCCCGGGGACGATGAACGCCCCGTAGCTCACCCCATCGATCTCGTTGATGCGCGAGCCGATGGCCCCGCCGAACACCACGAAATACAAAGACGTGGACAGCACCGGCGAGACGATGCTCTGCAGCAGCGTGCGCCGGGCCCGGTCCATCTCGAAGCGGTAAATGGCGCTCACGGCATGGCGGTTCATCGCGGCGGCCTCACCAGGCTGACGAAGATCTCCTCCAGGGAGCTCTCCTCGGTGTGCAGGTCCCGGAACCGCACCCCGGAGCGCTGCAGCTCGTCGAGCAGGCCGGCGATGCCGGTCTCGCTGCGAGCCTCGTAGGTGTAAACCAGCTCGTCGCCGTCGGCGGCGAGCTCAAGGCCGGGCCGGGCGGCGGCCGGCGGCACCTGGGCGAGGGGCTCCTGGAGCTCGATCACCAGGCGCTTGCGGCCGAGCTTGTGCATCAGCGCTGTTTTCTCGTCCACCAGCACGATCTCGCCGTCGTTGATGACCCCGACCCGGTCGGCCATCTGCTCGGCCTCTTCGATGTAGTGGGTGGTGAGGATGATGGTGACGCCGCTCTCGCGCAGGCCGCGCACCACCTCCCACATCTCGCGGCGAAGCTCCACGTCCACGCCGGCGGTGGGCTCGTCCAGGAACAGCACCCGCGGTTCGTGGGAGAGCGCCTTGGCGATCAGCACCCGGCGCTTCATGCCCCCGGACAGGGTCATCAGGCGGCTGTTGCGCTTCTCCCAGAGGGTGAGCTGGCGCAGCACCTTCTCGATGTGCGCCGGGTCGGGGGGCCTGCCGAACAGGCCGCGGCTGAAGCTCACCGTCTGCCAGACCGTGGCGAAGGCGTCGGTGGTGAGCTCCTGGGGCACCAGCCCGATCAGCATGCGGGCCGAGCGATAGTCGCGGACGATGTCGTGGCCGTCCACCGTCACCCTGCCTTCGCTGGCATTGACGATGCCGCAGACGATGCTGATCAGTGTGGTCTTGCCCGCGCCGTTGGGGCCCAGCAGGGCGAAGATCTCGCCCCGGCGGATCTCCAGATTGATGTCGCGCAGCGCCTGGAAGCCGCCAGCGTAACGCTTGGACAGCTGCGCCACGCAGACCACGGCCTGCCCGGCGCCGGTGGCGCCGCTGTTCCAGGCGGCATCGCGCGCCCCGGCGGGCTCGGCCGGGCGGGATTGGACTTTGTTGTGCACAACGGGCATCGACGCATTCCGGTTGCGTGCCAGGGAAGGCGCAGTGTAGTGCCTCGCGGCCAATGCGGGGGGCAGGGGCGTTGCTTCGATCAGTGGCCTGATTATGTCTTCGTCTCAGCTCCCCGCCGGATCGAGGCTCGGCGGCAAGGCCCGACGCCCCAATCGCGGCGACGGCGCCGCTGCTTCAGGGTTGGCGGCAGCCTGGGAGGCCCGCCCCGGACCAATGCGCGCGTCAGCCGGGCGAATCGCCCGCCTCCAGCTGGGTGAGGTCCTCCACCCCGGCCATCTCCGCCAGCATGCGGGTGTAGGTGCAAAGTTGCTCCTGCACCTGGGCCAGCTCCCGGCGGAATCGGGCCCGCCGGGCGGAGTCGTGAAACCCCCCGGCCAGCGCCTCCCGGTGCCAGTGGGAGGTGAACGGACGCAGCACCTGGTTCAGCATCAGCACGGCAATCTTGGCGAACTCCAGGCAGCCGGGGCCGTGGCGGCGCAGGGCATCCCGGGTCAGGCCGAACAGCTGGTGGACGCTGTCCAGCGCGCTCGCCTCGTCGCCGCCGTCCTCCGGTAGCGGCTGGGTGGCGATGCGGGTGAGCAGCTCGATGTAGAGATCCCAGGCCGCCTTGCGGTCGTCGTCGCTGGGCTGCCACTCCATCTCCAGGAACGGCGTACTGATGTCCAGCGAGGTCATGCCCCATTTGGCGAGCCAGTCGCGCCACTTCATCCGTTGCCCCTCCCGGCGGCTGCGCCCCGTCGCCGGTCCCCGCCGCCCAACTCGCACCCGGACACCGGAACCGGAGTTCTCCGGCGGCCAGTGTAGGGGTTCCTGCCGGCGGCGCGAAACAGGCCGGGACGCGCCGGCCGCCGGGGGACGGGAATGCCTACCGGCTGGAGCCCGGCTCGTGGCGCGTCTCGCTGCCCAGCTCGTCGAAGCTGAACATCTGCAGCGCCCGCTCGCCGTTGTAGTCCAGCACCCGCAGGTCGTCGGTCTCGTGGATGTCGCCGCTGGCGATTCCGAAGTGGGCGCCGTAGCGCTCCTTGACCAGATCCAGCGGCAACTCGAAGGCGATGAACTTGGTCATGCCCTTGGCTTCCAGCTTGCGGAGCAGCTGCGGATCCTCGATGGAATCATAGGAGGTCAGAATCACCAGCGGGCCGCTGCCCGCCATCAGCAGAAAGGCTTTCATCAGCACGTCTCCTTGCAGCACGGGGTTAGGCTGCCGGCCGCAGCGCCCGCAGACGTCACAGCCGCCTGTCTGTAACTATGGAAGCTCCGGAATGCCCCCGCCAGCATTGGGGGACAATGGAACTCCGCCGGCTTGGGCAGCGGGCGGCCGGCGGGCCAGGCTCCGCTCCACGGGCCGGCCAGAGGTCCGGGCATCCGCTGTGAAGGCCCGGCGACGCCCTGCCCTCGCCGCCGGCCCGACTCACCCGGGCCTCACCACCGCTGCAAGCCGGCGAACCGCAGACTGCCGAGGACTGCGCCTACGACCTTCATCAAGGGCGGTCCGAAGGCCGCAACGCGTCAGGAAAGTCCCAGTCCTGCAGCCCTGAGGTTTACGCATAAGTCGGCTGGCGCCAGCGGCTGGATCAGTTGCTCCCGGCGAGCGTCGGGGGGCGCAACTGCCCCATGCGCAGATGCCGGCTGCCATGAGCAGCCGACCGGTTCGCCGAAGCCCGCCGTAGGTCGCGGTGCGAAGCTCCGTGACGGGGAGCCGGAGTCCGACACCACAGCTCTGAACCGCCCGAAGAGCGTCAGCTAGCGCGGGGTGGGGATTGCGCCCGGCGCTGATCGAAGCCCGCCGTAGGGCAGGTTGCCCAGACAACCTGCCAGCGGGCGATGGCATGGGCACCGCGGATCGGTTCGAGCACGCGGGCCCGGCGATTGGCAGCTTGGCGTTTGTTACGCTGGCCCCACGGTTCTTCGCAACGTGGGTCTATGACGGCTCTGTCCAAAGCCGTGCCGAGGCCCGGAGCCAAGCCGACGCCGCACCCCATGAGCGGCGTGGAGAGCGACGAGGCGTGTAAATTATCTCGTAAACACCCTCCTCTGACGGAGACGCATCACGGGGACGGAAAGTCGCGCGGCACCTGGAGTCGAACTGATCCAGGCGCCGGGAGTTGGCCGAATGCAAGGCACCCGCCAGTCAGGGCGCGGCCGCTCGCTGCGCCGCCCGGCTACCTTACCCCGCCTTGACGTCGATGCGCCGGCGCCGGCCGCGGCCGGTCTTGGGCAGTTCCACGCGCAGCACGCCCTGGCGGTAGCGGGCCGCCGCGCGGCTGGCGTCCACCTCGTCGGGCAGCGGCATGCGGCGGGCAAAGCTGCCGTAGGCACACTCCGATATGCGGTACTCGCCCTCGGTGCGTTCCCGCTCGATGCGCTTGTGGCCGCTCACCACCAGCGTGCCCTCCACCACTTCGAGCTGGAAGTCGTTCGGGTCCAGGCCGGGGACTTCGAGCCGCACCACCACCTTGTCGTGGTCGTCGAACACCTCGGCGGCGAGGATGCCCCAGCCGGCGCTGCGGCGCTCCATTTCGTGGACGGTCTCGGGCTCGCTGGCGCCGGACCGGAACCGGGTGATGGCGCCGGACGCCTGGCGATAGAGCCTCTGCCAGCCTTCCACCAGGCTCTCCCAGGCCTCGTTCACACCCTCTCGAAGGCCTCTCAGTGGATCCATGATCGCGTCTCCAAAGCTGGATTTGTACAGATACAGGAGTGGGTACAGGCGGGCCCCACTTCAAGAGTCTCCCCGGAGCCCCACTGGGCCGGAGGTTGACGCCGGATGCGCTTCGCTAATCCGGCCTGAGCGGCCCACCGCAAGTTCCTGGTGGGCCGGCTGGCGGACAACGGCTGGATGCACCTGTTCCGGATCGACGCCGAAGACGGTCGGATCTGGCACTACCACCCGGCGGTGACCCGGAGCCCGATTCCGGCACTCCGGCCCTGAACCGCGCGAAGAGCGTGACGTAGTGCTACGCGCAACGTGACCTACGGGCGCCGCACCGCCCCGGTGCCTGCGCAGGGCGGCCGCGGCGGAGCTTGGCCGCGCCGACGGCGCGCTCCAGGGTGCGGGCAGGGCGCCTGTGGTCTAGTGGTAAGCTCGGTTAGGTGGTTCGGCCTTTTCTGTCTGCGGCACCTCCAACCCCTTCAGCCGCTGCCTGAAGCCCGGATCCGGAGCATGAGCCCCGTGACGGAGCCCGACTGCAAGCGCAACGTCCTGAACCGCATGGGCGCCATCCAGCCGCTCGGCGTGCTGCTGGCGGTCGGCGCCGCCGACGCCCGCATCGAGCACTGCTCGGAGAACTGCGCCGAGCTGCTGGGCCGGCCGGCGCCCGAGCTGTTCGGCCTGACCTGCCCCGGCAGGC
>CAZAQB010000020.1:12496-33778 GCA_964487155.1 uncultured Ectothiorhodospiraceae bacterium
AGAGATCGCACGGCTCGACGAGGAGCTCGACCCCGACGCCGGCGGGCCGGCGGGCCGGCGGGCCGGCGGGCAATCTGGTCGAGCAGCTGGAGCGGATCCAGGACTTCCTCGTTGCCAACGCGGTGTGGCTGCGTCTGGGCGCGCAGGTGCACGCTCTGCGCGAGCGCGCCGACCGGGCCCTCTACGGCGCCAAGCACGCCGGCCGCGGCACCCACCGCCGCGCCGGGGCGAGCTGAGCGCCTGCCGGCAGACCCGGCGGGCCAGACTTGGCCCTGCCTGTTCGCAGCCGCACGGCTCCACACGTTGTATGCGGGGACTTCCGAGTGCTGGAAGCCGTGACTGAGACTCCGCGCCGGTCCGGTTTGGGAAACCGGGAGCGCCGATCAGAACAGCGCGTGATCGCCGCGTTCCTGGCCTTCCAACCCCTTATCAAGGGCGTGGCGATAGAACTCGGCGAGCGTCTGCGAGCCGTATTCCGGGGTCGCGGATGCGTCGTACTCGCCGGTGGCCGGGTCGAGCACCAGCATCGACTCGGTTGCATAGTAGCGGCCGATGCGGGCGAACTCGGCCGTGTCCGCGAGGCGCGGCGCGATCCTTGCGGCGGTTCCGAGAACGGCGGCCGCGATATCGAACATCGCGACCGGCAGGTGGCGGAAGCGTGGCCGCATCCGGGCAAGTTCGAACAGCAGCTCGCCACGCTCACGCGCCGTCAGCGCCGGCCCGGGGCCGCCGATCGGCAGAATCCGATTGTGCAGTTCGGCCGCCTCCAGACAGTCGGCGATATAACTGGCCGTATCCGCTTCGCTGATCGGCTTGCAGGCGGGGCCATCTCCGGAACCGAACATCAGATACGGCTTGCCGGCCTGGATGCGCGGGATCTGACCCGCCAGGGATTTGAAGAACGCGGTCGGCCGGACGATGGACCAGGTCAGTCCGGCACGCTGAAGTTCGGCCTCGAAGGCCAGCTTGGCCTGCTGGAACGCAAGCCGGGGGCGCTGCACGCAGATGGCCGAGAGCAGCACGAAGTGCGTCACCCCCGCATCCTGCGCCGCCTCCAGCAGGTTGCGATTGGCGCCGTATTCGACGGCCCAGGAATCGCGGATGCCGCCGTTGCGGGAAGCGAGGCAGGAGACCAAGGCATCGAAGCGCTCGCCGCAAAGGCCTTGGTGGCGAACGGCGTCCGAGTCGGTCACTTCACAGGCGCGCACTTCCGATCCGGCAGGAACGCTGCGAACCGGCGCCGCCGTCATGGATCGGCCCCGACCGGCAGGCGCGCGCACCAGGCTGACGACGTCGTGGCCCCGGGCGAGAAGCTCCCGGACGGCGTGCCGCCCGATGTATCCGGTGGCGCCAGCCACCAGAACACGCAACCGGGCGGCCGGCCGCCGACCGCCGGGGTCGTGGTCAGCCGCGCCCGTCATTGCGGGATCCCAGGTTGCGCAACTGCCAGAACCCAAGCCGCGATGCCACCGTCAACGCGATGCTGACCGATCCAGTATCGCGCTGAACTGCCGCAGGGACCATTGCGCCCGCGCGGTTTGCCTGCAAGACGTCGAGGATCACGCCGCGCGAGCGCGACACCGCGGGCGCACCGCCCCGGCGCCCTCGTCGGGCCCGGCTCTCGGGCGTCGTCGCGATAATCCTCGCCGCTCATGTCCCGGTGCAACACCAGATTAAACGCAGCCTGTCACGCGGGCATGGGCAGTCTAACCCACCTTTTCGGCCGTCCGCCGTGCGCCGACGGCGTCGGCCCGGAGGCAGCCGCGGGCGCCGGCCACGCCGCCGGCCGCAACGGGCCTGCCGGCGCCGTGCCCGGGCAGCCGGGTGCCCGCGTGCTCCATCGACGTCCGGGCCCGCAAACCTGGGTCGGCGCAAGCTGCACAAGGCACTGCTTAAAGTCTGTTTTCTTATGCTCTCCCCAGCCCTTGAAATCGCCGCCACCGCCCTTATTCATCCGCATGTGAGGGGGCGGTGAGGGCACCGCTCCCCTGACATCAGACCACCATACAGACGGAGGTGATGGATCATGATCGGTGATCTGTGGCGCTCCCCGATGTCCCCGTTCGCGGAGCTGGACTGGGTCCGCAGCCTGTTCGACGACCTGCTCAACGAGCCCGGTGTGGCGGACGTCCGCTCCATGCCGCGCGGTGCGTTCCCGCTCGTGAACGTGGGCGCCACCGGCGATGCGGTGACCGTCTACGTGTTCGCGCCCGGGGTCGACCCCGCCAGCCTGGACGTCAGCGTGGAGGGCAACCTGCTGACGGTATCCGGCAAGCGGGAGACGGCGCCGGCGCAGGGCGAGCCGGCCTATTACCGGCGCGAGCGGTTCAGCGGCGAGTTCCGCCGTACCGTGGCGCTGCCCGAGGGACTGGACGGTGACAAGGCCGAGGCGCGGATGCACAACGGTGTGCTGCAGCTGAAGCTGCCCAAGCGCGAGGAGCTGCAGCCCCGGCGCATCGAGATCCAGGCGGCCTGAAGCGGATTTTCGGTTTTCGGGAGGATTTTCGGGAGGTGAACTGCCATGAGTGAGATCGAACGCACTCGCAATCAGGATGTGGCGCGCCGGCCGGAGTCCGGCCAGATGGCCGAGCGCGAGAGCCGCGCCAGCGCCCTGCGCCCGCCGGTGGACATCTTCGAGGATGACAACGCCATCCATGTCCAGGCGGACGTGCCGGGCGTGACCACGGAGTCGCTCAAGATCGAGGTGGACAACGACCTGCTGACCCTGGAGGGCGACATCCATCTGGACATGCCCGAGGGCCTCAGCGCCAGCTATGCGGAAATCCGCGGCTCGCGCTACCAGCGCCAGTTCCGGCTGGGCCGTGAGGTGGACTCCGAGGCCATCAAGGCGGAAGTCCGCAACGGCGTGCTGGACCTGTTGCTGCCCAAGCGCGACACCCACCGCCGGCGGCGCATCGAGGTGAGCACCGCCTGACCCACGGCCGGCGGCTGCGGGCGCCCTCCGGCAGGCGCTGAATTATCCAGCGCCTGCCGGAGGGCGCCCGCAGTTTTATTTGCCCCCCCTGTCAACCGCCGAGCTGCCCCCGCGTTGCAGGTCCATGAGCGATCCGTTTTCCGCTCGCCGACAACGCACTCAAGAGGAGCAGCCACCATGAACACAGCAGCACATCCACCGCGCAGACTGCGGCAAGGTCTCCTGGCCCTGGACTTCGACCTGGAGGCCTCCAACCGGGTGGAGATCCTCGGCGACACCGCCACGGTGACGGTGGAGCCCTTCCTGGTCGCAAAGACGCAGCCGCAGGCCAGCGAGGAGTTCCGGCTGCGGGGTCTGCTGGGTCCCGTCGATCCGGCGGCCCAGGTGTTCGTCGTCGAGCTGCGGCCGTTCCGCCATCGCAGCGGCGCCTTCGGTTCCGCCCGGGTGCAGGTCGACGCCGGCACCGTCTTCGAGGTGGACGGCGTACCCTGGACGCCGAGGCCGGCCTCGCAGCCCTAGCAGAGCTGGACGCCGCGGCACCGGTGGTCACCCTCGGCAGTTTCGACACCGCAAGCCGACAGTACACCGCCGCCCTGGGGGACGAGCTGGCGCTGGGCGCCCGGGTCTCCCAGGTGCACGCCTCGGGGGGCTATGATCCCGGGGCCGGCCAGCTCAGCAGCCGCCACCTGCGGCTGGCCCCGTGAGCCCGGCGCGGGGGCGGTGCCCGGCGCCCGTCCCCGCGCCGCCGCTTTGAGACCTCCGGGAGCGCTGACGCGAAGCATGTGCACACGGCGTGGATTCATCGGATGCATCGGCCTGGCCCTGGCCGCCCCGGCGGCCCGGGCCGCGGAGCCGCCGGCCCCCAGCCGGGAGATGCTGGAGTTCCTGGCCGACTGGCTGGAGGCCGACGCCGAGACCTACGAGCTCGCCGTCCACCACGGGCTGCGGGATGCCGAGCGAAAGGCGCGGGACGAGGACTCCGCCGATGAATAGCCGCGTGCTGGCGCTGCTGGTGCTGCTGCTGACGGGCCTCTGGTCCGCCGCGGCGTGGGCCGTCCCCTGGGACACCCTGAGCCGCGAGCAGCAGCGCGTCCTGGAACCTTTCGCCGAGGACTGGGACCGCCTGCCGGAGAGCCGCGAGGATGTGCTGGAACGGGTAGCGGATCCCCGGGAGGCCGGGCCCCTCGGGCGGCTGGAGCAGTCCGAGGGCACCGACCGGGCGCTGCGCGCGCTGGAGACGCTGCCGCTACGCCAGCGCCAGGCGTTCCTGCTGCGCATCCGGGAGGGCCACGACGTGGTGGCCACCGCCTTCGCCATGGGCTGCTCCGAGGGCAGCGTGAAGACCCACCTGTACCGGGCGCTGGACCGGCTGCGTGACGTGCTGGGAGAGCAGACATGACCGATGATCCGCAGGAGCGCTGGCTGCACGGACTGCGCCGGCAGCTCGACCGCAGCACCCAGACCCTGGACCCCGATACCCTGGCCGCCCTGCAACGGGCGCGGGCCGCGGCCCTGGCCCGGCGGCCCCGGGGCACCCCGGCGCTGCGGCCCGCCTGGGGCGGACTCGCCCTGGCGGCCAGCCTGCTGCTGGGACTGATGCTGTGGCAGCCCTGGAGCGCGCCGCCCGCCGGCCCGGCGGCCCTGGAGGACCTGGAACTGCTGGCCTCCGCAGACCGGCTGGAGCTGTTCGAAGACCTGCAGTTCTATCTCTGGCTGGAGCAGCAGTCCGAGGAACAGCCAGCCGCGCCGGGCGACCCGGTGTGAACGGCGCCCACAGCGCTCACGTCCACCCAGCAGCCAAGAGGTCGGCGCCCGATGATCCCACCTGAGGAAGCCCTCGCGCGGCTGCAGCAGGGCAATCGCCGCTTCGTGGCTGGCACACCGCAGTGCAACCTGGGCCCCAGTGCGGCCCGGCGCGGCGAGTTGCTGGCCGGCCAGCAGCCGTTTGCCATCGTGCTCGGCTGCTCGGACTCGCGGGTGCCGGCGGAGCTGGTATTCGACCAGGGCCTGGGCGAGCTGTTCGTGATAAGGGTGGCCGGCAACGTGGTGGCCCCCTCCCAGGTGGGCAGCGTGGAGTTCGCCGCCGAGTTCTTCGGCACCCGGCTGGCGGTGGTGCTGGGCCATACCCAGTGCGGCGCGGTGGCCGCCACGGTGGACTGCCTGCTGGGCCCGGAGCCGATCCCTTCGGAGAATTTCCGGGCCATCGTCGGCCGGGTGCAGCCGTCGGTGGAGCCGCTGCTATACACAGAGCTGCGCCACGACCGCGACGCGCTGATCAGTGCCGCGGTGCGGGCCAACGTGCGCGCCTCGGCGAACCACCTGCGCCACGGCTCCCCCGTCCTTGAGGGCCTGATCCGCTCCGGCCAGCTGCAGGTGGTGGGTGCGGAGTATTCCCTGGAGACGGGCCGGGTGCACTTCTTCGACGGCGTGCCGGCACCCGCCGCGGGTACCTCGCCGGGCCGGGCCTCCAGAACCGGCCGGGTGAGCCCGACGCAGGCCGGATAAAGCGCACAGTGCTGAATCCGGCAACCGGACATGCCGGATGCGCTGCGCTTATCCGGGCTGCGCGCCTACGGGCAGCCGCCGCCTCGCCATCCAAGGGGAGCGAGGCCTCCCCGGCCGACACGGCGCGGCATACTATCGACATTGATCGTGCTGACACCCTCCGAACCGTCCAACGCATCGTGATGGGAGCCCCTCATGCCCGGCCATCTCCGCTCCGCCGCCCTGCTCGCCCTGCTGCTGCTGGCACTGCCCGCCTGGGCATACCACGCTGAGAGCGAGCCCAGCGACGGCACCGTGCGCAGCTTCCGCAGCGTGGAGCCGCCCCGGCCGGTGCCCGGCTCCGTGCAGTTCAGCAACGCCCAGGGCGAGCGCCTGCGGCTGGCGGACTTCCAGGGCAAGGTGGTGCTGCTGAACCTGTGGGCCACCTGGTGCCCGCCGTGCGTGCGCGAGCTGCCGGCCCTGGACCGGCTCCAGGAGCGCCTGGGAGGGGAGGATTTCCAGGTGGTGGCGCTGTCCCTGGATCAGGGCGGCGCCCCCCAGGCACGGCCCTTCTTCGAGCGCCTGGAGATCGATGAGCTCACCCTTTACCTGGATCCCCAGTCGCGGGTGGGGCATTACTTCCCGATCGACGTGCTGCCGGCCAACTTCATCATCGACGGCCAGGGGCGGGTGAGCCATTACCTGCGCAGCTACGTCGACTGGGACGCCCCGGAGGTGGACGCCCTGTTCACCGACCTCATGCAGAACGGCCGCTCGGACATCCCTGGCAGCTCGCCCGCCCTCGACAACTGATCCCACCCGCGCGCCCCCCGATCGGGGGGATGGGCGCGGCGCCGGGTCTTTCCAATTGTGATTCATTCGAGAGTGGACCGGGTTGCCGCCCGGCAGAATCCCCGCCCAGAACCACAGCTTCCCCGGGTCCGGGCCGACTGCGAGTGATCGCGTCGGGACCGCACTGACACTACAGGGACTATGTCTGCAAACTTGCCAGCCCATGTGTCTGATCGGCGACGTATATCGGCGCCCACGGTGCCGGCCGCCCCGCGCGGTCCGCACAGTCGATGAGATCCCGGGTCCCACGCACGGCGGCCGCACCAGGCGGGCCGCACGCAGAGCTCTCCGCGCCGCCCAAGGAGGCCCTGGGAGACATCTACCGCAGCCTGTTCGAGGCCGCTGGCGATGGTGTCCTGGTCATTGACGATCAAGGGCGGGCGGTGGACTGCAACCCCTACCTGCTGGAGCAGCTTCGCACCAGCCGCGAGCAGATCCTCGGGAGCTCGCCGTGCGGCTTCTCGCCCGACTATCAACCGGACGGCCGCCGCTCCGAGCAAGCGGCGACCGAAGTTCTCGCCCGGACGGCGGCCGGTGAGCGGGTCAGCCTCGACTGGCTGGGCCTGAGGGGCGACGGAACTCCCATCAACCTGGAAGTCACCGTGACCCGGATAGAGTGGGACGGCCGCGCCTGGTTCGTCGCACTGCACCGGGACGTGACCGAACGCCACCGTATCGCCGAGGCACTGCGGCTGTCGGAGGAGAAATTCTCCAAGCTCTACGATGTGAGCCCGGATCCCATGATCCTCTCGGAGATCGAGACCGGGCGGATTTTCGACATCAACCCCGCCTTCAGCGAAGTGTTCGGCTATCGACGCGAGGCGGTAGTGGGCCGCACCACCGTGGAGGTGGGCCTGTGGGCTCGTCGGGAGGACCGCGAAGCAACTGTCGCGGCCATGCAGCGCCACGGCCAGCTGCGCAACCACGAGGTGGTGTTCCGCACCGCGGACGGAGGTCTGCGCACCGTGCTCGGCTCGTCGGCACGGGTGGTTATCGAGGGGCTTTCCTGCTGGATCGTCCAGTTCCGGGACATCACTGAACAGAAGGCCCAGCAGCAGGCCCTGGAGCACATGGCCCTGCACGACAGCCTCACCGGCCTGCCCAACCGCCAGCAGCTCAAGGCCCACCTGGACGTCGCCGTCACGCGCCTGCAAGCCCATGGCACCGGCTTCGCGCTGATGCTGCTGGACCTGGACGGCTTCAAGGAGATCAACGACACCCTGGGCCACCACGTGGGCGACCAGCTGCTCAGGGAGCTGGCGCCCCGGCTCGAGGCCGAGGCGGCCCGGCGCGGCGGCCTGGTGGCGCGGCTGGGGGGCGATGAGTTCGCCCTGCTCTGGCCCGGCCCGCTGGATGCCGCGGCAGCCGAGGAGCGCGCCGGCGAAGTGCTGAGCGCGGTGCGCGAGCCGTTCCGGGTCCGCGACCTGCAGCTCAATCTCACTGGCAGCCTGGGCATCGCCCTGGCGCCGCGGGACGGACGCGACGGCGCCGCCCTGCTGCGCTGCGCGGACGTTGCCATGTACGTGGCCAAGCGGGGCATGCTGGACTTCAGCCATTACGCGCCCGAGATCGACGCCAACTCGCCCCTGCGCCTCACCATCCTGTCGGATATCGGCAAGGCCATTTCCGCCGGCCAGCTCCGCCTGCTGTTCCAGCCCAAGGTGCGGCTGTGGGACGGCAGCCTGGCCGGCTGGGAGGCCCTGGTGCGCTGGGAGCACCCGGTGCACGGCCTGCTGCCGCCCGGAGTGTTCGTGCCGGTGGTGGAGATGAGCGAGCTGGTTCAGCAGCTCACCGACTGGGTGATCGAGGACGCCCTGCGGGCCCTGTCCAGCAGCTTCGCGGCCGGACCCCGGACCACGGTGGCGGTGAACCTGTCGGCCCGTAACCTGGTGAACGAGAAGCTTCCAGGCCGCGTGGCGGAGCTGTTGCGCCGCTACGCCGTGGCGCCCGGCCGGCTGGAACTTGAGGTCACCGAGACCGCCGTGATGGCGGATCCCCAGCGGGCCTACCGGGTGCTGCGCCGGCTGTCCGCACTGGGAGTGCGGCTCGCCATCGACGACTTCGGCACCGGCTACTCGTCGCTGCTGACCCTGCGCCAGATGCCGCGGGTGCAGGCCCTGAAGGTCGACCAGGCGTTTGTGCAGCGGATCACCCGGGACAGCTTCGACGTCACTCTGGTGCGGACCATGGTGGACCTGGCCCAGAAGCTGGGCATGGAGGCGGTCGCCGAAGGCGTGGAACGGGCCGACACCCTGAAAGCGCTGCAGGCCATCGGCTGCGACCTGGCCCAGGGCTACTACCTGGCCCGGCCCCTGGCAGAGGCCGCGGCCGCCGCCTGGACCCCGCCGCGGCTCGCCACTGTCTGAACGCTGCGCTGGGCTGCACCCGGGCCTCCGCCACTGTGGGCGAAGGTGTCGGCTGCCAGGAGCAGCCGACCTACGGCTGCGCGCGGGCCACTGCCGCTGCCGGCGAAGAAGTCGGCTGCCAGGAGCAGCCGACCTACGGCTCGGCCTCGGCGGCCGGGATCCGCCTGAGCCGACCCGTTACCAACTCACCCACGGCGGTGCTACCGATCTGGAGCCATTCCGCGGAGCATGCGCGGTACCATCGCCGGGCTCCCGGATGCCGCGAAGGTCCGCTCGTGCCCGATTCCCTGCCCCTGGCTCTTGCCCTGTTCGCCGCGGCCGCCGCCGTGATCACGGCCGGCGGCGTGCGTCTTTCCCGCCTGGCCGACCAACTGGCCGACAAGACCGGCTGGGGGGAGGCACTGCTGGGCGGGTTGTTCCTGGCCGGGGTGACCTCCCTGCCGGACTTCGCCGCGTCGGTATCCGCCGCCGCCGACGGCTACCCGACCCTGGCGCTCGGCAACATCCTCGGCAGCATGGCGGTGAATTTCGTCTTCCTGGCGGTCGGCGACGCCATCTACCGCAAGGCCAACCTGGAGCACGCCGCCGCCTCCTCCGGCAACCTGATGCAGGCCTCACTGCTGGTGGTGCTGCTGTCGCTGCCGGCACTTGCCATGAGCACGCCGGAGCTGTCCTGGCTCGGGGTGCACCCGGTCACCCCGGTGCTGCTGCTCGCCTACCTGGCCGGCTACCGGCTGGTGCGGCGGGATTTCGCGGCCCCCATGTGGTCCCCGCGGCGCACCGCCCATACCGTGGAAGACAAACCCGACCGCAAGCGCGGCGGCCGGGAGAGCCTGACCCGGCTGTGGAGCACTTTTGCGGCGCTTGCGGCGGTCACCGCGCTGGCGGGCTGGGCACTGATGAGCGCGGCGGAGGTGGTGGTGGACCGCACCGGGTTGTCCCAGTCGTTGATGGGCACCCTGTTCACGGCCGTGTTCACCTCGCTGCCGGAACTGGTCACCACCGTGGCCGCCATCCGTTACGGGGCGCTCACCCTGGCGGTCGGCAACATCCTCGGCACCAACTGCCTCAACGTGCTGGTGATCGGCGTGGCTGACGTGGCTTATCGGGACGGCTCGCTGTACCACGCCGTGACCCCGACCCAGTTGTTCTGGCTGATAGTCACCGTGCTGCTCACCGGCATCCTGCTGCTCGGCTTCCTGCGCCGCGAGCGCTACGGCATCGCCCGCATGGGCTTCGAGAGCTTCCTGGTGGCGGTGGTGTACCTGGGGGCCGTGGCGGCCCTGCCCTGGCTGGATTAGGGAAACACCGGGGAAAAGCCGTCCTGGCCTTGTTCTGTGCCGAGCGCGCGGCACAATCGGCGAAGGTTGTCCCCCACGTTTCTTCGCAACGTGGGGCTACGGCGGTGTCAGCAGCGCGGTACGGGAGACCGCCCGTGGGAGCCCCGCACCGGCGCGATTGCCCATACACGCCAGCCGAGCGGTGACGCGCCTCAGCCCGCCGCCGGCTCCGGCTGGGCCAACCCGTCCAGGAAACGATCCGGCCCCATGGGGATGGCGCCGCCGGCCGCCTCCAGGGTCCACGCCGCAGGGTGGGCGCCCTCCTTCTTCCAGTCCCGCTCCGGCACTGGCCAGCCAAGGCCCGCCGCGGCACATCGATACAGATCGGTGCGGAAGGTGCGCTCCACGGCCTCGATCAGCCGCTCCTCGGGGCAGCTCACCTGGCCGCAGCGCTGCATCTGGCGCGCGTACCACAGTCCGTGGGAGCACCACGGGAAGCCCGCACAGTAGCGGTGGAAGACCAGGAAGTCCGGTTCGCTGCAAGGTGCCTCCCCCGCCGCCCGGGTCAGCACGCCGGCCAGCGCCCGCGCCAGCAGCTCGACGTCGGCCTGCACGTAGCCGGCCAGCAGCCGGGCGGCCTGCGGGCGGTTATCGGGCTCGTCCAGCCAGCGCCCCGCGCGCAGCAGGGCCCGCACCAAGGCCTGGAGTTCGGCCGGGTGGCGCTCCGCCCACGCATCGGTCACGGCGAGCACCTTCTCCGCACCGTTATTCCAGACCTCGTAGCTGGTGACCAGGATCCGGCCCAGCCCCCGGGCCACCGCCTGGCTGCCCCAGGGTTCGCCGGCGCAGAAGCCGTCGATGCGTCCGGCGTCCAGGTTGGCCGCCATGAACTGGGGCGGGATGACCACCAGATCGACGTCGTGGTCGGGGTCGATGCCGCCGGCGGCCAGCCAGTACCGCAACTGGTAGTTGTGGCTGGAGAAGGGAAACACCATGGCGAAGCGCAGCCGCGGGCGACCCTCCCGGCGCCGTGCCTGCAGCACCGGCGCCAGCAGCCGGGCCGGCACCGGATAACACCATTCGTCCGGCCCTGCGCAGGCCTGCATCTCCCGGCACAGGCTCTCGGCCAGGGTAATGGTGTTGCCGTTCAGGCTCAGGGTGAGCGGCACCGCCATGGGTCTTGGCGGCCCGGCGGCGCCCAGCGTCGAGGCGAGCGGCAGCGGCGCCAGCATGTGGGCGCCGTCCAGGGCGCCGAGCTGGACCTTGTCGCGGATGTTGGCCCACGATGCCTCCCGGCTCAGCACCACCTCCAGCCCCTCGTCGCGGAACAGGCCCTGCTCCAGCGCCACCACCAGGGGCGCACAGTCGGTGAGGGGGATGTAGCCCAGACGCAGGGGCTCGCTACCGGGTCGGCCGTCAACTGCCATGATCGCCCCGTCGCTCCTTCGGCTTGGATGTCGGCGTCTCCCGGGCGGAGACCAGTTCCACCGCCACCTCGTGCAGGCTCAGGCGCCGGTCCATGGCCATCTTGCGCAACCGTTCGTAGGCCGCCTGCTCACCCACCGACAGGCGCTCCATGAGGAGGCACTTTGCGCGGTCGATGGCCCTGCGCTGGGCCAGGGTCTGCTGGGTGCGGTTGAGTTCTGTCTTGAGCGCCCGCTGTGCCTGGTAATGGGCGATGGCCACGTGCACCAGGGACTGCACCGTGGCCGGCGCGAGCCCTTCTACCACGTAGGCGCTCACGCCAGCGCGAGCCGCCTCCGCGGTGAGCTCGGCGTCGGCCGCGCCGGAGAGCATGATCATCGGCTTGGGGTAGCGGCGGCCGAGCTGGGCCAGGTGCTCCAGGGTGTCCCGGGTGGGCAGCTCCGCGTCGACGATCACGGCGTCCGGGCGCAAATCCTCCATGGCGCCGTAGAGGTCGGCATCCGCGCCCACCCGGGCCAGCACTGTAAAGCCGGCCTCGGCGAGTGCGTCCTGCAGTCGCTCCGGCTGCGCCTGTCCGGCATCAACGATCAGCACCCGGAGCGTCATGGCGCCTGCCTCCCGTCCATGGTTCCGGTAACAGCAAGATTCGCGCCTCCGCCAAGCGCCTCGCCGGCGTCCGCGTTGCCATGCCCGGCTGCGACTCCCGGAGCCGGCCACTACCGGCCTGAATGCAGCGTCATGGTGCACCGCCGCACCAACTTGATGCACTTGCAGGGTGCCATGGAGCGCGCCAGGCATGCAACTTATTGATCGGACGTGATCGGGCTTGTTGGCCCGGTTCTTGTAAGCCTCTTCGGGTGACGTGGACCAGGCCTGCCCTGCAGCGGGTACGAGTGCGTCGATGCACGGCCTTCAACGGCGAGGGCCCTGGAATCGACTCAACTCGCTTGCAGAGGTAGCGTCATGGAACTTCAGAACAAGTCCACCCGTATCCGCCTTCTGGACTTCCGCTCCGTCCAGATGCGGACCTTCCACATGACCTGGCTCGCCTTCCACCTGTGCTTCTTCGGGTGGTTCGGCATCGCGCCGCTGATGGCCGTGGTGCGCGACGACCTGGGCCTCACCAAATCCGAGATTGGCAGCACCATCATCGCCTCGGTGGCCATCACCGTGCTGGTGCGGCTGCTGATCGGGCCGCTGTGCGACAAGTTCGGCGCGCGGCGCACCTATGCCACTTTGCTGTGCGTGGGTTCCGTCCCGGTCATGGCCATCGGGCTCGCCGACAGCTTCGAGGCCTTCCTGCTGGCGCGGCTCGCGATCGGCGCCATCGGCGCCTCGTTCGTCATCACCCAGTACCACACCTCGGTGATGTTCGCGCCCAACGTGGTGGGCACCGCCAACGCCACCACCGCCGGCTGGGGCAACCTGGGCGGCGGCACCACCCAGATCGTCATGCCGCTGATCTTCGCCGCGGTCCTGATGCTCGGGGTCAACGAGGCACTCGGCTGGCGGCTCGCCATGGTGGTGCCCGGCACCATGCTGTTCCTGGTGGGCATCGCCTACTACTACCTGACCCAGGACGCCCCCGACGGCGATTACCGTGATCTGCGCGCCCGCGGCGCGCTTCCACCGGCGGAGAACGAGCGCAGCGCCTGGGGCAGCTTCAAGGTGGCCGCCCGCGACCCCCGCGTCTGGGCGCTGTTCGTGGTCTACGGCGCCTGCTTCGGAGTCGAGCTCACGATCAACAACATCGCCGCGCTTTACTTCTTCGACAACTTCGAGCTCGACCTCGCCACCGCCGGCATGATCGCCGGGCTGTTTGGCCTGATGAACATCTTCGCGCGCACCCTCGGTGGCGTGTTCTCGGATCTGTTCGCACGCCGCGCGGGGCTCGCAGGGCGGGTGCGCTGGCTGTTCATGGCGCTGTTCCTGGAGGGCATCGCGCTGATGGTGTTCTCGCAGATGGGCGCACTGGCCGCGGCCATCGCCGCGCTGCTGGTGTTCAGCCTGTTCGTACAGATGTCCGAGGGCGCCACCTACGGCCTGGTGCCGTTCATGAACAAGCGCGCCCTGGGTGCGGTGGCCGGCATCGTCGGCGCCGGCGGCAATGCCGGCGCGGTGGCCGCCGGGTTCCTGTTCAAGGCCGAGAGCCTGACCTACCAGGAGGGGCTGCTCTATCTGGGCATGGCGGTGCTGGTCTGCTCCTTCCTGGCGCTGGTGGTGCGCTTCTCGCCGGAGGTGGCCGCCGAGGAGGACGAGGCGCTGCGGGCTGCCCTGGCCGAACGCCAGGCCGAGTCGACCCAGCCGCGCCCCGCGCCGGCGACGGCCTGAGCGGCAACGCCCATGGGGGGCGGGTCCCGCCCCCCGCACCTGGACAGGAGACAACCGACATGACCGAGCATCTCGTGGTCGTGGGCAATGGCATGGCCGGCATGCGCACCGTGGAGGAGCTGCTGAAGCTCACCCGGAAGCGCTACGAAATCACCGTGTTCGGCGCCGAGCCCCACACCAACTACAACCGCATCATGCTCTCGCCGGTGCTGGCCGGCGAGAAGACCCTGGAGGAGATCGTGCTGCACCCCCGGGCGTGGTACGAGGACAACGGCATCCAGCTGCACACCGGCGACCCGGTGGTGGCCATCAACCGGCGCAGCCGCTGGGTGCGGGCCGAAAGCGGCCTGGAGGTGCCCTACGACCGGCTGCTGCTGGCCACCGGATCCCAACCGTTCGTGATCCCGGTGCCCGGCAATGACCTGCCCGGTGTGGTCGCCTTCCGGGACATCGCCGATGTGGAACGCATGCTGGATGCCGCCCGGCGCTACCGGCACGCGGTGGTCATCGGCGGCGGGCTGCTGGGGCTGGAGGCCGCCAACGGCCTCATGCAGCGCGGCATGCAGGTCACCGTGGTGCATCTCTCGGAGAGCCTCATGGATCGCCAGTTGGATGCACCGGCGGCCGATCTGCTGCGCCGATCCCTGGTGGAGCGGGGGCTCGAGTTCCGCATGGGCGCGGTCACCGAACGCATCCTCGGGCGGCGCCGGGTCAAGGGCGTGCGCTTCAAGGACGGCTCCGAGATCCCCGCGGAGCTGGTGGTGATGGCCGCCGGCATCCGCCCCAACATCGAGCTCGCCAGGCAGGCCGGCCTCCACTGCGAGCGCGGGGTGGTGGTCAACGACACCATGCAGACCTACGACCCGCGCATCTACGCCGTGGGGGAATGCATCGAGCACCGCAAGGCCACCTACGGGCTGGTGGCGCCGATCTGGGAACAGGCCAAGGTTTGCGCCAACCATCTCGCATTCCACGGCATCGGCAGCTACCGCGGCTCGGTGGTCTCCACCCAGCTCAAGGTCACCGGCATCGACCTTTTTTCCGCCGGCAACTACCAGGGCGACGAAACCACCGACGACATCGTCTTCCAGGACCCCCGCCGTGGTGTCTACAAGCGCCTGGTGGTGAAGGACAACCGCATCCAGGGCGCGGTGCTCTATGGCGACACCGGCGATGGCCCCTGGTACTTCAAGCTGATGCGCGAGGCCACCGACATCTCGGCGCTGCGCGAGCGGATCATCTTCGGCCGCGCTTACGCCGAGGACCAGCCCGCCGGCGCGGGCGGGCGCGCCGCGGCCATGACAGACGACGAGCAGGTCTGCGACTGCAACGGCGTGTGCAAGGGCACCATCGTCAAGGCCATCCGTGAGGACGGGCTCACCGCTTTGGGTCAGGTGATGAAGGCCACCAAGGCCGGCACCTCCTGCGGCTCCTGCAAGCCGCTGGTCGCCGAGCTGCTGGAGGCGACCGCCGGTGCCGAGGCCGTGGCCGCCGCCCCGGAGAGCCTTTGCGAGTGCACCGAACTGGGGCACAAGGCGGTGCGCGAGGCGATCGCCGAGCGCCACCTCACCAGCCCCGAGCAGGTGCGCGAGGCGCTGGACTGGAAGACTCCGGACGGCTGCGCGAAGTGCCGCCCAGCCCTCAACTACTACTGCCTGTGCGCCTGGCCCGCCGAGGCCGAGGACGACGCCCAGTCACGCTTCATCAACGAGCGCGCCCACGCGAATATCCAGAAGGACGGCACCTACTCCGTGGTGCCGCGCATGTTCGGCGGCGTCACCAATGCCACCGAGCTGCGGGCCATCGCCGACGTGGTCGATAAGTACGAAATCCCCACGGTGAAGGTCACCGGCGGCCAGCGCATCGACCTGCTGGGCGTGCGTAAGGAAGACCTGCCGGGAGTGTGGCGGGATCTGCGGCTACAGGCCGGGCTGATCTCGGGCCATGCCTACGGCAAGGCGCTGCGCACGGTGAAGACCTGCGTCGGCAAGGAGTGGTGCCGCTTCGGCGTGCAGGACTCCACCACCATGGGGGTCGAGCTGGAGAAGATGACCTGGGGCACCTGGACGCCCCACAAGGTCAAGATGGCGGTCTCCGGCTGCCCGCGCAACTGCGCCGAGGCCAGCATCAAGGACTTCGGCGTGGTGGCGGTGGAGTCGGGCTGGGAGCTGCAGGTGGGCGGCAACGGCGGCATCACACTGCGCGGGGCCGACGTGCTGTGCCGGGTGGCCACACCCGAGCAAGTGCTGGAGCACTGCGGCGCCTTCCTGCAGCTCTACCGTGAGCAGGCCCGCTACCTGGAGCGCACTGCCCCCTGGATCGAGCGCGTGGGCCTTGAGTACGTGCGCTCGCGGGTGGTGGAGGACGCCGAGGGCCGCCGGGTCCTGCATCAGCGCTTCCTGGAGAGCCAGCGCCACGCCCAGGTGGACCCCTGGGAGACCCATTCCAGCACCCAGGCCGACGGAGCCGAGTTCCTGCCGCTTGCCGAGCTGCCGGAATCCGGCGAGCCGCCGCGCCACCGGGCAGCGGGCTGAGCCCGGACCCATGCAAGGAGAGACCACCATGTCCGCTGCTCCCCAGACCGACTGGATCGACATCGGCCGTCTGGAGGACATCCCCCGCCGGGGCGCACGCCGGGTGCGCACCGCCCACGGCGACATCGCCGTGTTCCGCACCGCCGACGACCGGGTGTTCGCCCTGGATGACCGCTGCCCCCACCGCGGCGGCCCCCTGTCCCAGGGCATCGTCGCCGGCCGGGAGGTGTACTGCCCGCTGCACAACTGGTGCATCCGCCTCGACACCGGCCAGGCCGAGGCCCCCGACGAGGGCCACACCGGCCGCTACCCGGTGCGGGTGGACGGCGGCCGCGTGCACCTGCAGCCGGTGCCCTGCCATGACTGAGCCGGTGCGCACCACCTGCCCCTACTGCGGCGTCGGCTGCGGCGTCCTGGTGGAGGCCGGCGGCGATGGGGTGCGGGTCAGCGGCGACCCCCGGCACCCGGCCAACGCCGGGCGGCTGTGCTCCAAGGGCAGCGCCCTGGGCGAGACCCTCGGCCCGGAGGGGCGGCTGCTCCACCCCATGGTGCGGGGCCGGCAGGTGGCCTGGTTCCGGGCCCTGGACGAGGTCGCCGGCGGCCTGCGCCGCATCATCGACACCCACGGCCCCGAGGCGGTGGCGTTCTACGTCTCCGGCCAGCTGCTGACCGAGGACTACTACGTAGCCAACAAGCTCATGAAGGGCTACCTCGGCAGCGCCAACATCGACACCAATTCCCGGCTGTGCATGGCCTCGGCGGTGGCCGGACACCAGCGCGCCTTCGGCGAGGACGTCGTCCCCGCCAGCTACGACGACCTGGAGCAGGCCGAGCTGGTGGTGCTGGTGGGCTCCAACACCGCATGGTGCCATCCGGTGGTGTTCCAGCGGATCATGGAGGCCCGCCGGGCCCGCCCCGAGATGCGGGTGGTGGTGGTGGACCCGCGGCGCACCGCCACCGCCGCCGAGGCGGATCTGCACCTGCCCCTGGCGCCGGGCAGCGACGTGGCCCTGTTCAACGGCCTGCTCTGCCACCTGGAGCGGGACGGCCGGCTCGATTACGAGTTTCTCGAGAACCACTGCAGCGGTTTCGCGGCGGCCCTGGCGGCCGCCCGCCGAGGCCCGGCCTCCACCCCCGCCGTGGCCGGCGCCTGCGCCCTGGACGAGCCGCTGGTGGCCGAGTTCTTCCGCCTGTTCGCCCGCTCCGAGCGCACGGTCACCCTGTTCTCCCAGGGGGTCAACCAGTCCAGCCAGGGCACCGACAAGGTCAACGCCATCATCAACTGCCACTTGGCCACCGGCCGTATTGGCCGGCCCGGGGCCGGGCCGTTGTCCATCACCGGCCAACCCAACGCCATGGGCGGCCGCGAGGTGGGTGGGCTGGCCAGCACCCTGGCGGCGCACCGTGGTTTCGACCAGGCCGACGACATCCAGGCCTTCTGGGACAGCCCCACCATCGCCCGCCAGCCGGGCCTGAAGGCGGTGGAGCTGTTCGACGCGGTGGCCCAGGGACGCATCCGGGCGCTGTGGATCATGGCCACCAACCCGGTAGTGAGCCTGCCCGATGCGGACCGGGTACGCGAGGCCCTGCGCCACTGCGAGCTGGTGGTGGTCTCCGACGTGGTGCGCTCCACGGACACCACCCCCTGGGCGGATGTGCTGCTGCCCGCCGCCGGCTGGGGCGAGAAGGACGGCACCGTCACCAACTCCGAGCGGGTCATCTCCCGCCAGCGGGCCTTCCGGGAGCCCCCGGGCGAGGCCCGCCCGGATTGGTGGATGGTGTGCGAGGTGGCCCGGCGCATGGGCTTCTCCGGCTTCGACTACACCGGCCCGGAGGCCATCTTCGCCGAGCACGCGGCCCTCTCCGGCCATGCCAACGGCGGGCGCTGGGGGTTCGACATCAGCGCTCTCGCCAGGATGGACCGGGTGGCTTATGACGCGTTGGGTCCGGTTCGCTGGCCCCTGCCGGCAGGGGCCTCGGGGCCCGACACGCGCCCCCTGTTCGGCGACGGCCACTTTGCCACCGCCGATGGCCGGGCCCGGCTGGTGGCGGTGGATCCGCGGCCTCCGGCTCATGCCCCGGACGCCGACTACCCGCTGGTGCTGAACACCGGCCGGGTGCGGGACCACTGGCACACCATGACCCGCACCGCCCGCTCGCCCCGGCTCTGCGCCCATACCCCGGAACCGCTGCTCTGCGTCCATCCCGAGGATGCCGGCCGTCACGGCCTGGTTCCCGGCGCCCTGGCCCAGCTGCGCAGCCGCTGGGGCGAGTGCCTGGCCCGGGTGGCCGTGTCCCGCGAGACCCGTGCGGGCAACCTGTTCCTGCCGATCCACTGGAACGACCAGTTCGCCGCCCGGGCCCGGGTGGGGGCGGTGGTCAACCCGGCGGTGTGTCCGGTCTCCGGCGAGCCGGAGTTCAAGCACACCCCGGTGCGGGTGGAGCCCTGGGACGCCGCCTGGTACGGCTTCCTGCTCTGCCGGATCCCCGTCTCGACCGCCGGGCTCGGCTACTGGGTGCGGGTGCCGGGGGCGCGCTTCCACCGCTACGAGCTGGCCGACCGGGCCCAGCCCGAGGACTGGAGCCAATGGGCCCGGAACCTGCTGGGCGTCCAGGACGCCAACGCCGACTGGCTGGAGTTCCGGGATGTTCGGGCCGCCTCCTACCGGGCCGCCCTGCTGGTGGAAGATCGGCTGGAGGCCTGCCTGTTCGCGGCCCGGCAGCCGGAGCTGCCCACCCGGCAATGGCTGGCCGGACTGTTCGACCAGGAAAGCCTGGGCGAAGCCGACCGGGTGGCGCTGCTCACCGGCCGTCCCGCCGGTGTCGATCTCGACAGCGGTCCGCCGGTGTGCAGTTGCTTCGGTGTCGGCCGGGAAGCCATCTGCCGTGCAGTCCGGGAACAGGGCCTGCGGACCGCGGAGGCCGTGGGCGAGGCGCTGGGGGCAGGCACCAACTGCGGCTCCTGCCTGCCGGAGATCCGCGGGCTGCTGGGCTGACGGCAGTGGGGGGCGGTCCCAGGGCGTGGCCCGGCCGCGACCCGCGCGCTACCATCGATGGCGACACCATGGGGAGACCGCCAGGGAGGCGCAGCCATGTCCAGCACCGCCCCAACCCTGCCACGGCGCCACGGCTTCAGCCGCGACGACTACTACCGCATGGCCGCCGCCGGCATCCTCGGCGAGGACGACCGCGTCGAGCTGATCGAGGGAGAGATCATCGACATGGCACCCATCGGCAGCCACCACGCGGGCACCATCACCGACCTCAACGCCCGACTCCAGAGAGCACTGGCGGGAATGGCGCTTGTTTCCGTGCAGAGTCCGGTTATCCTGAGTGATCGGAGCGAACCCGAGCCGGATCTTGCCGTATTGAAACGCCGCGCCGACTGCTATCGCTCAGGTCATCCCGAACCCGCCGACGTATTCCTGCTCATCGAGGTGGCGGAAACCTCCCTGGCCTACGACCGGGAGGTCAAGCTGCCCCTGTACGCCGCCCATGGCATCCCGGAGACGTGGATCGTAGACCTGGAGGGCCACCAGCTCGGCATCCACCGCCAGCCCGCCGCCGCCGGCTACCGGGAGCAGCTCGGCTGCCCCGATCTGGCGCGGGCGCCGCTGCCCTCCTCCCTGGGCGGCACCCTGGATCTGCGTGGGCTGTTCGGCGACTGAGAGCGGGCGGATCAGTCGTCGTAGCGATACCGGTAGCGGCGCTCGTGGCGGCGGTGGTCGTCCCGATGGCGCTCCCGGTAGCGGTACTCCCCCCGCCCCCGGGCGCGGTGGCCGTTGCGATGACCATGGCCCCGGTCCCAACGCACGTAGTGCCCGGGGGGCGACCCGCGGAAACGCGGCGGCGCCTGGTGGCGGTAGTCCCGGTGCACCCGCCGCTCGCGGTAGCGATGGCCGTCCCGGCGCTGCTGCCGGGTGCCGATGGCCACCCCGGTGGCGGCGCCGATGGCGCCTCCCAGCAGGGCGCCGTCCCGGCCGCTGACCTCATTGCCGATAAGCGCCCCCAGCGCCCCTCCGATGCCGGCTCCGAGCACGGCCCGCTCGGCTCGGTCGCCCGCCAGGGCGGGACCGGCCGCAAGGCCCAGGACCAGGGCCGGAACGATCAGCAACCTCTGCATGATGACCTCCGTGAGCGTATTCGCCTGAACCACGAGACCAGTCTGCCCGAGACTGGCTGAACACATCCTGAACTGGACACCCCAGCCGGGCCGCCGCCTACGAACGGCGGGCGACCGCCAGCGCCACCGGCGGAAATATCCCCGTGGGATGCTGGCGCGCCGCCCCGGGGCCCTGTCCGGCAAACGGTGCTCGGTATACAGGCCAACCCGGAAGACAACACTGGCGCAGACTTGGAGCCGGCGGCTGGCGAGGGGTATGCCCGCGTACTAACCTTTAGTGACCCGGGAAACGGGATCGACACATTAGAAACGGACAGGGGAGGAGACATGGCACACAAGTACGACGGCGGATGCGACCACATCCATACACATGCCGATGCCGACCCCATCGACAACCACATATGCCACTGCTCGGTTTGCAAGCGCGTGACCGGCCAGGACACTACCCATGTGGTGTTCTTCCAGCACGCCGACCTGCAGGTGGACAACGAGGCCGGCCTGAACCGGCAACCGTTCAACGACCAGAACCCGGACGGGCCCCTGGAACTGTGCACCTGCACCACCTGCGGCACGCCCGTCATGCTGGACGACAAACAACGGCGAATCCGCGTGCTGGTCCCAAACCTGATGGGCTACGACTCCGCGAGTCTGCCGCCCACCTACCATGCCTTCTTCGACCCTGCCAAGGGCGAGCGCAAGCCGGACGACGGCCTGCCAGTGCACGAGGCCCTGCGGCCCGACTTCGTCTGGCCGGCCGCCGCCTGAGGCCGCGCACGGGTCTGTTTCGGGCCCGGCCAGGTCGGGGCCAGGACTGCGCAAGGGTATCCGCGCGGGTTCCCTTGTGCTTGCGAGGGGCCTGAGCACCTAGCCCGAAGATTTAATGAATTTGTGCTGATACCGCGTAGGATATTGGTTTCACAAGGGACTTTTCGAAGGAGCGGCGTATCGGTGA
>CAZAQB010000021.1:0-33397 GCA_964487155.1 uncultured Ectothiorhodospiraceae bacterium
GACGGCGGGTTGAGGGGACGCCGCTCGCGGTCGCTCACGCGCCCCCGTCTGAGCCGGGTGCCGCCTACCATGAAACAGCATGCATCGGCTAATCCACATCAGCTACGCTTGCCCGGTGCGCAGGCTGTAGTGATGATCGGGAGGGATCGGCGTGTCGTTTAAGGATCGCTGGCAGAAAGAAAAAGCGCGAAAGGCGGCGCGCAAAGCCGCTCGGCGTGAGAAGAACGCCCCCCTCGTGGGTCTTGGCTGGTACTCCCGGCAACAGTGGGAAGCGCTTACCAGGGTCGTGCCAGACCGTTCCGAACTCGACGACACCTATGAAGAGTGGGAGGCACAGGCGACAGAAACCCTCCAGATGCTTGCGGCTCAAGGGGTGCAGGCTGCCAAAATCGACGTGGATGTAGAAGCGCTCGTCGAGTGGTGCCAGAGCGAGTGGCGCCAGCCGGACCGCGAGGCCCGCGCGGACTTCGTCAGTCACCTCTTCCGCGAGGGCTCACAAGTCCCACAAGGACCAGGGGCGTGACCCACTGATACATCAAGAGTCTAACTCTCGCGTTCCGCTTAGAGGGCTGCTGATCACCGAGATCTGCAAAGAGTATGGCTGATCGCGTATCGGAGGAGACTCGCAGCTACATCATGGGTAGTGTCGGGACTAAAGACACTGGCCCAGAGCTCGCAGTCAGACGTATGCTGCACGAGATGGGGTACAGGTATCGACTCCGCATGCACGAACTGCCAGGAACACCGGACATTGTCTTCACACGACGCAAGAAAGTGATTTTTGTTCACGGATGCTTCTGGCACGGTCATTCTTGTAGATATGGTCGCCTTCCCAAGAGCAGGAAGAGTTACTGGGCGCAGAAAATTAAAAAAAACATGGCAAGGGACGAACGGGTCATTCGCGATCTTCAGGGCATAGGGTGGAACTCGGCTGTAATCTGGCAGTGCGAGATTAGAGATCCTGAAAGCGTCAGGGAAAAGCTCAGAAGCTTTTTGGGTTCGCCGAACGCCGGAAAGCGGAGAACTTACGAGACATGAACAGCAGACCGGTGGCGGTCGACCTATTTTCTGGGGCAGGAGGACTAAGCCTCGGTTTTGAACAGGCTGGTTTTGAGATCGTTGCTGCCGTAGAGTTCGACCCCGTACATGCAGCAGTACACAAGTTCAATTTCCCTAACTGCACTGTGTTTGCCGAATCTATTGCCAGTGTGCCAGGCGATAGAATACGGCACGAGACGGCTTTGGCGGACAAGGAAGTTACAGTTGTTTTTGGCGGTCCACCGTGCCAAGGATTTTCTCTGATTGGACAACGTGCGCTGGACGATCCTCGAAATGGCCTGGTACGGGAATTCGTAAGAGTCGTGGCTGAGTTAGCGCCGCGCTATTTCCTGTTCGAGAATGTGAAGGGGCTGACAATAGGTTCCCATAGGAGGGTCCTCGATGAGCTCGTTGCGGAATTTCAGGGACTTGGCTACGCTGTCGCGACGCCTTGGCGAGTACTGAACGCGGTCAACTATGGCGTGCCACAAGATCGGGAGAGGCTGTTCCTGCTTGGATCAAGGCATGGCTGCGTGGCGCCTAGCTATCCCGATCCCATTTCTGTTTCACCTAGCGATAAGTTGGGTCTGGAGTTCACCCAAACCGCTCCCACTTGCGAAGAGGCGCTCGGCGATATCCCTGATGCCGAGAGGTACCCGGAACTTAATTTCAAGGATTACGTTGATTGTTCTGATTGGGGAGATCCATCGCCCTATGTTCGAGTGATGCGATGCATGTCTGCCGAACATTGGTATTTCGGCTATCCGCGCCAGTGGGATCCGAACTTGTTGACGTCGAGCGCGCGCACAAAACACACAAACGTATCAAGAAGGCGGTTTCGGGAGACTCAGCAGGGTGACGTTGAACCAATATCCCGCTTTTTCAAGTTACCTGCGAGAGGAGTAAGCAACACATTGCGAGCGGGCACGGACTCGGCGCGCGGCGCCTTCACTAGTCCACGCCCAATCCACTATAAGTACGACCGTTGTATCACAGTCCGGGAAATGGCGCGCCTTCATGGCTTCCCTGACTGGTTTCGGTTCCATAAGACAAAGTGGCATGGCGCCCGCCAGGTTGGAAACGCAGTTCCGCCGCCGCTCGCGCGCAGCCTCGCCAAAGAGTTCATTCGTGCGCTGGGGGCCAGGCCGCAGGCGCCGCAACACCGCCTGGAGCTTGGAAACCCTTCGCTCCTAGAGCTAGACATGACGCGCGCGTCTGAATACTGGGGTATCGATTCCCCAATCGGCCGGAGAGACCAGAAGAGTGGAGCGAGGAAACGGAAGCAAGAAGAAATTGAAGCTGGGCTAGCATCGGACAGGCCGGAACAACCCCAATGCCACCAATAACCAAAGCACCTCGAATGAACCGGTATCAAGCACTGATTTAAAAGGTGTTCTTTGAACGGTATAAGAAAGGCGCGACAAATATCGCATTCCAGCGCGAGGACCTAACAGCAGCGGCCGCCACCCTAGGGATCAAGCTACCTAAAAACTTGGGTGATGTCGTTTACTCTATACGTTACCGAACGACAATGCCAGAGCAAATTCTTGACCTCCAGCCGGCGGGAATGGAGTGGATCATTGAGGGGGCGGGACGGTCGAAGTACGAATTTCGCCTAGTCCGCGTAAACCGCATACGGCCTAATCCCGAACTTATTGCTACAAAAGTTCCAGACGCCACACCCGAGATTGTTAATTCGTACGCACTCTCCGACGAGCAAGCTCTCCTCGCAATTGTGCGGTACAACCGACTGATTGATATTTTTCTAGGTGTCGCGGCGTATTCGCTGCAAAATCATTTGCGAACGACAGTAGCCGGAATTGGACAGGTGGAAATTGACGAGATATATGTTGGAATCGACAAACATGGGCGCCAGTTCGTTCTCCCGGTCCAGGCAAAGGGCGGGAGCGATCAGCTGTCTGTAGTTCAGACAAAACAAGATATCGCCTGTTGTACCGACAAGTATCCCGACCTGATCTGCAAGGCGATCTCGGCACAGTTCATGGAAGACGATCTTATTGCTCTCTTTGATCTTACAGTCGAGAACAATGAGGTCAAGGTGGTCGATGAGCGACATTACCGGCTTGTTCAGGCGGATGAGATTGACCGCGGAGATCTCATCTCTTATGCGCGTAGAGCTCGGTAGCGGGATACCGGCTAATCACCGCCCCGGCGATGCCAGGCGATTGGTCCACCGGGTCCCCACGCTCGCAACAGCGTGCGCCCACGCACGAGCCACTCCAAGCCACGATGGCGAGGTCATACGAACCCGGCAATGCCATGAACATGGCCCATCCAAGCCTCCCATCGGCTGCAGCCCCCTACTGCCGTCCAGCGCCACATCCCGGCATCGCACCCACCGGCCCGCCGGCCGGCATATGATCCCCTTCACCAAAGAGACCGTACCGAGAGGCGAAGGCACCTCAGGTCCAGCACGCAGTTTGTGTGCCACTCGGGGCACGGACTATCAGTGCTTCTTTGTAAAGCCGCGTGGGCTTAAAATCGGCTACATGAGTAGCTTGACGACGAGGACCCCACAGGAGTTACGGGATGCAACGCCCGACGAATATGTTGCATTCGTCCAGATGCTCTGGGACGAGATCGCCCAGAACCCCGACTCCGTCCCGGTCCCTGACGAACACCGCGCCGTCTTGGACGAACGCCTTCGGGCGCACCAGGAGAACCGGGATCCCGGAGAGCCTCGGGGTGTGGTCCGGGATCGAATTCTGGCAGATCTTCGTTCCCGTTGAACTCTGTCCATGTCCGGCCAGAGGCCACGGATGTGGCGGAGGCGGCGAGCTGGCATGAGTCCCGACGCGTCAATCTCGGTGAAGAGATGGCAAGGAAGGTTGAGGTAACCCCGCCGCCGGCGTTCGGAGCAGCCCAGACATCGAGGCCCGAATGCCCCAAGGCAGAAACAGGAAGACACTCAGGAAACGGGCGCGAAAGGGCCAGAAGAGCTACCCCACGGCAACTATTGCATTCTACGCTCCCGACAACTTCAGAGCCTCAAAGGTAGTTTACGCAATCGTGTAGCATGAGCGCGCTGAACCGGAGCCGATGAAGAAATGGTTCACGGAAGGAGATGCGAGAAGCGCGGAACGAATTCTAGGCGAAGCGCTGGTGTTTATCGAAGAGAATAGCGTAGAGAGCGTGGCGATGGTTGAGTCGATTATAGGATGCCCTCACGAAGAGGGGATAGATTACGCGGAGGGAAAATATCGCCCGCGGTGTCCGTTCTGGAAGAACCGTGACCGCTTCACCCACGGGATACTGCACTGACCAGGCTGCGGAAAAGACGCGGCCCGCAGGCCGCGCCGGTGAATGCGTGAATATGCCGGTCATCAGTCGCCGGCGCGGGCGTTGAGGTAGGCCCGTTCGGAGATGTCGCTCCAGGCCATGGACTGCTCCTTGAAGGCCCTGAAGGACTCGTAGACCTTGCGGGAGATGGGATCTTCCTCGGCGATCTCCGCCACCACCTGTTCGGAGAGGCGGCGGAACTCGGCCAGCACGTCGTCGGGGTAGCGGCGCAGCTTGACGCCGTGCTCGTTGACCAGGGTCTGCAGGGCCCGGTTGTTGCGGGCGTTGAACTCGGCGTACATGTCCTGGTTGGCCACGCGGCAGGCAGTCAGGACGACTTTGCGCAACCGCTGCGGCAGCGCCTCGAAGGCCTCCTTGTTGATGAACGACTCCAGGGTGGTGCCCGGCTCGTGGAAGCCGGGGTAATAATAGAACTGAGCCACCTTGTAGAAGCCGAAGGCCAGGTCGTTGTAGGGGCCCACCCACTCGGTGGCGTCGATGTTGCCGGACTGCAGCGAGGTGAAGATCTCGCCGCCGGGCAGGGCCACCGGCGTGCCGCCGGCGCGCTGCAGCACCTCGCCGCCGAGGCCGGGGATGCGCATCTTCAGGCCCTTGAGATCCTCGATGGAGTTGATCTCCTTGTTGAACCAGCCGCCCATCTGCACGCCGGTATTGCCCGCCGCCGTGGGTACCAGGCCGAAGGGCTCGTAGACCTCCTGCCAGAGCTCCATGCCGCCGCCGTGATAGAGCCAGGCATTCATCTCGCCGGCGGTGAGGCCGAACGGCACGGCCGCGAAGAACTGGGCCGCCGGTGTCTTGCCCTTCCAGTAATAGCCCGCGCCATGGCCCATCTGGGCGGTGCCCTGGGAGACCGCGCCGAAGGCCTCGAAGGCCGGCACCAACTCGCCGGCGCCATACACCCGCATGTTGATCTGCCCGCCGGAAAGCTCGCCGATGAGTCCGGCCAGGAACTCCGCGCCGGTGCCGAGACCGGGGAAGTTCTTGGGCCAGGTGGTGACCATCTTCCAGTTGTAGGTCTTCTGGGCATGGACCGCCGGCGCGCCCGCCACGGCCCCCAGGCCCCCCGCGGCGACGACACCGCCGACGCCCATCTGGCGCAGGAAATCACGGCGTTTCATGTTGGGTTCTCCTCCTCGCTCCAATACGCTCCCTCCGGCCCCAGAGGGCGGAGCCGGTGGGCTTGAAAGCAGCATAGTTGAAGCTGGGGGAGAGCTTGGCCGCAGACGCCGGATGCGCTTCGCTTATCCAGCCTACGCGCTTCGCCCGAGCGCAGCGGGTGCGGCCGAGGCCCGCGTAGGCCGGATAAGGCGCGCAGCGCCGCATCCGGCGCATCGTTATTGGCGGGGTAGGTGCCTGGCCGTGGGCCCAGGCAACGGGCCTGGGGATTAACGCCTTGGCGCCTGATACGCTGTCCCCCACGTTTCTTCGCAACGTGGGGCTACGGCTCCTCAACCCAGCCGACGGCCAACAGCCTGCAGGCACCGGGGCAGGAAGGGACGTAGGCCGGGATGGAGCGCAGCGTAATCCCAGCATCAACAAAGACGGTGGGCTTCGCTTCGCTCTGCCCACCCTACGCCTTCCGATCAGCCTCGGGCCGAGGTCACAGCCTCTCCAGCGCCGCGTAGCCGGCGATCAGCCACTTGGGGCCGGCCTCCACGAAGTTCACCTGGATGCGAGCGCTGGCGCCGCTGCCCTCGCAGTTCAGCACCACGCCCTCGCCGAAGCGCGCGTGGCGCACCCGCTGGCCCAGCGCCAGGCCGTCGGCCTGGGGCTCCGGGGCCGGGGCGGGCCGGCTGCCGGCGGGGCTGACGCTGAACCGGGCGCGGACCTCCTGCAGACACTGGCCGGGCAGCTCGCGCACGAAACGCGACGGCGCCCGCCGGTCGTCCAGGCCGTGCAGGCGGCGCTGCTCGGCGAAGGTCAGCAGCAGGCGCTGCCGGGCCCGGGTGATGCCCACGTAGCAGAGGCGGCGCTCCTCCTCCAGGCGGCCGGGTTCCTCCAGGGACATGCGGTGCGGGAACAGGCCCTCCTCCAGTCCGGTGAGGAACACCACGGGGAACTCCAGGCCCTTGGCGGAGTGCAGGGTCATGAGCTGCACGCCCGCCTCCCCCGCGTCGGCCTGGGTGTCCCCGGCCTCCAGGGCGGCGTGAGCCAGGAAGGCCTCCAGGGGCTGCATCCCGTCTTCGTCGGGCCGCGCCTGCTGCTCGAAGCTGCGGGCGGCGGAGACCAGCTCGTTGAGGTTCTCCACCCGGTCCTGGCCGCGCTCGCCCTTGTCCTTGCGGTAGTGCTCCACCAGGCCGCTGGCGCGAAGCACCGCGTCCACCTGGTCCGCCAGCTCCAGGCCTTTGGCGTCCTCGGCCAGGCCCTCGACCAGCTCGGCGAAGGCGCCCAGGCTGTTGCGGGCCCGGGCCGCCAGCTCCGTGCCCTGGGCCAGGTCCCGGGCGGCCTCCCAGAGGCTGCTGCCCTGCTCCCGGGCCCGGGTCCGCAACGCCTCCACGGTGCGGTTGCCGATGCCCCGGGGGGGCACGTTGATGACCCGCTCCAGGGAAGCGTCGTCCGCAGCGTTGCCCAGCAGCCGCAGGTAGGCCAGGGCGTCCTTGATCTCGGCCCGCTCGAAGAAGCGCAGCCCGCCGTAGACCCGGTAGGGGATGCGGTGGCCGATGAGGGTTTCCTCGAAGCTGCGCGACTGGGCGTTGGAGCGGTACAGCACCGCCATCTCGGAGAGCGCCACGCCCTGCTCCCGGAACCCCTGGATGCGCCCGGCCACGAAGCGCGCCTCGTCCAGCTCGTTGAAGGCGGCGTACAGGGCGATGGGCTCGCCCTCGGGGCCTTCGGTCCACAGCGCCTTGCCGAGGCGGCCGGTGTTGCGGGCGATGAGGTGGTTGGCCGCCTCCAGGATGGTGCGGGTCGAGCGGTAGTTCTGCTCCAGGCGGAACAGCGCCACGTCCGGCCAGTCGTTGCGGAAGCGCTGCAGGTTCTCCACCCGGGCACCGCGCCAGCCGTAGATGGACTGGTCGTCGTCGCCGACGATGAACACGTCGGCGTCGTCGGCCGCCAGCTGGCGCAGCCAGCGGTACTGGATGGCGTTGGTGTCCTGGAACTCGTCCACCAGCAGGTGGCGGAAGCGCCGCCGGTAATGGCCGCGCAACTCCGGGTCGCGCTGGAGCAGCTCGACGCTGCGCAGCAGCAGCTCGGCGAAGTCCACCAGGGCGCTCGCCTGGCAGGCCCGCTCGTAGGCCGCATAGACCTCCGCCAGGCGCGCGGCATAGGCATCAGTGGGCTGCAGGTCGGCGGCCCGCTGGCCCTCCTCCTTGCGGGAATTGATGTAGCCCTGCACCTGGCGCAGCGGGAAGCGGCTGTCGTCCAGCTGCTGGTCGGCCATCACCCGCTTCACCAGCCGGCGCTGATCCTCGGCGTCGAGGATGCGGAATTCCCGGGACAGCCCGGCCTGCTCGGCGTGCAGGCGCAGCAGCCGGTGAGACAGGCCATGGAAAGTGCCCACCCACAGCGCCGAGGCGGAGATGGACAGCAGCGCCTCGATGCGCCCGCGCATCTCGCCGGCGGCCTTGTTGGTGAAGGTCACCGCCAGCATCGACCAGGGCTCGGCCCCCAGCACCCGGATCAGCCAGGCGGCCCGGTGGGTCAGCACCCGGGTCTTGCCGCTGCCGGCGCCGGCCAGCACCAGGCAGCGCCCCTCGGGCGCCGTCACGGCCGCACGCTGGGCGTCGTTCAACCCGTCCAGGAGCTCGGAGACGTCCATGGCGGCGGATTCTAGCAGAGGGGTGAGGGCGCAGGCCGGGGGCGCCGTAATTGGCGCCGGATTGCCGGATGCGCTTTGCTTATCCGGCCTACGCCCCTTGCCCGGCACCGGGCCGAGGCCCGCGTAGGCCGGATAAGGCGCGCCAGCGCCGCATCCGGCGTCCCCCAATCAGTTTGCCCCCCCGACACGGGCTCCGACTACCGGGTTGCAGTCAGCGGTCACGCCGCGCTGGGCAGCAGATCCCGGACCACATCAAGCCGGGAGATCACCTCGCCGAGGGCGCGCACCGTGTCCTCCCGGGCGGCGCCCCGGCGCCAGTAGATGGCGATCTCCCGATAGGGCGCCGGTTCCGCGAACGGCCGGACGGCCACGGCGCCCTGGTTGGGGATGCCCGCCCCGGCGGCGGCCGCCAGGGCCGGCAGCAGCGTGATGCCGGCGCCGCTGGCCACCATCTGGCGCAGCGTCTCCAGGCTGGTGGCTCGGAACTCTGCATCTTCCCGGGCGCCCACCCGGGCGCAGACCTCCAGGGCCTGGTCCCGCAGGCAGTGGCCCTCTTCCAGCAACAGGAGCTGGGTGGTCTCCAGATCATCCATGCAGGCCTGCCGCTCCCTGGCCAGAGAGTGGCCCACAGGCACTGCCAGCAGGAACGGCTCTCGGAACAGGGTCATGGCATCCAGCCCCTGATCGTTCACCGGCACGGCCATAATGGCTGCATCCAGTTCGCCCCGCTCCAGGCGGACCAGAGTAGGGCCGGTCTGCTGCTCGTAGAGAAGCACCCGTAGCCGCGGCAGTTCGTCCCGCAGCACAGGCATCAGGTGCGGCAGCAGGTAGGGACCCACAGTGGGGATCACACCCAGGCGCAGTTCGCCCCCCAGGGGATCCGCCGCAGCCCGAGCCAGGTCGACGATGTCCGCCACTTCGTTCAGCACCGCACGGGCGCGATCGGCGACCCGGCGGCCCACCGGCGTCAGCATCACCCGGCGGTGGCTGCGCTCCACGAGCTGCACGCCCAGGGCGTTCTCCAGCTTGCGCAGCTGGGTGCTGAGGGTGGGCTGGCTGACGAAGCAGGAAGCGGCCGCCCGGCCGAAATGACGGTGTTCATCCACCGCCACCAGGTAACGGAGATCCCGGAGACTGACGCGACCGGCAGCATTTTCGTTCATGGCACCCACTGGTAGCGGACTTGAATAGAAGGGTAACCTTTCAGGAGGCGACCGGCACAGCCGCCGCCGACCGCCTGCGGTAGGCTACCCTCGAGAGGGTGCAGCCGGATCCGGTGCGGAGCCGGCGACAGAACAGAACCCGCCCCCCGGTTGAGGGCGGGCCAATATTGGGGGGGCAATGGCAGTGGCGCACGCGGCATGGGACCGCGAGGACGTATCGATCCTCGTGGTGGACGATGCCCGGTTCACCTGCGAGATGATCCGGCGCGCCCTGCGGGGCGCGGGCTACCAGGACCTGAGGGTCACCAGCAGCGCCCGGGAAGGGCTCGCCATGTTCCGCGAGCGCGAGGCCCACATCGTGCTGGCCGACTGGCTCATGCCGGAAATCGACGGTCTCGCCCTGACCCGGCGCATCCGCGAGCTGGACCGCGACCATGGCCGCTACACCTACGTCATGCTGCTCACCGCCAAGGAAGGAACCGCCTCGCTCACCGAGGCGTTCGCCCACGGCGTGGACGACTTCATCAGCAAATCACCGGACCACCAGGAACTGCTCGCCCGGATCGGCGCCGCCACCCGCATCGTCCAGTTGCACAGCCAGCTCCAGCAGGTCAACCGCCGGCTGCAGGCAACCGAGAACGGCACCGGCGACCGGCACTTCGACCCGGCCACCGGCCTGGGCAACGAGCCCTACCTGCGGGATCGGCTGCAGGCCCTGATCCGCCACGTCGCCAGCCGCGGCGGCACCGGCGTGCTGGTGCTGATCCGCCTGGGCGCCACCAGCCAGCCGCCCTGGACCGACGATCCGGAGCGTGCCGGCGAGGTGATACAGGAGGCCGCCAACCGGCTGCAGCAGGCGGTGCGGCCCCTGGACACGGTGGCGCGAACCGGGGAAACCGAGTTTGCCGCGCTCATGATCCACCACCACGCCGAGCCGCCCCACGTATCCGCCTTCCGGCGCCTGCACCGGATGCTGGGCATGCGCGCCTACCGCACGCACTACGGCTTCGTCGACAGCGTGACGGCACCGGTCAGTGTGGTGAGTTTCGGCGCTGAAGCGGGCCGGGGCATCGGGGCGGGAGACGTGCTGGCTCACGCCCGCGCCGGCCTGACCCAGGCCGAGGCCACCGGACACCCGGTGCTGACCCGGGTGAACGGCGCCTATCTGGGCTCGCCGCCCGGCACCAGCCGGTCGTTGTAGCGCCGCAGGAACCCGCCAGGCAGAATCTCAGTCCCGGATCGACATCACCTGGCGCACCAGCTGGGAGACGTTGGCCGCGCCCATCTTGTGCAGCACCCGGGCCCGGTGGATCTCCACGGTGCGGGTACTGAGGTCCAGCTCGCGGGCAATGATCTTGTTGACCTTGCCCTGGATTAGGTGCTCCAGCACCTCCCGCTCCCGGGGTGTGAGCCGCACCAGTCGGGCGCGGACCTCGGCCTGGGCCAGGCGCTCGGCGCGCAGTTCGGCGTCCCGGTCCAGGGCCCGCTGCACGCAGTCCAGCAGGGCCTGGTCGCTGAACGGCTTCTCCAGAAAATCCAGGGCGCCGGCCCGAACCGCTCGCACTGCCATGGGGATATCGCCGTGGCCAGAGATGAACACCACCGGCAGGTGCACCCCGCGCCGGGCCAGCTCGGCCTGCATCTCCAGGCCGCTCATGCCCGGCAGCCGCACGTCCAGCACCAGGCAGCCGGGGCTGTCGGGCGGGTAGGCGTCGAAGAACTCACCGGCACTGGCGTGGGTGGCCACGCGCATCCCCATGGAACGGATCAGCAGCCCGATGGCATCGCGCACGTCAGCCTCGTCATCCACCACGTGCACCACCGGCACGGTGGGCTCGCGGCCGGCGCCACGCTGGGAAGCGTCCGCCATGGCTCAGCCCGCCGCCGCGCCGCGCTCCGCGGGCGCCGCCGGCAGCCGAAACCGGAACGTCGCGCCGGCGGCGCCCTGGGCCCGGACCAGCTCCAGACGCCCGCCGTGGTTCTCGATCATGGAGCGGCTGATGGACAGTCCCAGGCCCATGCCTTCCCGGCGGCCGGTCACGAAGGGCTCGAACAGCCTCCCCTGCAGATCCTCCGGCACCCCGGGGCCGTTGTCGCTGACTTCCACCTCCAGATCTCCTCCGTCGATTTCGCGGGTCTCTATACGGATCACCGCCCCGGCTGTCGGCGCTCGGCGCAAGACCTCGATGGCGTTGCGGATCAGGTTCACCAGCACCTGATGGATCTGGATGCGCACCACCAGCACCGGCGGCAGGCCGTCCGCCAGCCGAGTGTCGAGGCGCACCCCAGCCTGGCGGGCCTCCCCGGAGGTTAACCCCACCACCTCCCTCACCAGATCGTTGACCGACGCCATGTCGAGCTCGGTCTGCCGGCCCTGCACGAAAGCCCGCATCTGGCGAATGATCTCGGCGGCCCGGCTGGCGTTGGCCACAGTGCGCTGCATGGCGTGGCGCAGCTGCGGGTCGCCGTCGGCAGGCACCATGCGCAGGGCCGCCTGCGAGAAGCTGCTCACCGCACACAGCGGCTGGTTCAGCTCGTGGGCCAGCCCGGCGGCCATTTCGCCCATGGCGCTGATACGCCCCATGTGGGCCAGCTCCTGGAGGTACTCGCGGGCGTCCTCCTCCGCCCGGCGGCGCTCCGTCACATCCCGCCCAACCACCACCACCGCCGTCACCTGCTGCTGGCGATTGCGCACCGCCTGGACCGCCCAGGCCAGCCAGCGGGGTCCCCGGGCGGTGGCCACCCGCTGCTCCAGCTCGCAGCCCCAGGGCGGCGCCTGCAGGTGTTGCCAGCAGTCCTCCAGGCTTGGGCCCTCCAGCGACCGCACCAGTTCACCGAAAGGCCGGCCCAGCAGGTCGGCACCCGGGCGGCCGAGAGTGTTCGCCACCGACGGGCTGGCGAACAGGATCCGGCCCCTGGCGTCGGTCTTCAGCACCAGATCGGTCTGGTTCTCGACCAGCAGCCGGTAACGCGACTCGCTGCGCCGCAGTTCCCGTTCGATCCGGCGGCGCTCCCCCATCGCCGCCCCCAGCACCAGGGTGGTGACGCTGAGCATGGCCAGGTGCACCGACACAGAGAGCATGTTCTCGCCCAGGCCCGCCTGGGCGAAGGGCCCCAGGCCCTGGCCCGTGAACCCCAGCGCCACGGCGGCGTTCAGAGCCAGCAGTGCCGCGCAGATCCACGGGTCGGCGCGCACCGCAGCCCACATCATCAGCGGGAACACGATGTAAGACAACGGCTTCGCCATGGCCACGTCGGCCGGCAGCAGCTCGCCGTACACCGCCCAGGCGGCAGCGGCCACCGCCAGCGCCAGCGCCAGGGGCTCCAGCCGGCGGGCGGGCGCCGGGGGATCGGCACGGCAGCCGAGGGTCATTACCACCGGGGCCACCAGCAGCGCGCCCATCAGGTCGGCCACCCAGCAGAACCACCACAGCGAACCGAAGCCCTTCCAGTGCACCTGACCGGCGCCGTACATGACCAAGGCACTCACCAGGGAGCTCACGGCGCTGGCCAGCAGGGCGCCAAACACCATCAGCAGCAGCACATCGCGCATGCGCGTCAGACTGGGGCGGAAGGCCAGGCGCCGCAGGGCCCAGGCCCCAAGGGCGGCTGCCAGGCCGACGCCCAGGCCCAGGGCCAGCGCCTCCCAGGGCACCCGCTCCAGAGCCAGGTGCGCCAGCACCGCCGCCAGCCCGGCGCTGGCCGCGTAGCGCAGGCCCAGCAGGTAGGCGGCCGCCAGGGCAACGCCGCTGGCCGGCCACACCAGGCTGAGTTCGGTGCCGGGCAGCAGGAACTGCCGGCCCACCACCACCGCCGCGCCATAGGCGGCCATCACCGCCAGGTGGCGGAACAGCGGGGCAGACCGGGCTCGCACGTGCTGCATAGCTGCTAGGGCTCCGGATGGATGCGGGTCGGGGCCTGCGGCCCAGTGGTCGACGTCCCCCGACGCACCACTGTGAAGCGCCGGCAGCCTGTGCAGTCTAGCGCTCCCCGCGAGACAGCCGCATACGTGGTGTTTCGGACGACATCCGAAAACTATGGAACCAGTTCACAAAAATGTAATAAACGAATCTGCCATTCTGCACCTATATGGTGCGGCTGAACGAGAGGGGCACCCGCGTCGGCGGGCGCCAACGGCATGAGTCCACAACACCAGCCCCCCGAGGCAAAACCGCCGGTCCGCGGCGGCCTCGGCCGGCCGCCGCCGGAGGCTGCGCGTGAGCCGCACACCGAGCGTCAGATCCTGGCCGTCGTCAACCGGGTCGCGGGCATGGGATTCGCGCTGCTGGACGCCGAGCTGCGCTTCCTCGAGCTCAATCCCTACCTGGCCCGGCTGCTGGACTGCAGTGCAGAAGAAATGCGCGGCCGCAGCGCCCTGGAGTTCACCTGCGAGTCGGTGCGCAACAGCGCCGGCCGGGCCCTGACCTCGGTGCTGGAGAGCGGGGTGAGGGTCACCGGCAAATGGCCTTTCCTGTGCCCCAACGGCCGCCAGCGCATGGCCCGAGTCTACTGCGAGCGGGTGGCCGGGTCGCGCAACCGGCCTCTGGTGTTCTGCGTCATCAGTGACGTCACCGCCGAGCGCAATGCCCAGTTGCTGCAACAGGCCCAGGCCGCGGTGCTGAGGGAGGTCTCGCTGAACCGGCCCCTGCCCCAGATCCTGGCCCACGTGGGCGAGGCGGTGCAGCAACAGCGCCCCGAGGCCAGCGTGCTGATCACCCATTTTCGCGGCGACAGCCTGGATCTGGAATACGCCACCAGCCCGGATGCCGCCCTGCAGGCCCGCATCCGCGCCCGACCCGGTCGCTGTCCCTGCGGTCCACAGCAGCCCGGGGCCGCGGCCGGCTGCAGCCGGCACCAACCCGAGGCCCAGATTCGCACCCGGCTGCCCGCCTGGGAGCGCTCCCTGGGCCTTGGCAGTATCTGGACCTACCCTCTGAGGGACGACACCGAATCCACATTGGGTACGCTTTGCCTGCTGCTGAAGCGACCGGTGCGTCCGGATGCCGCGGAGTCCGCCTTCCTGGAGCAGATGGCCGCAGTCGCCGGCTTCGCCCTGGCCCGGCAGGATGCCCTGGAGGACCTCACCCGGAAGGCGCATCGCGACCCGCTCACCGGCCTGGCGAACCGCGCCCTGTTCATGGACCGGCTGCAGCAGCAGCTGCTGCAGGGCGCCCGCAACGGCCATCACACCGGCCTGCTGCTGCTGGATCTGGACGACTTCAAGTCCGTGAACGACACCCATGGCCACGATGCTGGCGACTGGCTGCTGGCGGAGGTCGCCGGGCGGCTGCGGGCGGCGCTGCGGGAAAGCGACACCGTGGCCCGCCTGGGCGGCGACGAGTTCGTGGTGCTGCTGCCGGACAGCGGGCCCGAGAGCGCGGTGCAGGTGGCCCGCAAGCTGATCGCCGTGCTGCAACTGCCGGTGTGCATCGACGCCACCCGCCTCGCCACCAGCCCCAGTATCGGCGTCGCCCTGGCTGCCCCCGGGGACACCGACCAGCCCGCCCTGCTGCGGCGTGCGGATTCCGCCATGTACCGGGCCAAGCTGGCGGGCAAGGGCACCTGGCGCCTGGCACCGGAGGCCGCCGAGGGCGAGGCGAAGGCCGGCCCAGCGGCCTGAGATTAGGTGCTGGGTGCCGCACCCCGAAACGCCGGATGCACTGCGCTTATCCGGCCTGCCGCCGTTCCCCGGCGCCGCGCCGGGGCCCGCGTAGGCCGGATAAGGCGCGCAGCGCCGCATCCGGCGTCCCGGCTGCCGCCGAGCCGCAATCAACCGTAGCCCCACGTTGCGAAGAAACGTGGGCGTCGGCATCCGCGACGCCCCGGCATCGATGCCCGAATCCGTGCCTGACCCAAGGCACGGTGCCGATATCACCGTCCTGTGGCAGGTTTCTTCGCAACCTGCCCTACGGCGGGCTTTGATCGGCCTCGGGTGGCTTCCCAGGCCCCCACAGCGCCTCTCCCAGGCCGCTGCTGCGCTGCACCCGCCGGGCCAGGGACTGCTTGAGAACACCGGGGGCCGGCTCCACCAGGGTCAGGCGCCGGCGGGCCCGGGTGACGCCGGTGTAGATGAGCTCCCGGGTCAGCACCGGTCCCGGCCGGTCCGGCAACACCAGGGCCACGTGGTCGAACTCCGAGCCCTGGGCCTTGTGCACGGTCAGGGCGAAGGCGGTCTCCACCCGCAACAGACGGCTCGGCAGCACCCAGCGCACGCCCGGGCCGGGCTCGGCGGCGGGGAAGGCCACCCGCAGCCGGTGCGGGGCACCGGGGTGCTCCGCCACCGCCAGGGCCACTCCAAGGTCGCCGTTCATCAGCCCCAGCGCGTAGTCGTTGCCGGTCACCAGCACCGGGCGCCCGGGGTACCAGGGACCGCTGCCCAGCCAGCCCCGCGCCCGCAGGGCCTGCTCCAGGCGCGCGTTGAGGCCCTCCACACCCCAGGGGCCGCGGCGCAGGGCACACAACAGCTGGAATGCCTCCAGGGCCTGCAGCACCCCCAGCGCCCAGGCGTCCCGGGCCGCCCCCGGTGCGCTGGCGCCGGGATCCTCCCGGTCCATCTGCTCCAGGTAGTGCAGATAACCGGGGGCGTCGCCGCCCCGCCCCTCCAGCGCGAAGCGCTCCAGGGCGTCGCCTTCCGCCCCGGCCAGGGACATCCGGGCCAGGTCGGCGGCGGGAGCGTCCCGTTCCAGGGCCTCCAGGGCGTGGGCATCGCCGGCGTTCACCGCCCGGGCCAGCCGGCCGATGCCGCTGTCGGCGGCGAAGCGGTGGCTGTGGCGCAGCATGACCACGTGCTGGTCCAGGGCGGTGCCCTGCGGATCCAGGCATTCGGGCGGCGGCCGCCCGCCGCCGATGCGCGCCAGCCAGTCGGCGGTGGCCGCCGTGTAGTGCCCCTCGGCGGCGCGCGCGCAGAGCTCGCCGAGCACCGCCCCGGCCTCCACCGAGGCCAGCTGGTCACGGTCTCCCAGCAGCACCAGCCGGGCGCCGGCCGGCAGTGCGTCCAGCAGCGCGGCGGCGAGCTCCAGGTCGAGCATGGAGGCCTCGTCCACCACCAGCACCTCCGCCGCCAGCGGATGGCCGGCATGGTGGCGCAGGCGGCGGCTGCCCGGGCGGCTGCCGAGCAGGCGGTGCACGGTCTGCACCTCCAGGGGAATGGCCTCGCGCACCCGCCGGCCCAGGGCATTGCCGGGCAGCGGCAGCGAGCGCACCGCCCCGGCCAGCGCCGCGTTCAGCCGGGCGGCGGCCTTGCCGGTGGGAGCCGCCAGGCGGATGCGCAGCGCCCGGGCGGCGCCCTGCTCCAGGGCCATGGCCTGCAGCAGCGCCAGCAGCCGCAGCACGGTGGTGGTCTTGCCGGTGCCCGGGCCGCCGGTGATCACCGTGAAGGCGCTGCCGGCAGCCAGGGTGCAGGCCATGCGCTGCCAGTCCGGGCCCGGCGCCTGGAACAGCCGACCCAGCCAGCCGGCCACGGCGGCCGGGTCCAGGCCGGCGGCCAGCGCCGGGCGCCGGGCCAGGCGCTGCTGCAGCGCCGCGGCGATGCGCTGCTCGCAGTCCCAGTAGCGCCGCAGGTAGAGGCGCTGTCCGCGCAGCACCAGGGGTGTGGTGCCGCCGCCGTCGCTCACCAGGGCCGGGTGGTCCAGGGCCTGCCGCCAGTCCTGCAGCGAGCACTCCGCCAGCTGCCAGCCAGGGGTGGCCCCGGCGGAGTCCTCGTCGGCCAGGCCCAGCAACCGCCCCGGGTCGGCCACCAGGGCCGGCAGGTCCAGGCAGACGTGGCCGCGGCCGGCCTGGTGGCTGGCGAGCGCCGCGGCCAGCAGGGCGCCGGATGGGGCGTCCGGCACCTGGCGCGCCAGGAAGCGGGCAAAGGCCTGGTCCAGGGGACGCAGCCAGCCGCCCCGCACCCAGGCCTCCAGCAGCGCCTCCAGCTCGGCGCTGGACCGCCAGCCGGCACCCATCAGCCGGCCTCCCGGTCCGCGCCCCGGGCCACCAGGGCGTCCAGGGTCTGCAGCGTGTGCCGTGGCGGGCGCTCCACGAACACGCCCTGGCTGGCGGCGTCCAGCCCGCGCAGGAACAGGTAGATGGCGCCGCCCATGTGGCGATCGTAGTCGTAGCCGGGCAGCCGGGCCTGGAGCAGGCGGTGCAGGGCCAGCAGGTAGAGGGCGTACTGCAGATCGTAGCGTTCCTCCAGCACCGCCTCGCGCAGCCGGTCCGGGCCATAGGCCTCATCGCCGGGCCCCAGCCAGTTGGACTTGTAGTCGACCACGTAGTAGCGGCCCTGGTGCTGGAACACCAGGTCCACGAAGCCCTTCAGCATGCCGTTCAGCAGCCCCGGCGGCAGCTCCGGGCGCGGCGCCCCGGCCAGCGTGCCGGCGCGCACCGCGGCGTCCAGGCAGTGCACGTCCAGCCAGCGGGTCTCGAACCAGAACTCCAGCTCCGGCTGGCAGCTGGCGAGCCCGGCCAGGCGCACCGGCTCGGCCTCCGGCACCGCCAGCGGGGTGTCCAGCAGCCGCGCCAGCCAGTCGGCCAGGGGGGCGCTCCAGTCGCCGAGACCGCGCCGCTGGCAGCGGCCGGCCACCCCCCGGCGCAGGCGCTCCGGCTCCGCAGCCAGGGCGGCGAAGCCCTCCCGTGCGGCCCACTCCAGCAGGCCGTGGAGGAAGGTGCCCGGCCCCGGGCCCCGGGGGAAGCCGTGCAGGCCGGCGCCGCCGCCCATCGCGCCCGGCAGCTCGCGGCGGGACTCCCGCAGCAGATCCTCCAGGGGACTGTCCGGCGGCGGCCCGGCCTCCGCCGGCGCGGGACCGCGGCGCAGGGCGCTGTAGCTGGCAATCCACCAGTGCTCCCTGGGGGACCGGCTGGGGTGGCGGGCCGCCGCCAGGGCCCCGGCGGCGGCCGGTTCCCGGAAGCGCTCCCCGCTGGGCTCGGGCAGCGGCTGCACCGAGATCTCCGGGACGCCGCCGAAGGCCTCCCGCAGGCGTGATGCCAGGCTGCCCGGCGGCAGTTCCTCGCCGCCGGCGAGCAGATAGCCGAAGGCGCTGAGGTGCAGCTGATTCTGACGGCCCCGGCCGTGGCGCAGCGGCCCGACCCCCAGCCAGCAGCCATGGCGGGCCCGGGTCAGCGCCACGTACAGCAGCCGCAGCTCCTCGGCCTGGCGCTCCTCGCGCAGGCGCTGGCGGTCCTCGGGGCCGGCCTCCAGCACCAGCTCGGGGACGCCGTCCGGGCCGTCCCGCAGCAATGGCTCGCCGGCATCCGGGTCCTTGAAGGTACAGCCGAAAGGCAGGAACACCAGGGGATACTCCAGGCCCTTGGACTTGTGCACGGTGACCACCTGGATGAGGTCTTCGTCGCTCTCCAGGCGCAGCACCTGCTCGTCGGCGGCGGCCACCCCGTGGCGGTGCTCGGCCAGGTGGCGCACCAGGGCGAGTTCCCCCTCGCCGTCGGCGGCGGCCCGCTGCAGCAGCTCGGCGAGGTGCAGCAGGTTGGTCAGCACGCGCTCGCCACCCGGCCGGCCCAGCAGCTGCTCGGGCAGCTCGAAGTCGTGCAGCAGCCGGCGCAGCATGGGCAGCACCCCCTGGCTGCGCCACAGCGCCCGGTAGCCCTGGAACTGCTCCACGCGGCGCTCCCACTCCAGCTCGTCGTCGTTGAGCCGCGCGAGCCGCTGGAAGTCGAGCCCCAGCACGCCGGTCGCCAGGGCGGCGCGCAGGTGGCGGTTGGACTCCGGCTCGGCGCAGGCCCGCAGCCAGATCAGCAGGTCGCCGGCCTCGGCGGTATCGAAGACCGATTCCCGGTCCGACAGGTAGACGCTGCGCAGGCCCCGAACCCCCAGGGCCGCGCGGATCGCCTCCGCCTCCTGGCGGTCGCGCACCAGCACCGCCACGTCCCGGGGGCGCAGCGGCCGCAGGCTGCCCGCCGGCGACTGGAAGCCGGCCCGTCCCGGCGCCAGCAGCTCCACCAGGGCGCTGGCGCAGCCGCCGGCGGCCCGCTCCAGGAACGCGCCCTTGGCAATGGGATCGGGCTCTTCCAGGCACCACAGGGTCAGCCCGGGGGCAGGCTCGCCGTCCAGCAGCAAGCTCTCGTCCACGCCCCGGGCGGCCACCGGCTCGAAGGGCAGGGCCGGCGCCCCCGGCGCCCCGAGGCGGAAGGCCCCCCGCGGGTGGGTCTCCTCGGCGCGCTGGAACAGGGCATTCACCGCGGCCACGCAGGGCGCCGCGGAGCGGTAGTTGGTGCCCAGGGAATGGTGGCGCCCGGCGGTGTCCTGCCGGGCCTGCAGGTAGCTGCCGATGTCAGCGCCGCGGAAGGCGTAGATGGACTGCTTGGGGTCGCCGATCAGCAGCAGCCCGGCGTCGGCGGGGTTGTGCTCCAGGCGGTAGATGCGGCGGAAGATCCGGTACTGCACCGGATCGGTGTCCTGGAACTCGTCCACCAGGGCGACCGGGAACTGGCGGCGCAGGCGGGCCGCCAGCGCCTCACCCTGCTCGCCCTCCAGGGCCCGGTCGAGCCGGGTCAGCAGGTCGTCGAAGCCCAGGCATCCGCTGCGCCGCTGCACGGCCTGGAAGCGGGCCCGGATCCAGCCCGCCGCATGGGCCAGCAGCGGCCCCTCCAGGGAACCCTCCAGGGCCTCCCGGCTGTCCAGGGCGGTGAAGGCCGGGTGCAGGTCCGCCGGCAGCGCCTGGCGGACCTTCAGCCGCTGCTCCATGCCGGCGCGGCTCAGCGCCTCGGCCGGATCGACGCTGCCCACCGCGGCCGGGCGCTGGCGGCCCGGGTCGGCGGCCCAGGCGGCCATGGCCTCCAGCAGGGCGCCGGGATCGCGGTAGCTGTTCGCCTTCAGCGCCGGCAGGGCCTCCCGGAAGCTCTCGGCGATGGCCTGGAAGTCGTCCCGCCAGGGGGCCTTCAGGGCCTCCAGCGCGGCGAGCCGCTGATTCAGGATCTGTTCCAGTTCCTCCCGGCCGCCGTCCAGGGACGGCACCCGCTCCAGCAGCCGCCCGAGGCGCCGGCGCAGCGCCTCGGGGGCCCCGCCGAGAACGGCCCGCAGCAGCGCCGAGCGCCCCGGCGGCTGCGGGTAGACCATGCTGCGCCAGTAGTCGCGCACCGCCTCCGCCCAGGCCGGCTCCAGGTCGGTGACGAGCTCAAGCTCGAACAGGCTGCCGCTGTCGAAGGCGTGCTCGCGCAGCATCCGGTAGCACCAGGAGTGGATGGTGGCGACCGCCGCCTCGTCCATCCACTCGGCCGCCTGCTCCAGGCGCCGGGCCGCCAGGGCCTGGTCCTCGGGCGCGGGGTAGTCCTCCAGCAGCCGCGCCAGCAGCGGGTCGGCGACGCTCGCCGGGGCATCGCGAAAGCAGCGCGCCGCCTCCGCGAGGCGGCCGCGGATGCGCTCGCGCAGCTCCCGGGTGGCGGCGTCGGTGAAGGTCACCACCAGGATGCGGGGCGGGCTCAGGGGCTCGGGGAAGGCGGCCGGGCCACCGTGGCCCAGCACCAGCCGCAGGTACAGGGCGGCGATGGTGAAGGTCTTGCCGGTGCCGGCGCTGGCCTCGATCAGGCGGCTGCCGTGCAGCGCCAGGGCGAGGGGGTCCAGCGGCTGCCGCGCGCTCATGGGCCGCCCTCCCCGGCCGCCGCCCAGAGCGGGCGATACAGGGTTTCCACAAGCCGCGGGAAATCGCCATCGGCCAGCAGGTCCTGGAAGCTGGCGTAGACCCGGGCCAGGTAGGGACTGCGGCCCGCCTCCCCGGGCCGGCGGCCGGCACCGTCGTAGACCCGGGCGGCGGCGCTCTCCGGGTCCCGGCCCGCCGCCTCGGCCTCGAGCCAGGCACAGGCGCTGCGGCAGGTCACCGGCGGCGGCCGGGTCTGGCCCGCCGCCCAGCCGGCCAGCAGCCCCTCCAGAACCTGCGCCGCGCGCTCGGCGGCCAGCGCCGGGAAGTGTAGCGCCGCGTCGGTGCCCACCAGCGTGGTGGCGAAGCCAGGGCCCGCGGCGTTGCCCAGCAGGTGATCCACCCACACGCCGCAGCAGGCGTCCAGCCGCCGGCTGCCGTCGTCCCGGGCCAGCGGGCCGGGGCGCCAGGCGAGCCGCAGCAGCCGGCCGCCGTCGCCCCGGCGCAGCGCCGGCTGCCAGCCTTCCACCACCACGCCGGCACGCTCGAAGGCGTGCAACTCCGGTTCAACCCGCTCCTCGGGGTAGCTGGCGAGCCACTCCCGGTAGCGCCCCAATAGCTGCAGCACGGCGCCGCCCAGCGCCTCCTGATCGGCAGCGGCGGCGCCTCCCAGGGGCAGTTCGCCACTGCGTCCCAGGCGGGCCAGCTCGGCGTCCAGGCGCCCCTCCCAGGCGGCGGGCCCGCCGGCGTCCGCCAGCACTGCGGCGGTGAGGCGCTCGCGCAGCTGCCAGGCGGTGAGGGCATCCAGGGTGAAGGGTTCCAGGTCGTCGGCCATCTCGTCCGGGTCGTCGAAGAACACCTCCAGGCGCTGGTTGAAGAAGGCCTGCACCGGGTTCTTGAGGAAGCGGGCCAGCGCCTCGGGCGCCAGCGGCGCCGGCGCCGGCCGGGGCGCCAGCGGTGCCGCCGGCGCGTCCCCCGCGGGCGCCGGGGCCGCGTGGACCGCAGACCACTCGGCGGCGTAGGTGAAGCAGCGGGGATCGCCGCCGGCACGAAAGTAGGCCCGGCCGAAGGGCTGCAGGGGATGCACCAGGGTGAGCCGCTCCAGCAGCCCGGAGGGCTCGCCGGCATCCCCGGCCGCCGGCTGCCAGCCGGCTGCCAGGTGGTCGCGGAGCTGAGCCACCAGCACCGACGGCGGGCGGGCGCTGTCATCCCGAGCGCTGCGTCCCACCCAGCTCACGTAGAGCTGCTCCCGGGCGGAGAGCAGCGCCTCCAGGAACAGGTAGCGGTCGTCCTCGCGGCGGGAGCGGTCCCCGGGGCGGTGCTCGCCGGCCATGAGGTCGAAGTCCGCGGGCACCCGCACGCGGGGGTAGTCGCCGTCGTTCATGCCCAGCAGACAGACCACCCGGAACGGGATGGCGCGCATGGGCAGCAGGGTGCAGACGCTGACCGCACCGCCCAGGAAGCGCCCGGACAGCGAGGCGCCGTCCTGGGCTGCCAGCCAGTGTTCCGCCACGACGCCCAGGGGCAGCGGTTGCTCCAGGCCGGCCAGGGCGCAGGCCTGCTCCCACTGCTCCAGGGTCTCCGCCAGGCGCGCCAGGGTGAGCTGCTCGGCGTCGGCGTCGGGCTCGAAGAAATCGGCCAGCAGGGCCCGCAGCCGCTCGCCCCAGCGCGCCGCCGGCACCGGTTCGCGCAGCCGCTGCCACCAGTGCTCCAGGCGCTCCAGCAGCTGCGCCAGCGGCCCCAGCAGCCGGGCCTCCAGGCCGCCCACCTCGGCGTGGGGCTCGATGCCCTGCCAGGGGCCGGTGCCGGCGCTGGCGTAACCGAGCAGCAGCCGGGACAGCCCGAAGCGCCAGGTGTTCTGCTGCAGGCCGTCCGGCAGCCCCAGGGCGGCGCGCGCAGGCGCGTGCAGGCCCCAGCGGATGCCGGCCCCGGCCACCCAGTCGTGGAGCTGCGCCAGGCGCTGCGGCGGGATGCCGAAGCGCCGGCACACCGCCGGCACCTCCAGCAGGTCGAGCAGCTCGCTGACGCCGAGCCGGGCGTGGGGCAGGCCGAGCAGGGCTTCCAGGGCCGCCAGCAGCGGATCCCGGCCGCGGGCCCCCTGGTCGGAGAGAGCGAACGGGATGTGGCGGGAATCGTCGGGCTCGAGACGGCCGAACACCGCCTGCACATGGGGCGCGTAGGCGTCCACGTCCGGCACCATGACGATGACGTCCCGGGGCCGCAGGGAGGGATCGGCATCGAAGCGGGCCAGCAGCTGGTCGTGGAGCACCTCCACCTCCCGCTGGGGGCTGTGGGTGACGTGGAACTGGATGGACGTATCGGCCGGGTCCAGCGCCGGCCAGTGGGCGCGGGTCTCCTGCAGCGGGCGCAGCTCGCGGATGTCGTCCTGGAGCTGGTGCAGCAGGCAGTCCTGGCCGTGGGGCTCGAACAGGTCGATGCGCTCCCAGGGCAGCGCCTCCAGCAGCGCCCGGTAGGCCTCCGGCCGGTCGCGCTCGTCCAGCAGCCGGATGTAGTCCTGTCCCTGGCGGCCCCAGGCGGCCAGCAGCGGGTGGCCGTGGGCGTCCGGGTCGGCGGCCGGGGCGGACCTGCGCGGCCGGCGCCCGGCGCCCGGGGCCGGCGCCTCCCGGCCCGGCGCCAGGTCGGCCCAGTAGTACTCGCAGGGGTTGTGGACGCAGACCAGCAGCTGGCTGAGCCGGGCCAGGGCCTCCAGGGCCTCCAGGCTCTGGGCCGGCAGCGAGCTGATGCCGAACACGATCACCCGCCGGGGCAACCCGGGGGGCGGCGCCCTGAGACCCGCCACGGCCTCCAAAAAGCGCCGGTGCAGGGCGGAGCGGGCCTGGCCGGCGAGTAGCGGGCCGGCGTCCTCCAGCAGGGCGCGCCACAGGGCCGGCTGCCAGCGCAGCTCCGGCTCCAGCTCGCGCGGCCGCCCGCTGGCGTCGCGCAGCCGGTCATCGCCGGCGGCCCAGTCCGCCAGCCAGTCCGCCCGGTAGACCTGGTACTGGTCGAACAGGTCCGCCAGGCGCACCGCCAGCTGGTGGCGTTTGCGCAGGTCGGTGTCGTCTTCGAGGAACCGCGCCAGCGGCGCATACAGCGGATCCGCCAGCAGCTCGGGCAGCAGGCCCATCAAGCGCCAGGCCAGGGCATCGCGGGCGAAGGGGGATTGCGCCGGCACCTCCCCGGGGCCCAGCACCGCCTGGTAGGCGCTCCAGAGAAAGCGGGCGGGCAGCTGGATGTCCAGAGCAGCCGCGATGCCGCAGCCGCCGGCCTCGGGGCTGCGGGCCAGGGCCATCTTCAGCCACTGGGCCACGCCGTTGCTCTGCACCAGGAGGGTCTCGTTCTCCAGCGGCGCCAGCGGATGGCGGCGCATCCATTCCACCGCCAGGGCGCGCAGATCCTCCATGCGGTTGCCGTGGACCACCATGAACCCGGGGGCCAATGTTTGCAGGCTTTCTGTCATGGCTCCCCTGCAGCGCCAGCGACCGCGAAATGCCCCGCACACCGGTGCCCGGGGACTCCGAGCCTAGCAGCCTGTCGGACTTAGGTGCCCGTCGCGAGCCGAGTGGGAGAGCGAGGTCAGTTTTTTGATCGTTTGAGGAGAATAGCCGTAGCTATTTGACGAAAAGGATCGGAAAAATGGGCCGCTATCCCACCGGCGCAGCAGGAGCAGCCTAAGTCCGACAGGCTGCTAGCAGCCTGTCGGAGAGTTAGGGCGCTCCTGCTGCGCCGGGCATCGCCCCCCAAGAACTCACGGTGCGAAGAACCATGGCCGCAAGGGACGACGGTGAAGATGCCATGGCAGCCGCGTCGCCGGCGGCCATACCGGCGTCCCTGGCAGGGATCTTGGCAGCCTGCCCCAGGGCGGAGTTCGGCCAAGTGGCGGCGCACGGGAGAACTCCGGCCCCGCTGGCCGCCGGCAGCCGCAGGGTCGATCCGGAATGGCTGTCAGGATCCGAGCAGCCGGCGGACTGCGGCCATGCCACCTATGCAGGCCGCCACGCACAGGATGCCCGAGGCCAACACATAGGCCGCTGCCGCCGCCGCCCGGCCACGCTCCCAGAGTGTCACGACATCCAGAGAGAAGGTTGAGAAGGTGGTGAAGGCACCCAGAAAGCCCACCACCAGCAGACTGCGCAACCAGGGCGACGGCGACCACAGCAAGGCCGTGAACTCCACCAGCGCCCCCATGGCCAGGGAGCCGGCGACGTTCACCAGCAGCGTCGCCCAGGGGAAGCCCACCGCGACGGTGTGGGCCACCAGCAGGTAGACGCCGTAGCGGGCGCTGGCGCCCAGCGCGCCACCACCGGCCACGGCAAGCCACTCCTTCACGGCGACAGGCGACCCGGCCAGCGGCCGAAAACCAGCGACCTCAGTGGCCGATCATCCAAGGTCTGGAGGAGCGCGCCACGCGCGGCTGCGCGGGCCCCTCTGCATGGTGATCCCCATGCACGTGGCCGCAGCCGCTCCGGGGCCGGCCCAGGCCCGCCAGTTCCCCGGCGTTCATCACCCGGGGCTCATGGGCGCTGCGCTCGTTGCGATCCTCCGCCTGGCGCCGGACGCCGTTCATGGTATTGAGAAACGGTGCCATGGGGCGCCGCGGCGCCAGTACGCCGCAGTCCGGGCAGCCGGCGGGGGCCGTACTCTGGGCCATGACGGCCCAGGACTGAAAAGGCCCGCAGTGGGGGCAACGGTAGTCGTAGAGGGGCATGTCGTTCTCTCCTGGGCGCAGTGGTCAGGGAATGGCTGGCTCCCTGGCGGCCGCCACCGGTCCCTGGTGGCGGCCCGCCTTGCTCGCGGTGGTCGAGGCCCACCGGGGTGGGGCCTGCTCAGCCGCCGGCCGCCGGTCCCAGCACACCGTTCAGCAACAGGTAGCCGGGCAGCCAGCCGGTAAGTACACCTTCGGCGGTGGTAACCATGCCGGTAATCCGGGCAATGGGTTTCTTCAGGGCCAGCAGCAGGAAGAACATGAACCAGAGCACCGCCCATGCCGCCCAGCACAGGCCAAACCAGACGTCCCAGGTGCCCTGGGCGTTGCTCAGGGTCTCGATTGCCACCGGCACCACAGTGATGGACACGAACAGGCTGAACCAGCCAAGGCCCCGGCCGTCCACGTCCTGGTGGCGGTTGATGGCCACCCACAGGTAGGTGAAGGTGAACAGCAGCGTCAGCGCCGCCGCCTTGATGCTGCCGGCATCCGCCCCCGGGCCAAAGGCCAGGTACAGGGCCACCAGCATGGTGATGCCGCCGACGAAAACGTTGACGACCCAGATTTCCCGGTCGTTGATGTGGCCCAGCAGCCAGATGCCGTTCAGGAACAGAACGGCCCCCACATAGAGCAGTGCGAGTCCCAGCAGCATGACCGGCTCCTCCTGGCAAGGGATGGTGGCGCGACCGCGGCGCTGCGCCGCGGCCACGCGCCCGCAATCGCCCGATCAGCTGGCGAGGGCGATCTGCACCCCACCCACCTGGCGCTGGGGCCCGGCAGCATTGGGACGAATGTCGAAGTCGAAGATCGACGTCGGAATGGCCACTGTGCAGCAGGCATTGGGGATGTCGACGATGCCGCTGATGCGGCCCTCCACCGGGGCGGTGCCCAGGATCACGTAGGCCTGCTCGCCGGTGTAGCCGAACTTCTTCAGATACTCCACGGCGTTCAGACAGGCCCGGCGATAGGCGATATGGGCGTCCAGGTAATGCTGCTCGCCAGTGTGCTCGTCCACCGAGATGCCCTCGAACACCAGGTACTCGGTGAAGTGGGGCTCGATGGGGCTGGGCCGGAAGATGGGATTGGTGACCCCGTACTTGCGTACTCCGTCCTTGATGATATCCACGCCGATATCGATGAATCCGGCCATCTCGACGGCGCCGCAGAACGTGATCTCACCATCCCCCTGGGACCAGTGGATATCCCCCATGGAGAGCCCGCCGCCCTTGACGTAAACCGGGAAATACACTTTGGAACCGCGGGACAGGTTCTTGATGTCGCAGTTGCCGCCGTGTTCCCGGGGCGGCACGGTGCGCCAGGCCTCGCGGGCGGCTTTGTCGGCGGTCGCACCGCTCATGGCCCCCATCAGCGCGGTGTCGGCATACGGCGGCGCCAGCAGGGGAGGCACCCGTTCGGGGTCAGTGGATAGCAGGGCCGCCTCCCGGGCGTTGGCCTTTTCCATCAGGGCCCGGTCGGGCAGGGTGCCTATCAGGCCGGGGTGGATGATGCCTGGATAGCGCACCCCGGGGACGTGCCGGGAGGTGGTGTAGATGCCGTGCAGATCCCAGCAGGCTTTTCCGGCTCCGGGGAAATGCTCGGTGAGGAATCCCCCGCCGTTCTCGCGGGCGAAGATGCCGGTGAATCCCCAGGTGGACTGGGGCAGAGCCCCCACATCGTTGATGTCCACCACCAGCAGGTCGCCGGGCTCGGCGCCTTCCACACCGAAAGGCCCACTCAGGTAGTGGACCTTGGTCAGGTCAACGTCGCGAATGTCGTTGGCGCTGTCGTCGTTCTTGATCTGCCCGCCGGTCCAGTCGTAGCACTCCACCCGGAACTCGTCACCGGGCTTGAACCACTGCACGATGGGGATGTCCGGATGCCAGCGGTTGTGGGTCTTGACCGCCTGCTCCTCGGGCCATTTGTTCAGCTCTGCGCTGAATACCGTCTCGACCATGACCTGCTCTCCTCCCGTCGCCTTGCAAGAAGCGCTGCCAGCGGGGACTGGCCCGGCAGCGCAGCGTAGGGAAGAGGCTAGCGACGCTCCGCCGGAGACGAATCCCCCGCCCGGCGCAAGGCGCCTGACCCCCGCGGGTGGCAGGGTCTCACCCCAGCGGGTGAGGCCCGACTCGCACCTGGGGGTGACAATTGGCGGATCGGAACCGGGAGAGCTTTGTGGAGCAGGCAGGGCGAGGAGGCCCCGGGCGCCCGGTCAGCGTGGGCCCACGGCCAGGGGATTCACATGAACTCGGTGCAGACCTGGGCGTGCAGGCGGACCAGATCCAGCTGCCCGTGGCAGTCGGTCTTCTGGTAGATCTGCTTGAGGTGGCTGCGCACCGTGTTCTCGGAGACCTCCAGCCGCCGGGCGCAGTCCGAGAGACCGGTGCCGCTCAGCACCAGACCGGCCAACCGCGCCTGGGCGGGCGTCAGCGCGAACAACCGCGGAAATACGCAGCGCCCCATATCGTGTTCCGCCGGGCCTTGAAGCTTGCCCACGATCACCGCTGCCCCTTCCCGGGCGCCACCCTCTGCAGCCGCCAGCCGCCCCGCCGGTCGCACCAGCAGCACCGTGGCCGGCAAGCCGCCCCCGTTCCCCAGGCCCACCACCTGATCGGCGGCACCGCCTCCCGGCAACTCCGGGTCGGCGGCGGCCGCCCGGGCGACGGCTTCCAGCAGGGCGCGCTGCTCAGTGTGCACTTCGGCAAAGAGCCGGCCCTGGCGAAGCTGCAAACCGGCGCACTGCTCCAGGAAAGGCTCGCAACGTGCATTGCTGAGCAGCACCCGGGCCCGGGTATCGACCACGAACACCGCCGGCGCCAGCTCGTCGATCACCGCGCGCAGGGCCCGGTTCATCTGGCGCGCATCCCGGAGGCTCCAGTGCTGCTCCAGGGACAGGGAGACATGGCGCAGCACCGCGCGGAACCGATGGCGCTCGGCAACGGCGAAGGTCGGCTCCCCAGGGCCGCGGAGCACGTCCAGGTACCACACCTGATCGCCCCGCCGGGCCACCACACCGCAGAGCCGGTGCATCCATCCCAGCCGCCGGAGGTGCTGGCGATAGAAATCCGTGCGCACCAGTTCGTCGGGGTGCAGCACCTCGTCGCCGGTCATTACCCGGCCAGGCCGATACTCCAGGCTGGACATGAACCACGGGTTACGGGCGGAGTGCTCCGCGGCATAGGCACGCCGGGCGTCGGGGTTGGCGGGAGACTCCACCAGCCACTCGCCGCGACCGAGAGCGAAATCATGGTGCGCCAGAATCACGGATCGCCCGCCCATCACCCGGCGCAGTGCCCCCAACGCACCTGCCCAGCGGCGCTCGTCGCTGGCGGCAGCGTGCACGCGGCGAATCAGGCCGTCCAGCCTGGGTGTCGTCGGCGGGCTCACTTGGCTCCGGGAGCAGGCCGCCCCGGGCGACCGGCAATGGCTTGGGAGCGGTGCATGATTGCGGATCCCCTGGCACGGGCCCGGGTCGCCGGGGGCGGGCGGCCCGGAGCGCATCCGCCAGCCGCCTCCAGCGGCGACCCCTGGCACTATGCTGACAGCGTGGCTGGGCCAGGCCGGTTGTCAAGCAGGCTGCCGATGATCGGACGTCGCGGACAATGATCCGGGTGAAACGCCACTACCGGGCCTGGGTCGCTAACGAAACCCTGGAAGATTACTCCCTGCGCTACGCGGCCCGGGCCTACCGGCGCTGGCCCCCTGCCCTGGTAGCCAACACCGCCCTCGGCGGCATCTCATTCCTGGCGCTGGAGGCCATCGGGGGTGCCATCACCTTGAGCTACGGCTTCGCCACCGCCTTCCCGGCCATCCTGTTCGCCATCGTCGTGATCTTTCTCACCGCGCTGCCCATCAGCTACTACGCCAGCCGCTACAACATCGACATGGATCTGCTGACCCGGGGGGCCGGTTTCGGCTACATCGGCTCCACCATCACCTCGCTGATCTACGCCTCGTTCACCTTCATCTTTTTCGCCCTGGAGGCGGCCATCATGGCCCAGGCGCTGCACCTGTACTTCGGGCTGCAGATCGTCATCGGCTACGTGGTCTCCTCGCTGATCATCATCCCCATCACGTTCTTTGGCATCACGCTGATCAACCAGCTGCAACTGGTGACACAGCCGTTCTGGGTACTGCTGCTGGTGACGCCTTTCGTCTTCATATTCGCCACCGAGCCGGAGATCCTCCGGGAGTGGTCGCAGTTCGCCGGCCGCGCCACCGGCAGCGGGGAGTTCAACCTGCTGGCCTTCGGCGCCGCCACCGGCGTGCTGTTCTCCCTGGTGGTACAGGTGGGGGAACAGGTGGACTACCTGCGCTTCCTGCCGGACCTGGAGCGCAGCAACCGCCGCCAGTGGTGGACGGCCATGGTGCTCGCCGGGCCGGGCTGGATCCTCGTGGGAGGCGCCAAGATCCTCGCCGGCGGGCTGCTGGCCTTCGTGGCGGTGCGCCACGGGGCCGACTACGGCCGAGCCATCGAACCCGTCCGCATGTACATCGAGGCCTATTCCTACGTGTTCGACGACGCCGGCACGGTGCTGGCGGTGGCCACCGGCTTCGTGCTGCTCTCCCAGGTGAAGATCAACGTCACCAACGCCTATGCCGGCTCCCTGGCCTGGGGCAATTTCTTCTCGCGGGTGGCGCACTACCACCCGGGCCGGGTGATCTGGCTCGTGTTCAATGTGCTGATCGCCCTACTGCTGATGCTGCTGGGCATCTTCGAGACCCTGGAGGCCGTGCTGGCGGTATACGCCAACGTAGCCATTGCCTGGATCGGCGCCATCGTCGCGGACCTGGTGGTACTCAAGCCCCTGGGCGTGAGCCCGCCGTTCATCGAGTTCAAGCGCGCCCATCTCTACAACATCAACCCGGTGGGCTGCGGCGCCATGCTCATCGCCTCGCTGCTGTCCATCGCCGCCTGGTCGGGGCTGCTCGGGGAGCTGGCTCAGGTCTACTCGGCACTGCTGTCGCTGGTCACCGCCTTCGCCGCCGCCGTGGTCATCGGTCTGATCACGCGCGGCCGCTATTACCTGGCCCGGGACGAGGCCGGCCGCCGGCTGGATCCCGCAGCCCGGATCTGCTGCATCTGCGAGCGCAGTTACGAGCCCCGGGATCTGGCCCATTGCCCGTTCTACGAGGGCCCCATCTGCTCCCTGTGCTGCAGCCTGGACACCCACTGCCACGACATCTGCAAGGCGCCGGAACCGCTGCTGACCCCGTTTCGCAGCCGCGGTGCCCCGAGCCTGGAGCAGCCGACCTTCCGCCCCGAGCTGGGACGCCGGGTGGGGCGCTTTCTGGTGCTCTTCAGTGTGCTGGCCATCATAGCGGCCGCCTTGTTCCTGCTCTCCTACCGGCTCATCGAGCCGGACCCGGCCCAGGCTGACCCGGAACTGGCTGGGGTTTTCCTGCGCCTTTATAGCGGCCTGCTGGGGCTGCTGGCAGTCGCCGCGTGGTGGACGGTGCTTTCCCACGAGAGCCGGGAACTGGCGGAAAGCGAACTGGTGAATTCCCTGCATCACCTGGAGCGGACCCAGCACGACCTGGTGCAGTCGGAGAAGATGGCGTCTCTGGGTGGGTTGGTGGCCGGCGTGGCCCACGAGATCAATACACCGGTAGGGGTGACGGTCACCGCGGCGTCCTTCCTGGACGACCGGGTCCGGGCGGTGTCCCGGCAGCACGCCCGGGGCGAGCTGGACGACGAAACGCTGAAGGCCTTCCTGGACGATGCCGGGGCCTCGGCCCGGCTGATCCTCACCAACACCCGGCGGGCCGCCAGCCTGATCCAGAGCTTCAAGCAGGTGGCCGCGGATCGTGCCAGCGAGGAGCGCCGGGAAATCGACCTGCGCACCTACCTGCAGGAGACCCTTGCCAGCATCGGCCCGCGCCTGCGCCAGACCCCGCACAGGCTGGAGCTGTCCTGCCCCGAAGCGCTGCGCGTGGACAGCTACCCGGGCCCCCTGGCCCAGGTAGTCACCAACCTGGTGCTGAACGCCGTCCAGCACGCTTTCGAGGACGACGCCCCGGGCGGCCTGATCCGGGTCGAGGCCCGGGAACTGCCCGGGGAGCGGGTGCGGCTGACCGTTTCGGACGACGGGCGGGGCATTCCGGCAGCCCTGGCGGAACGCATTTTCGAGCCTTTCTTCACCACCCGTCGCAGCGCCGGAGGCACCGGACTGGGACTCCACGTGGTGTTCAACCTGGTTACCCGCACCCTGGGCGGATCGATTCGGGTGGAGAACCAGGGAGGCTATGGCCGCGGCGCTCGCTTCGTGGTCGAGTTTCCGCGCCGCCTGCCGGCAGAGCCCGAGCCCGAGTGAATATGCCCCTCGCGCCGCGTCACTGGTCACCCGGCGCTGGCGGCAGCTACGCTCAGCCTATGAACCCCGCTGCGCAAAACCGTACCGGCGATTCCTGGCCGGTGCTGGTGGTGGACGACGAGCCCGCCGTCCACGAAATCACCGGCATGCTGCTGGATCGCATGTCCTTCGATGGCCGGCGCATTGAACTGCACCATGCACTCTCCGCCGCCGAAGCCCGGGAGCGGCTGGCCGCCCGCCCTGACATGGCCCTGGTGATACTCGACGTGGTTATGGAGACCGATGACGCCGGCCTGCGGCTATGCCGGTACATCCGCGAGACCCTGGGCAATCGCCGGATACAGATCGTGCTGCGCACCGGGCAGCCGGGCCAGGCGCCGGAACGGGACGTCATCCTCGGCTACGAGATCAATGGCTACTTCCTCAAGACCGAGCTCACCGCCCAGCGGCTGCACTCCCTGGTGGTGTGCGCGCTGCGGGCCTGGAGCAACAACCGCAGCGCTACGGCGGAGCCGGAGCCCGCTACCGGCGTTCAGGGCCGGGCTCCCGGCCTGGGGGCAGCCCTGGAGGCGGGGACACTGGAATGCCGGTTCGCGCCGCTGCTGAGCCTTGGCAGTGGTCGTACGCTGGGAATGGAAATGCTCGCCCGGTGGGAACGCGACGCCGGCGAGCCCGTCAGCGGAGCCCCCCTGGAGGCGCTGGCCGAAGCCGAAGGCCTGGCAGGGCCCTTTGCAAGGTGGCTCATCGCCACCGCCTGCGGCGAGGCGGCGGCCCTGACGCATGCGGCCGGCGCCCCCCTGCGGCTGAGCGTCAACGTACCGGCCGCCGCCCTGGCTGCAGGCGACCTGGTGGAAGCCACCGCAGAGCAGATCCAGGCCCAGGGCCTGACGCCCTCGGCGCTGGCCCTGGAGGTGGGCGAGCCCGGCCTGCTGCGCAATCTCCGGGGAGCCATCACGACTATCAGCGGGCTGCGCCGCCTTGGCGTGGCGGTAATCGCCGACCAGTTCGGCACCGGCTCCTGCTCGGTGGCTCAGCTCCGCCACCTGGAACTGGACAGCCTCAAGGTGGCGGCACGTTTCGTGGAGGCCCTGGACCGGGATTCCGACTGCGCCGCCATCACCCGCTCGGTCATCGCGCTGGCCCATACCCAGGGCATGGCCGCACTGGCCGAGGGGGTTACCCGCGGCGCCCAGTGGGAGTTTCTGCGATGGGAGGAGTGCGACGCCGCGCAGGGCAGTTTCGCTGGCCGCCCCATGACCGCCGAGCAGGCTGCCGCGTGGCTTTCCGCGGATCGGGACGAGTACCGGCACTAGCAGCCTGTCGGACTTAGGGATGATCTACTGCGGCGGCGGCAAACGGGGCTCTTTTTCCGCTCCTTTTCGTCAAATAGCACCCACTATTCTCCTCAAATGAGCGAAAAAACCGCCTCCGTTTCCCACTCGCCTCGCTACGATCCCCTAAGTCCGACAGGCTGCTAGCCGCCTAACTCTCCCACAGGCTGCTAGCCCGCGGGTTGCCGGGGCTCGGGGGCCTTC
>CAZAQB010000022.1:0-33068 GCA_964487155.1 uncultured Ectothiorhodospiraceae bacterium
CGAACAGCGGATAAGCGAAGCGCATCCGGCATCTTTGGGCCGGAGCGCGGGGTGGAGATCCCTCCCGGCGCCGAGCGAAGCCCGCCGTAGGGCAGGTTGCGGAGAAACCTGCCATCGGGCGATGGCATCGCTCCCGCGGATCGGTTCAGGTACGTGGGCCCAGCGCTTGGCACCTTGGCGTTTGCTGCGCTGGCCCCCACGTTTCTTCGCAATGCGGGTCTACGGCGGCGGTGCCCAAGGCCGTGCCCAGGCCCGGTGCATGGCGGGCGCCGCACGCCATGAGCGGCGGAGAGAGCAATTAGGCGCCTTGTAATTTTGTCAACGCCCTCTCAGTCCTCAGTCCTCACTACAGCAGAAACGCCGTCGCCAGCCCCAGGAATGCCACAAACCCCACCACATCGGTGACGGTGGTCAGCACCACGCCGCCGGCCAGGGCCGGATCGATGCCCAGGCGGCGCAGGACAACCGGCACCACGGCGCCGGTCAGGGCGGCGCACAGCAGGTTGATCACCATGGCGGCGGCGATGATCAGGCCGATGTCGCGGCTGCCGAACCAGAGATAGGCCACCAGGCCCACCACCGCCGCCCACAGCAGGCCGTTGAGGGCCCCCACGCCCAGTTCCTTGCCCAGCAGGAAGCCGCGGTTGGCCCGGTCCACCTGGCCCAGGGCCAGGCCGCGGATCATCACCGTCAGGGTCTGGGTGCCGGCGATGCCGCCCATGCTGGCCACCACCGGCATCAGCACTGCCAGGGCGACGATCTGGTCGAGGGTGGCCTCGAAGCGGCTGATCACCCAGGCGGCCAGGAAGGCGGTGGCCAGGTTGGCCCCCAGCCACACGGCCCGGCGCCGGGCGCTGGCCAGCACCGGCGCGAACATGTCTTCGTCTTCTCCGAGGCCGGCCATGTGCAGCATGGAGCGGTCCGCCTCCTCGCGGATCACGTCCACCACGTCGTCCACGGTGATGCGCCCCAGCAGCCGGCCGTCGGCGTCCACCACCGGAGCGCTGACCAGGTCGTAGTCCTCGAAGCGGCGCGCCACGTCCCGGGCCGGCTGGTCGGCGGGGATGGGCTCGTGGCGGCGCTGGTAGACCTGCTCCACGGTCAGCGCCGGTTCGTTCACCACCAGGGCGGCGAGGCTCAGCAGCCCCAGGTAACGGTCGTCGCGGTCCACCACGATCAGGTTATCGGTGAGGTCCGGCAGCTCGCCGCGCAGCCGCAGATAGCCCAGCACCATGTCGAGGGTCACGTCCGGGCGCACGGTCACCAGGTTGGGGTCCATCAGCCCGCCGGCGGTGTCCTCCGGATAGGACAGCACCGTCTCCAGGCGGTGGCGGTCCTGGCGGTCCAGGGACTGGCGCACGGCGCCGGCCAGGGTCTCAGGCAGGTCCTGGACAAAGTCGGCCAGGTCGTCGGTGTCCATGCCCTCGGCGGCCCGGAGCACTTCCCGGGCCTCCATGTCCTGCATGAGGGTGTCCCGCACCTCGTCGTTGACGTGCAGCAGCACGTCGCCGCGGCGCTCGGGCGGCACCATGGGCCACACCAGGGCCCGGTAGGCGCTGGGCAGGGAGTCCAGCAGGCGCCCCAGCTCTGCCGGATGCAGCGCGTCGAGAGCCTGCCGGGCGTGCGCCAGGGTGCCCCGGTCCAGCAGGCTGGTGATGGACTCGCGCAGGCTCTCCGGGCGCGCCTCGGTGCGGGGTGTGGCGGGCATGGGGACTTTCCTGGGCAGGGACGGCGGGGCCGTTGGGCGACTGGTCTCGATAAGCCGCCAGTTAACTGGTTAACTGGTTAACGGATCAAATGTGGCCTCAGTCGGCTTCGCCGAAGCGCTCCGCCACCAGCTGGCGCAGGGCCTCGATGGCCTGGGCCGCGTCCTCTCCGTGGGCTTCCAGGCTGAGCCGGGTGCCGTTGGCGGCGGCCAGCATCATCACGCCCATGATGCTCTTGCCATTCACCTGCCGCTCGCCGCGGATCACCTGCACCTCCGCCTGGAAGCGGCTCGCGGTCTCCACGAAGCGGGCCGCCGCCCGGGCGTGCAGGCCGAGCCGGTTGACGATGGTGACCTCGCAACGGGCCGAGGTCAGGGGCCCGCAGCTCACTGGCGGTGCTCCACCAGCACGATGCCGTCCAGGCCCCCGGACAGGGCTTTGCGGCGGAGTTCTTCCAGGGGCAGGTCCGGGTAGTTGAGCACCCGCAGCAACATGGGCAGGTTGACGCCGGTTACCACCGCCAGCTGGTGAGCCTGGGCGAGCTGCACCGCCACGTTGCTGGGGGTGGAGCCGTAGGCGTCGGTGAGCACCAGCACCCCCGCGCCCTGGTCCAGCTCCGCCAGCCGGCCCGCGCCGCGCGCCACGATTGCGGCAGGTTCCTCGGCGCGGGGCACCGACAGGCAGCTTGCCTGGAGAGGGCACTGACCCATGATGGCGGTGGCCGCCCCGAGCAGCTCGTCGCCAATGCGCTCATGGGTGACCAGCAGCAGACCGACCCTCACGACAGCTCCCGGTGATGCACGCTGATCTCCCCCTCCACGCAGCGGAGCTCCGCGGCCAGGCGTTCGGCGAGGTAGACGGAGCGGTGCTGCCCACCGGTGCAGCCGATGGCCACTGTGAGGTAGCTGCGGTTCTCTCGCTGGAAGCAGGGGATCCAGCGTTTCAGGAATTCCGCCGTATCCCGCAGGTAGTCGGCCACTTCCGGCTGGCGGGCCAGGAACTGCGCCACCGGCGCGTCGCGGCCGGTGTGGGGCCGCAGTTCCGGTTCCCAGTGGGGGTTGGGCAGGCAGCGGACATCGAACACGAAGTCGGCGTCGGCGGGCACGCCGTGCTTGAAGCCGAACGACTCGATCTGCAGGGACAGCACATTGGGGCGCTGCACCAGCCGGCTGCGCACCCGCTCGCGGAGCTGGTGCACGGTGGTCATGGTGGTGTCGATGGTCAGGTCGGCCCGCTCCTGCAACGGGCGCAGCAGCTCCCGCTCCCGGGAGACGGCCTCCGCCAGGGGCGTGTCGGCGCCGCTCAGGGGATGGCGCCGGCGGGTCTCGCTGAAGCGCTTGATCAGGGTGGTGCGGTCGGCGGTGAGGAACAGGATCTGGATGCCCAGGCCGCGGCGCTCCAGCTCGTCGAGGATCTCGGCGCAGTGGGCCAGATCCTCGGGCCGGTTGCGGGCGTCGATGCCCACCGCGTAACGCGGTGGGGCGGCGCCGGGCCCGCTCCCACCAGCGGCCAGGTGCTGGCCCAGGGCCTCCAGCATCCCGAGCGGCAGATTGTCGATGCAGAAGTAGCCGGCATCCTCCAGGGTGTTCAGGGCGACGCTCTTGCCGGAGCCCGACAGCCCGCTGATGATGGTGAGGTTCATGCCAGGCGGCTCCGCTGCTGGGCCACGTACGACCGCACCCCCCTGCGGCCGCGGTCCACGGCGAGGGTACGCACGGCGGTCTCCAGCAGCAAGGCCCGGGGCCGGTCGGTTCCGCCCAGGGTCAGCTGCGCAAGGCGCACCCCCAGCAGCCAGGTGTGCTGCCAGCGCCCGTCCAGGGCATTGCCCGCCGGGGCTGGCGCCAGGTCCACCCAGAGATCCAGCTCGGTGGCCGTGGCCGTGGCGCCGGGCCCGTACAGCTGCCGCGGATCCACCAGGCCGAGGTCCCGAAGCCCCAGCCGTGCGGGCAGCGGCGGCGGGCAGCTTCCCTGCAGCCGGCCGGCGGCGCTGCGGGCCAGGGCCACGGCGTCGTCGGCCACCAGGGCGTGGCCTCGCTCCAGCAGCTCCAGGGCCAGGTCGCTCTTGCCGCTGCCTGCCGGGCCGGTGAGCAGCACGCCGCGCCCGGCAATGCGCAGCAGCGTGCCGGGCCGGATCACCCGCAGGCGGCGGGCCAGAAATCGGTTCAGGCGGCGGCGCGCATGGCCGGCGGGAAGCGGGCTCGCCAGCACCGGGATGCCGGCGGCGCCGGCCGCGGCGGCCAGCTGTCCGTGGGGATCCTGGCCGGCCGCCAGCAGCAGCAGCCGGGCGTCGGTCAGCGTGATCCCGGCGGCGCGCCCGGGCCGGCGCAGGGCGCCGCGGCGGATACCTGACCAGCTGGCCCCGGCTGCCGGCAGGGGCAGGGTCTCGGGGAGCTCGCCGGGGGCGGCGGCCAGGGCCCGGGCCAGGGCCCGGACCGGCAGCGGCACGTTCACGAGTCGGGCCGCGGCTGCCAGCTCTCCAGCTCGTGGTAGAGCTCCTGGCCCGAGCTGCACTCGCGCAGGCGCTGGCAGAGCTCGGTGTCGCTGAACAGCTCGGCCAGGGAGGAGAGGATGCGCAGATGCTCGTCCACGCTCTGCTCGGGCACCAGCAGCGCCAGCACAACGTCTACCGGCTGGTGGTCGATGGCGTCGAAGGCCACCGGCTGGCGCAGCGTCATCAGCGCCGCCACCGGGCGCTCGATGCCCGCGGCCCGGGCGTGGGGCAGCGCCACGCCCTTGCCCAGGCCGGTGCTGCCCAGGCGCTCGCGGCCAATCAGGCTCTCGAACACCTGCTGGGCGGTGGGTTCGCTGGGTTCGCCCTCGTCAGGCTCCAGCAGCTCGCCCAGGGCTTCCAGGACGCGTTTCTTGCTACTGAGTTCGGCGCCGCAGCGGACGCGATCAGGGGTTAGCAGTTCGGCTGGGTTCATGGGCAGCGCCCCACGGGCAGGTCAGCATCTGCGAATGCGCCGGGGACGTCGCCGCGTCCCCGGCAGCCTGGGCTTACTCCTGCACCGCCTGGCTGACGGCGCCTTCGGCGCGGCGGTGGTCCTTGAGTTTTTCCTTGTGCTTGACGACCTGGCGATCGAGCTTGTCCACCAGGGCATCGATGGCAGCGTACATGTCCTCGTTGGTGGCGTCGGCGTAGATCTTGCCTCCACTCACCATTATGGTGGCTTCCGCTTTGTGCAGGAGCTTCTCCACGGTGAGGATGAAATGGGCGTCGACCACGTTGTCAAAGTGGCGCTCCAGCTTCTGGCACTTCTCGCGCACGTACTCCTTGAGGGAGTCGCTCACTTCCACGTGATGGCCTGTGATGTCGATCTGCATGACGCCTCCTAGGAAAGACGCTTCCTCTCGGTGGACGACGCGATGCCCATGGCCTCCCGGTACTTGGCCACGGTGCGCCGCGCCACATTGATGCCCTGGGACTGCAGCTCGGCGGCGAGCTGGTTGTCGCTCAGGGGCCTGGACGGATGCTCCTGGGCGAGCAGGCGCCGGATACGGGCCCGGATCGCCGTGGCGGAGCACTCGCCACCGTCCACGGTCTGGACGTGACTGGAGAAGAAATACTTGAACTCGAAGGTGCCGCGGGGGGTGTGCATGTACTTCTGGTTGGTAATCCGCGACACGGTGGATTCGTGCATCTCGATGCGCTCGGCCACCTCCCGCAGCACCAGGGGCTGCATGCCTTCGTCGCCCCGCTCGAGGAAGTCACGCTGGCGCTCGACGATGCAGCGAGCGACCTTGAGCAGGGTCTCGTTGCGGCTGCGCAGGCTTTTGATCAGCCAGCGGGCCTCCTGCAGATGCTGGCGCATCACCGAGTTGTCGCGGCTGCTGTCGGCGCGGCGCACCATTCCGGCGTAAGCGCCGTTGACCCGCAGCCGGGGATAGGCGTCGGGGTTGATTTCCACCAGCCAGTCGCCGTGGTGCCGGTGCACGAAGACGTCCGGCACCACGTACTCGGGCTGGGAGTTGCTGATGCGGGTGCCGGGATGGGGATCCAGGGTCTGGAGCAGGGCCACCACCTGGGAGAGTTCGTCCTCCTCCAGCTTCATGCGCCGGCGCAGCTGGGTGTACTGCCGGTTGGCCAGCAGCTCCAGGTGGTCCGCCACCAGACGCCGGGCGGGCTCCAGCCAGGGGGTGTCCTCCGGAAGCTGGGAGAGCTGCACCGCCAGCGCCTCCCGGGGGTCGCGGGCAGCCACCCCCACCGGATCCAGCAGCTGCACCTGGCGCAGCACGGCTTCGATCTCGGGCAGGTCCACCTGCCATTCGCTGGGCAGCGCCGCCTGGATGTCGTCCAGGCCGCAGTCCAGGTAGCCGTCGTCGCGCACCGCGTCGATGATGGCCTCGGCGATGGCCGCCTCCCGCGGGCTGAAGCCGCTCAGGCCGGCCTGCCAGAGCAGGTACTCCTGAAGCGACTCGCCGCCGCCGGTCTGGTTTTCCAGGGGGTCGCGGTCGTCATCAGGATCCCGGGCGCTGTAGGCGGTGCCGCCGTCGTAGATGTCGTCCCAGGCGGTGTCCATGGCCAGCTCTTCGCCGAGGCCGTCGCGCTCTTCGAGGTTCATGGCCTCGGACTCCGGATCGGGCTGTTCCTCGGCGGCGGATTCCGTCTCCGCGGACTGGGGATCCTCCTCGCTGGCGCTCTGCAGTTCGGCATCCTCGGCCAGCTCCAGCATCAGGTTGGACTCCAGCGCCTGCTGGATCTCCAGCTGCAGGTCCAGGGTGGAGAGCTGCAGCAACCGGATCGCCTGCTGCAGCTGGGGCGTCATGGTCAGCTGCTGGCCAAGACGCAGGTGCAGGGATTGCTTCATCGCGCTCATGCCCCGCTGGCCGCCGCGCCCGGTGTCGGCCGGCCAGGAAGCGTGGATGCTGGTGTGGTCATGTCAGGCACGTTACATCCGGAACTCATGGCCCAGATACACGGATTTGACCTGCTCATCGGCCAGTACGGCCTCGGCATTACCTTCGGCGATGACGGTGCCTCCGCTCAGGATATAGGCCCGATCGACGATGGTCAGTGTCTCACGGACATTGTGGTCGGTGATCAGCACGCCGATACCCCGCTCCGCCAGGTGGCGGACGATCCGCTTAATGTCAACTACCGAGATCGGGTCGACGCCGGCGAACGGCTCGTCCAGCAGGATGAAGGCCGGGTCCGCCGCCAGGGCGCGGGCGATCTCTACCCGGCGGCGCTCACCGCCGGAGAGGCTGATGCCCGACTGATCCCGCAGGTGCCCGACGTGGAATTCCTCCAGCAGCTGCTCGGCCCGGGCCTGGCGCTGGGCGCGGCCGAGGCCGGGCCGCGTCTCCAGGATGGCCAGCAGGTTGTCCACCACGGACAGGCGCCGGAATACGGAGGCCTCCTGGGGCAGGTAGCCGATGCCGAGCCGCGCCCGCGCATGCATGGGCAGGCCGGTGATGTCCCCGCCGCCGAGGCGGATGTGGCCGGAGTCGGCCCGGATCAGGCCCACGATCATGTAGAAGGTAGTGGTCTTGCCGGCGCCGTTGGGGCCCAGCAGGCCAACGATCTCGCCGCTGCCCACGCTGACGCTGGCGCCCTGGACCACCGGCCGGCCCCGGAACCGTTTGGTGAGCTCCACCGCCTCCAGCCGGGACGCCGGCTCGGCGCCGCTGCCGGCTTCAGGGCTGGGATTCGCTGCGCTCGTCATCTTCTTTCGGGTAGATGGTGATGTGGATCCGCTGGTCCTGGTCGCCGTCGGCGGTGACCAGGTCCGCCTCGACGTTGTAGACGATGGTCCGGGCGGCGAACCGGTCGCGCCCCTGGGTCAGCACCGCGCCCTGGAGCAGCCGGATGCGCTCGGGATCCTGGGCGTAGTACTCCATCCGCGGTGCCTCGGCGTCCACGTACTGCGTCTCACCTTCGGGCAGCTGGCGGTAGGTGGCCGGCGTACCGTCGACCTCGATGCGATCCACCCGGCGGTCGTCGCCGGTGTAGACGTGCATCACGTCGCCGGTCAGGGTGAGGGTGCCCTGGGTCAGAACCACGTTGCCGGTGTAGACGCTGACGCCGGCGGAGTTGTCCAACTCGGCCCGGTCGGCCTTCAGGTCGATGGGCTGACGACGGTCGGAGTCCAGCGCCGGCGCACGCTGAGCGAAGGCCAGTGCCGCCACCAGCAGCCAGATCCGGCTCGCCCGCCGCCCCGGTCCCCCTCGATGCGAAGCAGCCATGAGCCTACTGTGCCTCCTCGGGCAGGTACCTCCCCTTGACCTCAGACAGGAACTCGATCTGTTCCGTTTCCAGCCGGACGACGGCGCCGACGCCCTGCATTTCCCGGCCCGGGCTGCTGACCCGGGCGTGCTGCTCGGTATGGGCCTCCCGGGCCTCGGTGAGCAGCAGAACCTCGGAGGTCTCGACGTCCACCGGCGGTGCGTCGGGCGTGGCTTCGCGCCACAGCAGCACAGTGCCATGGAGTTCCACCTGGCGGCCCCGGTCCCGTGCGGTGGCGGACTCCGCACGACCGTACCAGGGTTGTCCCTGCCGCGGGTACAGGGTCCAGCGGGGGAACTCGAACTCCCAGGTGGCGCTGCCATCGAAACGGTACATGCTGGGGGCCCGCACCCGGTAGCGCCAGTTGCCGGAGGCGTCGGTGGTGCGAAGCACGAAGTCTTTCACATAGTAGGCGGCCTGGCGCTCGGGGGTGTCCGGCGACGGTTCCGCGGTCTCGCCGGTGCTCTGCCGGCCCGACCACCACCAAGCCGCTGCTCCCAGGATCGCCCCGGTGAGCAGCACCGGCAGTGCGCTGCGGCGCCAGTCAGTCATGCAGGTGCAGGGCGAACTGGGCCTGGAGCCGCTGCTGGGCCCCCAGGATCAGCTCGCAGACCTCGCGCACCGCGCCCTGGCCGCCCGGACGTGCGGTGACCCAGTGGGCGGCCCGGCGGACCCGCGGGTGGGCATCCGCCACCGCCACCGCCAGCCCGGCGCCGGCCATGGCTTGCAGGTCCACCAGGTCGTCCCCCACGAAGGCGCTTTGCGCGGCGTCGAAACCCAGGCGGTCGCGCAGGTCCGCCAGCGCTGCAGCCTTGTCGGTGCAGCCCTGCTGCAGGTGGTGGATGCCCAGCTCGGCGGCGCGCCGGGCCATGGCCTCGCTGCGCCGGGCGGTGATCACCGCCAGCTCCAGCCCTTCGTCGCGCAGCATCGCGAGCCCCTTGCCGTCCTGAATGTGAAAGCGCTTGAAGGATTCCCCGGCGGCGGCGACGTAGACCGACCCGTCCGTGAGCACGCCGTCCACGTCCAGGGCCAGCAGCCGCACCGCCCGGGCCCGGGCCGTGACGGGCTCCGGCGGGACGCCGCAGCAGGCGTCCGCGAAGGGGCGGCTCATACCACGCCCGCCCTCAGCAGGTCGTGCATGTTGACGGCGCCGAGCAGCCGGTGCTCGGCGTCCACCACCAGCACGGCGTTGATGCGGTGGCGCTCCATGAGCTCCAGGGCCTCCGCGGCCAGGGCGCCGGGACGCATGGTCTTGGGCCGGTCGGTCATCACCTCGCTGACCGGGGTGGCGTGGATGTCGATGGCCCGGTCCACGCTGCGGCGCAGGTCGCCGTCGGTGAACACGCCGAGCACCCGCTGCCGGTCGTCCACCACCGCGGTCATGCCCAGCCCCTTGGCGGACATCTCCACCAGGGCCTCAGCCAGCGGCGTGCGGCGATCCACGCGGGGCAGCCGTTCGCCGGTGTGCATCAGGTCGTCGATGCGCAGCAGCAGGCGCCGGCCCAGGCGGCCCCCGGGGTGGGAACGGGCGAAGTCTTCCCGGGTGAAGCCGCGGGCGTCGAGCATGGCCACCGCCAGGGCGTCGCCCATCGCCAGGGCCGCGGTGGTGCTGGAGGTGGGGGCCAGGCCCAGGGGGCAGGCCTCCTGGGCGACGCTCACGTCCAGGTGCACCGTGGCGGCCCGACCCAGGGTCGACCCGGGATTGCCGGTCAGCGCGATCAGCGGCACCCCCAGGCGCTTGATCAGCGGCAGCAGGGTGAGCACCTCGTCGGTCTCCCCGGAGTTGGACAGGGCCAGCACCACGTCGCCGCTAACGATCATGCCCAGATCGCCGTGGCTGGCCTCGCCGGGGTGGACAAAAAACGCCGGCGTGCCGGTGCTGGCCAGGGTGGCGGCCAGCTTGCCCCCGACATGGCCGGACTTGCCCATGCCCAGCACCACCACCCGGCCGCTGCACCCCAGCATCAGCCGGCAGGCGGCCACGAACTGCCGGTCCAGGCGGGCTGCCAGGGCGGCCACGGCGGCCGCCTCGACTTCCAGCACCGCCCGGCCCAGGGCGGCGATGCGCTGGTCGGCATCGCCCGGCGACGGCGTGGCGGAGCTCAGCAGGTCGGGAGTGGTCATGGTGTTGTCCGGGGGCGTCTCGGTGGGCGAGGGGGTTCTTTCGCAGGTTCTCAGAGAGTGTTTACCCAATAGGTTACGCGCCTTATCAGCTCTCTACGCCGCTCATGGGGTGCGGCGCCAGCCATGCTCCGGGCCTCGGCAGGGCCTTGGACACCGCCGCCGTAGACCCACGTTGCGAAGAAACGTGGGGGCCAGCGTAGCAAACGCCAAGCTGCCAATCGCCGAGCCCGGGTGCCCGAACCGATCCGCGGTACCGATGCCATCGCCCGATGGCAGGTTTCTTCGCAACCTGCCCTACGGCGGGCTTCGCTCGGCGCCGGGCGGCATCCCCACCCCGCGCTCCGGCGTACCTGATTTTGTAAACACCCTCTCAGGTGGACTGCTGGTAGAGCAGCGCCATGTAGGCCAGGTAGGCGACCACCAGCAGCAGGCCCTCCGGCCGGGTGATGGCGCCGTGGGCCCGGCGGCCGAACCCCATTATAAGAAAGGCAACGGTGAGCCCGGCCATGACCGGAAAATCCCGGCTCAGCACCTCGGCGTCCACTGCGTGGGGCGCGATCAGCGCCGCCAGGCCCATGACACCCAGCAGGTTGAACATGTTGGAGCCGATCACGTTGCCGATGGCGATGTCGTGCTCGCCTTTGCGGGCCGCCGCCATGGAGGCGGCGAGCTCCGGCAGGCTTGTGCCCAGGGCGACGATGGTCAAGCCGATGACCAGCTCGGGAACCCCCAACTCGGTGGCCAGGGCCACAGCCGCCCAGACCAGCAGCCGCGAGCTGGCGAGCAGCAGCACCATGCCCAGGGCCAGCCAGCCCAGGGCGTGCTTCAGGGGGAGGTCGTGGGGGATCTCCTGGGCGAACTCCGCGGTGATGGGGTCGCCGCCGTCGCCGCGCCCCTGCAGGTAGAGCCAGACCAGCAGGCCGCCCATGCCTGCCAGCAGTGCGCCGCCTTCCAGCGCCGAGAGGGCGCCGTCCAGGACCGTCAGCAGGCTCGCAGCCATGACCACCAGCAGCACCGGCAGCTCCCGGCGCAGGATCCGCGAGCGGACCAGCAGCGGGTAGGCGAGGGCGGTGGCGCCGAGAATGAGGCCGATATTGGTGATGTTGGAGCCGATGGCGTTGCCCACGGCGATGCCGGGGCTGCCCTCCCAGGCGGACAGGGCGGAGACCAGCATCTCCGGGGCGGAGGTGCCGATACCCACCACGGTGAGCCCGATGATCAGCGGCGGCACCCCCAGGTGCTGGGCTACGGCCGAGGCGCCGAGCACGAAGCGGTCGGCGCTCCAGGCCAGCACCAGGAAGCCGCCAGCGATGGCCAGCAGGTGGATGAGCATCCCGAACGTGACTTCCCGACAAGGAGGAGGCCGCATGATACGGTGGCGCCCCGGCCTCGGCCAGCGCTAGGGAGTGGTTTGACTGGTTGCAGGGGCTGCCGGATACTGCGCGGGCTGCCGCGGGGGCGGTGGCTCGGGCTCGCCCGCTATCCCCCGGCTCAGTTCCAGTGGCCCGCCGCCGGGCCGGCTCTTCCCAGACGACGTCCGCAGCACGGGCGAGGTGGCGAGACAGCACCGCATCCATGGCCTCCAACGGTGACCGCGAACCTGGCGATGTCCTGGTGGACATCCGCAACCTGCATTTTTCCCGCGCCGGCCGGAAGATCTTCGATGGCGTCGACATCCAGATCCGGCGCGGCGAGGTCACGGCCATCATGGGCCCCAGCGGCACCGGCAAGACCACCCTGCTGCGGCTGATCGGCGGCCAGCTGCGCCCGGACTCCGGCACCGTCGAGGTCGATGGGGTCGATGTGCATCGGCTTGGCCGCGGCGAGCTCTATCGGATGCGCAAGCGCATGGGCATGCTGTTCCAGAGCGGTGCGCTGTTCACCGACCTCACCTGCTACGACAACGTGGCCTTCCCCCTGCGCGAGCACACCCGGCTCTCCGAGGCGTTGATCCGCCCCCTGGTGCTGATGAAGCTGCAGGCGGTGGGGTTGCGCGGTGCGCGCCATCTTTACCCCGCGGAGCTTTCCGGGGGCATGGCGCGGCGGGTCGCGCTGGCCCGGGCCATCGCCCTCGACCCGATGATGGTGATGTACGACGAGCCCTTCTCGGGCCAGGATCCCATCAGCATGGGGGCCCTGGTACAGCTGATCCGGCTGCTCAACGACGCCCTCGGGCTCACCAGCGTGGTGGTCTCCCACGATGTGCCGGAGACGGCGGCCATCTCCGACCAGATCTACATCATCTCGGATGGCCAGGTGGTGGGCAGCGGCGGTCCCGAGGATCTGCGGGACTCCAGTTCAGAGTGGGTGCGTCAGTTCTTCAACGCGCTGCCAGACGGCCCGGTGCCTTTCCACTACCCGGCGCGATCCTATGCCGAGGATCTGCTGGAGGGGGCGGGGGCCGCGTGATACTGGGGGACTGGTTGCGCGCCCTGGGGGCCAGGGCGCTGGAGGTGCTGAGCCGGCTGGGCCGCGCCAACCTGTTCATGGCCCGGGTGCTGGTGGGCCTGCTGCCCCTGGTGCGGCGCCCCGGGCTGGTGGTGGCGCAGATCTTCTCGGTGGGCGTGCTCTCCCTGGTGATCATCATGGTCTCCGGGATCTTCGTCGGCATGGTGCTGGGACTGCAGGGCTACAACACCCTGGTGGATTTCGGTGCCGAGGAATCCCTCGGAGTGCTGGTGGCCCTGTCGCTGACCCGCGAGTTGGGGCCGGTGGTTACCGCGCTGCTGTTTGCCGGCCGTGCCGGCTCGGCGCTGACCGCGGAGATCGGCCTGATGAAGGCCACCGAGCAGCTCTCCGGCATGGAGATGATGGCCGTGGACCCGGAGCGCCGGGTGGCTGCGCCGCGGCTGCTGGCCGGCATCATCGCCATGCCGCTGTTGGCGTCCATCTTCACCCTGCTCGGCATCTTCGGCGCCTACCTGGTGGGCACCGCCCTGCTGGGGGTGGACGGCGGCGCCTACTGGTCCCAGATGCAGGCCAAGGTGTCCCTCTACGACGATGTTTATAATGGCCTGATCAAGAGCCTGGTGTTCGGCTTCGTGGCCAGCTGGATTGCCGTGTTCGAGGGCTACGACTGCACCCCCACCTCCGAGGGGGTGAGCCGGGCCACGACCCGCACCGTGGTGGAGACATCGCTGGCCGTGCTCGGCTTCGACTTCGTCCTCACCGCCCTGATGTTCAACTAGGTCTGTTAACCCTTCCCGGCGCGCTGCGTTCGGGAAGGGTTAACAGATCCTGAGAAGCAGCTGGAAAGTTCTAATGCAGAATTCACGGAGCGTGGAGATCTGGGTCGGCGTGTTCGTGGCCCTGGGGTTCGGGGCGCTGTTCGCCCTGGCCATGAAGGTGAGCAACATCGCCGCCCTGGGAGCCTCGAACGGCTACGCCGTGACCGCCCATTTCGATAACATCGCCGGCCTGCGCGAGAAGGCCCAGGTCACCATGGCCGGGGTGCAGGTGGGTCGGGTGACGCGCATCGCCCTGGATCCCCAGAGTTTCGAGGCCCGGGTGGAAATGACCATCCGTCCCGAGTTCGACAACATCCCCACCGACAGCAGCGCCAGCATCCTCACCTCGGGGCTGCTGGGGGAGAAGTACGTGGGGCTGGAACCCGGAGGTTCGCCTGATTCCCTGCAAGCCGGCGACGAACTGATGCTGACCCAGTCGGCCCTGGTGCTGGAGAAGCTCATTGGCCAGTTCCTGTTCAACCAGGCCTCCAGCTCTGAGAACTGAGCGGCAGGAGGCCAACGGAGTTCGAGTGATGAAGCGGATGCGATTGGCAGTGACACTGCTGGTGCTGCTGGGTACCGGTATGGCGGCCCTCGCCCAGTCCCAGCTGACGCCGCCCGACGTGCTGGTTCGGCAGACCACCCAGGAGGTGCTGAGCCTGCTGCGAGCCGAGGGCGAGCAGATCAAGGACGATCCCCAGGCGATCTTCCAACTGATCCGCAAGGAAGTACTCCCCCACTTCGACTTCAGGCTGATGAGCCGCCTGGTGCTGGCCCGCCACTGGCGCGGGGCCTCGGAGGCGCAGCGCGAGGGCTTTGTGGAGGAGTTCCGCCAGCTGCTGGTTCGGACCTACGGCTCGTCGCTGTCGAAGTACTCGGGCCAGGAGGTCCGTTACCTGCCCCTGCAGAGCTCTGGCGCCGACGACCAGCGGGTCACCGTGAAGACCGAGATTCTGCAGTCCGGGGGGCCGTCCATTCCCCTGGACTACAAGCTGCACCGCACCGACTCCGCCTGGAAGGTCTACGACGTGACCGTGGACGGGGCGAGCCTGGTGCTGAACTACCGCAGCCAGTTCTCATCGGAGATCGCCCGGCACGGGCTGGACGGGCTGATCGAGCGCCTGGCCGAGCGCAACAGCGGCAGCGGCAGCTCGTGAGCGGGGGCGAGCCCGCGGTGCGCCTCGCGGAGGGTGAACTGGAGGGCCACTATGCCCTGCAGGGGGCGCTCACCTTCGAGACCGTCCCCGGCCTGGCCCAGCAGGGCGAGCGGGTGTTCGGCGACAGCCCCTCCCTGGCGCTGGACCTTGGCGGGGTGACCCGGGCCGACAGCGCCGGACTGGCGCTGCTGGTGGAGTGGCTGCGCCGGGCCCGGGAGTGCGGCCAGGACGTGCGCTACTCCAACATTCCCGAGCAGATGCTGGCCATGGCCCGCGCCAGCGGGCTCGACCAGGTGCTGCCCATGTACCGTCATCAGGAGGACTCCAGCCGAGAGCAGCCCGAATCCGGAAATGAGGCCGAATCATGATGCAGACGTCGGAAGTGGAGGAGATCATCCAGCAGGGACTGCCGGGTGCCCGCGTTGAGGTGGCCGGCGACGGCCAGCACTTCGAGGCCGTGGTCATCAGTGACCGGTTCGAGGGGCTGTCGCCGCTGCAACGCCAGCGCATCGTCAATGCCGTGGTGCAGAGCTACATGGACAGCGGCCAGCTGCATGCCCTGTCCTCCCGGCAGCGCACTCCCGAGGAGTGGGCCCGCGAGCAGGGCCAAGGCTGAGCGTGGAACGGCTGATCATCCAGGGCGGGGCGCCGCTGGAGGGCGAGATCCGCATCTCGGGCGCCAAGAACGCGGCGCTGCCCATCCTGGCGGCCACGCTGCTGGCCGAGGGCCCCAGCAGCATCGGCAACGTCCCCCAGCTCCACGACGTGACCACCACCATGGGGCTGCTGGGGCGCATGGGCGTGCGGCTCACCGTGGACGAGCGCATGGGCATCGAGGCGGACGCCGACCATGTCCACAGCTGCTTCGCCCCCTACGAGCTGGTGAAGACCATGCGCGCATCCATCCTGGTGCTCGGGCCGCTGCTGGCGCGCTTCGGCGAGGCGGAGGTCTCCCTGCCCGGCGGCTGTGCCATCGGCAGCCGGCCGGTGAACCTGCATGTGGAAGGCCTGCGCCAGATGGGCGCAGAGATCAGTGTGGAGAACGGCTATATCCGCGCCCGCTGCAAGCGGCTGCGCGGCGTGCGCATCGTGCTGGATCTGGTCACCGTCACCGGTACCGAGAACCTGATGATGGCGGCGGCCCTGGCGCGCGGCACCACCATCATCGAGAACGCCGCCCGGGAGCCCGAGGTGGTGGACCTGGCGGACTACTGCAACCGCATGGGAGCCCGGATCAGCGGTGCCGGCACCGACACCATCGTGGTGGAGGGCGTGGACTCGCTCCGGGGCTGCGCCTACCAGGTGATGCCGGACCGCATCGAGACCGGTACCTACCTGGTGGCGGGGGCCATCACCGGCGGGCGGGTCAAGCTCAAGGATACCGACCCCCACCTGCTGGAGGCGGTGCTGAACAAGCTGGAGGAGAGCGGGGCGCGGATCGACACCGGCGAGGACTGGATCGAGCTCGACATGAACGGCCGCCGCCCCCGGGCCCTGAAAGTGCGCACCGCGCCCTATCCCGCTTTCCCCACCGACATGCAGGCCCAGTTCTGCGCCCTCAACGCGGTAGCCGAGGGTGTGGGCACGGTCACCGAGACCGTGTTCGAGAGCCGTTTCATGCACGTGCTGGAAATCCAGCGCATGGGCGCCGACATTCGCCTGGAGGGTCACACCGCCATCAGCACCGGCGTCGATCGGCTCACCGGCGCGCCGGTGATGGCCACCGACCTGAGGGCCTCGGCCGGCCTGGTGCTGGCGGGGCTGGTGGCCCGGGGGGAAACCCAGGTGGACCGCATCTACCACGTCGACCGGGGTTACGAGTGCATCGAGGAGAAGCTGGCCCAGCTGGGTGCCCGCATCCGCCGGGTGCCGTCCTGAGACGCGGGGCGGGTGCCGGAAGTCGAGAGCAGCGATGAGCAAGACCCTCACCATCGCCCTGTCCAAGGGCCGCATTCTGGAGGAGACCCTGCCCCTGCTGGCGGCCGCGGGAATCGAGCCGGTGGAGGATCCGGGGACCAGCCGCAAGCTGATCCTGCCCAGCACCCGGGAGGACGTGCGCCTGGTGATCGTGCGTGCCTCCGATGTGCCCGCCTACGTGGAGCACGGCGGCGCGGACCTGGGCGTGGCCGGCAAGGACGTACTCATGGAATACGGCGGCCACGGACTCTATGAGCCCCTGGATCTGGGCATTGCCCGCTGCCGGCTGATGGTGGCGGGCCGCCCGGGGGCACTGGATGCCGCGGCCCGGCCGCGGGTGGCCACCAAGTTCGTCAACATCACCCGGCGCTACTTCGCCGAGCAGGGCCGCCAGGTACACCTGCTGAAGCTCTATGGCTCCATGGAACTGGCGCCTCTGGTGGGCATGGCCGACCTGATCGTCGATCTGGTGGACACCGGCCGTACCCTCAAGGCCAATGGCCTGGAGCCGCTGGAGCCCATCGCCGACATCAGCGCCCGGTTGGTGGTGAACCGGGCCTCCATGAAGGTCAAGCACGGGCCGATCCGGGCGCTGCTCGCGGCCCTGGACGCGGCGGTGCACCCCACGGGGGGGGTACGCCGCTCCCGGCCGGTGGACGCCGCCCCCTGAACCGACCGGACGCGACCGCCGGCCCCGGTCCCGGCAACCACAGGTTTCTACTTCATGCTCGAGATTCAGCGACTCAGCACCGGTCAGCCGGACTTCTGGCAGCAGCTGGCGCGCCTGGTCGCCTGGGACGACGGCGCCACCGAACGCGTGGAGCAGTCGGTGGCGGCCATCCTGGAGGGGGTGCGCCGGCGGGGTGACGCGGCGCTGCTGGAGTACAGCCGGCAGTTCGACCGGCTGGAGGCGGCCCGGGTGGCTGATCTGGAAGTGCCCCGCGAGCGCTTCGCCGAGGCCCTGCAGGGCCTCGGCACGGAGCAGCGCGAGGCGCTGGAGACGGCGGCGCGGCGCATCCGCGACTACCACCGCCGCCAGCTCACCGAGACCTGGAGCTACACCGAGGACGACGGCACCCTGCTGGGCCAGAAAGTCACCGCCCTGGAGCGGGTCGGGGTGTACGTGCCCGGCGGCAAGGCCGCCTATCCATCCTCGGTGCTGATGAACGCCATTCCCGCCCGGGTCGCCGGCTGCGGTCAGGTGATCATGGTGGCGCCGGCCCCGGGTGGCCAGCTCAACCCCCTGGTACTGGCGGCGGCGGCGCTCGCCGAGGTGGACCGGCTGTTCACCCTGGGCGGGGCCCAGGCCGTGGCGGCGCTGGCCTTCGGCACGGAGACCGTGCCGGCGGTGGACAAGATCGTCGGGCCGGGCAACGCCTTCGTGGCCGAGGCCAAGCGCCGGGTGTTCGGCCGGGTGGGCATCGACATGGTGGCCGGTCCCTCCGAGATCCTGGTGATCTGCGACGGCGCCACCCCCGCCGACTGGACCGCCATGGACCTGTTCTCCCAGGCCGAGCACGACGAGGATGCCCGGGCCTGGCTGGTGAGCCCCGACGCGGCCTACCTGGAGCAGGTGCAGGCCGCCATGGAACGGCTGCTGCCGCAGATGGAGCGCGCCGCCATCATCGGGGAGTCCCTGGGCCGCAACGGCGCCCTGATTCATGCCCGGGATCTGGCCGAGTCCGCCCGCATCGCCGACTACATAGCCCCCGAGCACCTGGAGCTGTCGGTGGCCGAACCCGAGCGGCTGGCCGACGCCCTTCGCCACGCCGGCGCCATCTTCCTGGGCCGGCACACCCCGGAGGCGCTGGGAGACTACTGCGCGGGGCCCAATCACGTACTGCCCACCTCCCGCACCGCCCGCTTCGCCTCCCCCCTGGGGGTGCAGGACTTCCAGAAGCGCACCAGCCTGGTGGGCTGCTCCGCCGCCGGCGCAGCAGTGCTGGGCAGGGTGGCGAGCGTGCTGGCCCGCGGCGAGGGCCTCACCGCCCACGCCCGCTCGGCGGAGTACCGGGTGGAGTCGGGAGAAGGGTGGGGGGAAAAGGACTGAGCGGGGATGCTGGGATTGCGCTTCGCTCCATCCCAGCCTACGCCCCCTCCCGGGCGCTGGGCCAAGGCCCACGTAGGCCGGATAAGCGAAGCGCATCCGGCGTCTCTGATGCGGGGATTGCGCTGCGCTCCATCCCAGCCTACGCCCCTTGCACCCCTTGGTGCCCGCAGGCCGTAGGCTGGGTTGAGCACGCGAAACCCTGCGTGGCGGGCTGATTCACGAATAAACGAATCAACCAGCCAACGAAGCACCAACATCATCCCCCCGGCAGCAGATAGGGCGGCGGGCGCTCGCCTACCACGACCCGGGCTTCCAGGGGCACGCCCTGGCGCACCCCGCGCAGGGTCACCGGCTGACCCGGGGCCACCGCGGCCACCCGGTTCAGCAGCTCCCGGCTGTTGTCCACGGGGGTGTCGTTGACCTGATGGATGACGTCGCCGGCGCGCACGCCGGCCCGAGCCGCCGGGGTGCCCTCCAGCACCCGGGTGATGGCTACGCCCCGGGGATCACCGACGTTCAGGGTGTCGGCCAGTTCCGGGTTGAGATCCCGGATGTTGACGCCGATCCAGCCGCGGATCACCCGGCCCTGCTCGATGATGCCGGTGAGCACGTCCCGCGCGACGTCCACCGGGATGGCGAAACCGATGCCCACGGAACTGCCCGACTGGCTGTAGATGGCGGTGTTGATGCCCACCAACTCGCCGCGGGCGTTGATCAGCGCGCCCCCCGAATTGCCGGGGTTGATGGCGGCGTCGGTCTGGATGAAGTTCTCGAACGTGGCCACGTCCATGTCGTGGCGGCCGGTGGCGCTGACGATGCCCTGAGTGACTGTCTGGCCCACGCCGAAGGGGTTGCCGATGGCCAGCACCACATCACCCACCCGCACGTCCTCGGCCGCCACCGTCACCGCGGGCAGCTCGCCGGCGTCGATGCGCAGCACCGCCAGGTCGGTTTCCGGATCGCGGCCCACCGTCTGCGCCCGGGCCGTGCGGCCGTCAGAGAGCATCACCTGGATCTCCTGGGCGCCCTCCACCACATGGTTGTTGGTGAGCACGTAGCCCTCGGGGCTGAAGATCACTCCCGAGCCGAGGCTCGCCTCCTGGCGCCGGGGCAGCCGTTGCGGGATGTCGAACAGCGAGTCGGGGGACTGCCGCAGGGGGGGGAGCTCGGCGACCTGGCGGGCGATGTAGATGTTGACCACCGCCGGCGCGGCCTGGTCCACCGCGTCTGCGTAGGACACCGGGCCGACCCCGAGGCCGGCGGCGGGATTCGCCGGTGCGGCGCTGCGCAGCTCCACCACCGGGGGGGAGGGCTCCAGCAGCCCCGGCGCCAGCCAGACGACCCCCGCCGCCACCAGGACCCCCAGCAACGCATAGCTCAGAAGAAAACGGGCGAGTCGTGATGCAGCCATCGTCGCATTGCATGTCTCGGAGAGCACGGATGCCGGGCAGCCGGATCGCGGCGCCCGTTGGGTAGCCGGGCTCGGCCGGCTTTACCCAGGCTCGGCCGCGTCAGTAGCATCCGCTCATGGTAACCCTATCCGAGCTGGTCTGTTACGCGGATCGTCTGCTTGCGGTGCCCGGCCTGCGGGACTACTGCCCCAACGGGCTGCAGGTGGAGGGCCGGCCCGAGGTGGGCCGGGTAGTCAGCGGTGTGACGGCCTCCCAGGCTTTTCTGGACCGTGCCCTGGCCCTGGGACCCGATGCCGTGCTGGTGCATCACGGCTACTTCTGGAACGGCGAGCCGCCCCAGATCACCGGCCTGCGGGCGCGGCGTATCGGCACGCTGCTGCGCTCCGGGGTGAGTCTCATCGCCTACCACCTGCCGCTGGATCTGCACCCTGAGCTGGGCAACAACGCGGCTCTGGGGCGCATCCTGGAACTGGTTTCGCCCCAGCCCGCGGAAGCGGCCGGGATGGCGGGACTGGTCTGGCACGGTGAGTTGCCTCGGCCGATGACCCCCGGTCAACTGAAACACTGGATCGCCACCCGCCTGGGGCGGGAGCCGGTGCACGCCGACGGCGGCCCCAGCGTCATCCGGCGCATGGCCTGGTGCACCGGCGCCGGCCAGCGCTTTACCGGCGAGGCGGCCCGGCTCGGGGTGGACGCCTATCTCAGCGGCGAGATCTCGGAGCCCACCACACACGAGGCCCGGGAGCTGGGGGTGCACTACTTGGCTGCCGGGCACCACGCCACCGAGCGCCACGGGGTGCAGGCCCTGGGGGCCCACCTGGCGCAGCGCTTCGGACTGGAGCACCGGTTCCTGGACGTGGAGAACCCCGCCTGAGGGACGGCCCGCTTCCCCGGGGCGCCGCGGGGACGCCTCACCACGGGCCGCCGCAGGGCGGCCCGGTGCGCTTGACGGCCTGGAGGGGATGGTAGATCCTTAGCCCCCGCAAAATCCGCGAGTTCATCGTCTTCAGGGTCCTGCCGCCGGCCTCGCCTCCGGCGGTCATGACGTCAGCGGGGGCCCAGCCTGCAGGGGGATGTGGATGAAACAGCAAGGCACGGACATGGGCCGCCGCCGGATGCTTACTGGTGCGGCCACCGTGGTAGGGGGTGTGGGCGCAGCCTTCGTGGCGGTGCCGTTCCTCTCCTACTGGAGCCCCAGCGCCAAGACCCAGGCGGCGGGTGCGCCCGTGGAAGTGGACATCAGCAAGCTCGAGCCCGGCCAGCTCATCAATGTGGAGTGGCGCGGCAAGCCGGTATGGGTGCTGGGCCGGACCGAGGAAACGGTGGATGCGCTCCCGGGGCTCAACGACCAGCTGCGGGATCCCAACTCCCAGGTGGAGCAGCAGCCCCCCTACGTGGACCCGGTGCACCGGGCCATCCGTCCCGAGGTGATGGTGGTGGTGGGCATTTGCACCCACCTGGGCTGCTCGCCACTGTTCCGGCCCGAAGCGGGGTCCATCGACGCGGACTGGGTCGGCGGTTTCTTCTGCCCCTGTCACGGCTCCACGTTCGACCTGGCGGGCCGTGTGTACTCGGGCGTGCCGGCGCCCACCAACCTGGTGGTGCCGCCCTACGGCTATCTCAGCGATACCCGGATCATCATCGGCGAGAACCCCGGCGGCGCTGAGGGAGGGCAGGCCTGATGGCGACCACCACCAAGACTCCCCGGAGCGGGCTGCTGGGCTGGGTCGATGCCCGTTTCCCGCTCATGCAGATGTGGAACGAGCACCTGGCGGAGTACTACGCGCCGAAGAACTTCAACTTCTGGTACTACTTCGGCTCGCTGGCGCTGTTGGTGCTGGTGATACAGATCGTCTCGGGCATCTGGCTCACCATGAACTACAACCCCGGCGGCGAGGATGCCTTCGCGTCGGTCATGTACATCATGCGCGACGTGAACTACGGGTGGCTGATTCGCTACATCCACTCCACGGGGGCATCGTTCTTCTTCATAGTCGTCTACCTGCACATGTTCCGGGCGCTGCTCTACGGGTCCTATCAGAAGCCCCGGGAGCTGATCTGGATCTTCGGCATGATCATCTACGTGGCCCTGATGGCGGAGGCCTTCATGGGCTACCTGCTGCCCTGGGGGCAGATGTCGTTCTGGGGCGCGCAGGTGATCACCTCACTGTTCGGCGCCATCCCGGTGATCGGCGAAGACCTGATGATCTGGATACGCGGCGACTTCAATATCTCCGGCGTGACCCTGAACCGGTTCTTCGCCCTGCACGTGGCGGCGGTGCCCCTGGTGCTGGTGTTCCTGGTGATCTTCCACATCCTGGCGCTGCACGAGGTGGGCTCCAACAACCCCGACGGCGTGGAGATCAAGAAGAACAAGGACGCCAACGGCATCCCCGTGGACGGTATTCCCTTCCACCCCTACTACTCCGTGAAGGATCTGGCGGGCGTGGTGGTGTTTCTGATCCTGTTCTCGGCGGTGGTGTTCTTCGCCCCGGAAATGGGCGGGCTGTTCCTGGAGGCGCCCAACTTCGAGCCCGCCAATCCTCTGAAGACGCCGGACCATATCGCGCCGGTGTGGTACTTCACCGCCTTCTACTCGATCCTGCGGGCTATCCCGGACAAGCTCATGGGCGTCATCGCCATGGGCGCGGCCATCGTGGTGCTGTTCCTGCTGCCCTGGATCGACCGGGGCCGGGTGCACTCGATCCGGTACCGGGGCCTAGGCTACAAGATCGCCCTGGGCGTGTTCACCGTGGGCTTCGTGATCCTCAGCTATCTGGGTCTGCAGCCGACCTCCGAGGTGTACCTGGGGCTGACCGCCACCTTCTGGGCGCGGCTGTTTACCGCGGTGTACTTCGGATACTTCGTGTTCCTGTTCGTCTACACCGCGTTCGGACTGGAGCAGACCAAGCCGGTGCCGGAGAGGGTGAATTTCAAATGAGAACAACGACGGCCATCGCGTTCCTTGCCCTGCTGCTGCCGCTGGGTGCCGGGGCGGCTGGCGGCGGCGTGCCGCTGATGCACGCGGACGTCGACGTGAGCGATCACGCCGCCGTGCAGCGGGGCGCCGCCAGCTTCGTCAACTACTGCATGGGCTGCCACTCGCTGAAGTACCTGCGCTACCAGCGCCTGAACCAGGACATCGGCATCCCGGAAGAAACCATTCAGGAGAACCTGATCTGGACCCCGGACACCAACGTGCTGGATCCGATGACCAACGCCATGACGGTGCAGCAGGCCGAGGCCTGGTTCGGTGCGCCGGCGCCGGACCTGACGCTGAGCACCCGCCGCCGGGGGGAAGACTGGGTCTACACTTACCTGAACACCTTCTACCGGGATGATTCCGCCTCCACAGGGACCAACAATTTGGTACTGGCCGGAGCCTCCATGCCCCACGTGCTGTGGCGGCTGCAGGGCATCCCCGAGGCGGAGCGGGAGGACGGCCGCGTGGTGGGTGTCAGCTACCCCGAGGAGGGCGGCACTCTGTCCGAGGAGGAATACCAGGCCTTCACCAACGACCTGGTGACTTTCCTCGCCTACGCCGCGGAACCGGTGCGGGAAACCCGCCAGCAGATGGGCATCTGGGTGATCGCCTTCCTGCTGGTGTTCCTGGTGGTGGCCATATTCCTGAAGAAGGAGTACTGGAAGGACATTCACTGATTCCCGCGTGCGGGGGTGGGCACCGCCCCCGGACCACCTGATCGCAGCGCCACCGGATACCACGCCACGTGATGACGCTTTTCTCAGGCCCTACCTCCCTGCCGAGCCACCGGGTGCGCTTCGTGCTGGCGGAGAAGGGCATCAGCGCCGAATTCATCTCGGTGGACGACATGGCCCGGGCGGCCGAGGATCTGGCGGACCTCAATCCCTACGGTGAGGTTCCCACCCTGGTGGACCGGGACCTGGTGCTCTACGACACCAAGGTGATCATCGAATACCTGGACGAGCGCTTCCCCCATCCACCGCTGATGCCCGTGGATCCGGTGTCCCGGGCCAAGGCGCGGCTGGTGGTGTCGCGCATCGAGCGCGACTGGTACACGCTGGCCGGCGCCCTGGAGCTGGAGGACGCCGAGCCTGCCCGGAACGCCCTGCGGGAGGGGCTGGTGGCCAGCATCGATCTGTTCCGCTCGAAGCTGCCGTATTTCCTGAGCGAAGAGCTCTCGGCCATGGATTGCGCCCTGGCGCCGCTGCTCTGGCGGCTGCCCCATTTCGGGGTGGAACTGCCCGCCTCCGCCGCCCCCATCCAGGACTATGCCGAGCGGCTGTTCGCGCTGCCCTCGTTCCAGGAAAGCCTTACCGACGCCGAGCGCGCCATGCGGTCCTGATCGCGCGCTCGGTTGCGCCTGCCGCCATGACCTCCAGCCGGCCTTACCTGATCCGTGCCCTCTACGAGTGGATCGTCGACAACTCCCTCACGCCCCACCTGCTGGTGGACATCCAGGTGGATGGGGTGGACGCGCCGGTGGAGTTCGCCGAGAACGGCAAGCTGGTGCTGAACCTCTCGCCCCGGGCGGTGCGGGGCCTGTCCATGGGTAACGATCTGGTCACCTTCGACGCCCGCTTCTCCGGGCGCTCCCGCCGGGTCAGCGTGCCGGTGCCCGCCGTGCTTGCCATCTACGCCCGCGAGAACGGCCAGGGCATGCTGTTCAGCGACCGCGACGACGGCGGCGACCCCCCCGAGGGCGGCGGCGGCAAGCCGAGGCTGCGGGTGGTGAAGTAGCGCCGAGCGTGGCGCGCTGGGAGTTTGGCCGCGAGATGGACGCAAAACAGGAGAGTCAATTGGCCGCAGATGGACGCGGATGAACGCAGATTTCTCTTTGTTCAGGAACCTGTTAGCCAAGTTGTAATGGCAGCCGGGCCACGGTCACAGCACAGCAACGGGGTCGCCCGGGCACCGCGCCGCCTGGGCAGCCTTGGCGGGTCGCTCACACCGCGCGCCGTTTCCTCTTTTCTTTCACCTCATCTGCGTTCATCCGCGTCCATCTGTGGCCTGTCTTGTCTTGTCATTTCGCGTCCATCTCGCGACTGATCCGTCACCCCGGTGCGTTGAACAGCTGCTGGTCGATCAGGTCGCACAGGCAGTGGATCACCAGCAGGTGCACTTCCTGGATGCGGGCGGTGACGTTGCCCGGCACCCGGATCTCGACGTCGCCATCGCGCAGGGCCGCCGCCAGGGGGCCGCCGTCGCGGCCGCTCAGGGCCACCACCGAGACGTCCCGCTCGTGGGCCGCGGCCACCGCCGCCACGACGTTGGGCGAGTTGCCGCTGGTGCTGATAGCCAGCAGCACGTCGCCGGCGTGCCCCAGGGCACGGACCTGGCGGCTGAACACCTCCCGGTAGTCGTAGTCGTTGGCGATGGAGGTCAGGGTGGAGCTGTCGGTGGTCAGGGCCACGGCGGGCAGCCCCGGGCGCTCCATCTCGAAACGGTTGAGCAGCTCCGAGGAGAAGTGCTGGGCATCGGCGGCGGATCCGCCATTGCCGCACGCCAGGATCTTGCCGTCGGACTGCAGGCAGCGCGCCATGCGCTCTGCCGCCTGCACCACCGCGGGGCTGATCTGGTCCATGGCCATCTGCTTGCTGCGGATGCTTTCATGGAACTGCTGGGCGACGCGCTCGTGGGGATCCATGGGGGGCCCTCTGCAGGGGAACAGTGCCGGTTACAGCGGCTTCTCAGCCCGCCTCGAAGGCGTTGCGCAGCCAGCGTATCGAGTCCTGGCCGTCGAGGGCCACGACATCGAAACGGCAGGGCCGATCCGGCGCGTGGATTTGCAGGTAGCGCTGCGCCGCCGCCACCAGCCGCCGGCGCTTGGTGGCATTGACGCTCTCGAAGCCATCGCCGAAGCGGGCGTCGGCGCGGCGGCGCACCTCGACGAACACCAGCTCGGCGCCGTCGCGCATCACCAGGTCGATCTCGCCGGCCCGGGTGCGGAAGTTGCGCGCCACGCATTCAAGGCCCTGATCGGTCAGGTAGTTGAGCGCCCGCAACTCGGCGGCCCGGCCCAGGCCGTGGGAGCTGGCCTGGCGGGTCACCGCAGGCTTTCCCCCTGGCCATAGTAGCGCGGCGGATCATCCATGGGCCTGAGTTCCTGGCCCCGGAAACGCCCGGCCGGCAGGGCCCGCCGCACCCGGCTCGAAGAGTCCACCCCCAAAGCGCCGGTAGCGCCGCTGATGTGTGCCGACCTGGGTGCGGAGGGGAGGGCGCGGATGAAGCGGCTCAGCCGGTAGGCGTCCTCGCCGAGCGCGTGCAGCCGGGGCAGGCGGTCCCGGGACTGCGGCCAGATCTGGGCCAGCGCCTCCGGCGGTACGGCTGCCTCCAGCTGCTCCGGGGGCAGCAGCAGCCAGGGCGTCTCCACCAGCAGCAGGCCGTTCATGTCGGCATCGGCCTGGGCATCGTCAGGATCGGCGGCGTGGGCGTGGGAGGTGGCCAGCACCGCCAGGTCCAGCCCTCGGTGGAAGCGGATCTGGGGCATCAGCAGCCGGGCCTCCCGGGGAAAGGCGGCCAGCATGATGGCGTCCATGTCTGCGCGGCGCCGCGGTTCGAACTCCAGGCTCCGGCCCAGCACCGCGGCCAGTTCCCGGTGGCGGCGATCACTGGCGTCCAGGTTGAACAGGGCGCGCAGGGGGATCGAGAAATCGCTGCTTCCGGGCTCGTAGCGCTCCCTCTCAACCACCTGGCCGCCGATGGCCGAGAAGGCGAGGCGGAATGCCTCGGCCACCCGCTCGCCCCAGTCGGAGAAGGGCGCCAGCAGCGCCACCTGGCGGTAGCCCTGGTCCCAGGCCAGGGCGGCCGCCGCCGCGGCATCGTCCTCCGGCGCGAGGCCGAACTGGAAGAAGCGCCCCCCCGGCGGCACCGGCTCGTCCTGGGGCAGGCTGTTCAGCGCCAGCACCGGCACCGGTACATCGTCGCGCACTGCCAGCCGGCCCACCGCCTCCTTGGTGAGCGGCCCCACCACCAGCCGCGCATTCCACTCCGAGGCGAGCCGGTAGGCGGTCAGCGGGTCCACCCCCAACTCGCCCACGTCGAACACCCGCAGGGCCGGGCGCTCGGCTGCCGGGGCGGCGTAATATGCCGCGAGAAAGCCCCGCTGCACGGCCTGGCCGGCGCTTGCCAGCCGCCCGCTCAGGGGCAGCAACAGGGCAACGCGCCGAGGCGGGCGCAGGCGCTCCAGCTGGGCTGCCAGTTCGTCCCGGGCGATGGCATGGCCGGGGTGCAGGGGATAGCGCTCGCGCCAGGCGTCGACCTCGCGTTCCAGCCTGGCCGCATCCAGGGCGTGCTCTCTGAGCAGGTAGGCCAGTTCCAGCCAGCCGCCGAAGCGGTCCGGGGGCGGCGGCACCAGTGCCCGGAGCTGTTCCATGGGGACTTCGCCGAGCCGCTGCCAGAGCGTTGCCCGGTTTTGCTGCAGGGCCTGCGAGCCCTCCAGCAGCGCCGCCAGGCGATCCTGGGTGCGGGCCGCTTCCAGCGGCTGCCCGGCGGCCTCCAGCAGCGCGGCCTGCAGTTCCAGCCACTGCCGGCGCGCCTCGGGGGGAAGGCCGGGAGCCGGACCCGGCGCAAGCAACGCGGCGCCGGCCTCGGCGCGCCCCTCCAGCCGCAACAGCCGGGCCTGGAGCAGCCGGTAGCGGGCCGCGGGCTGCATGCCCAGGTCGCTGGGCTCCAGGCCCTCCAGCAGCCGCCCGACCGCGTCTGGGTCGGCGAGGCGCCAGCGCAGTTGCGCGGCGTTCAGGCGCAGCCGCTGGCTCTCGGGCGCCGGTGCGGCGGCCGCGGCCTCCTCCAGCAGCTCCGCCGCTTCGGCGAGGCGGCCGTCCTCCAGAGCCGCCTCGGCCTGGCTGGCGAGCCGCTGGTGGGCGGGCGGCCCGGGCGGCTCCGGAGGTTGGGTCGCGCAGCCCGCCAGCAGGGCCAGCGAAGCCAGCAGGACCGTGGCGGCCGGAGTCCAGCGGCGCCCGGACTGGGAATTCATGGGCGGTTCACCTGTTGCGTCGTTCAGGGTCGGGGCTGGCTGTGGCCGGCGGGTGGAGCAGCCTGGGCAGCGGAGTTCACTGGCAGCCTGAGTCCGACAGCCTGCCAGACCACTAGAATACGTCCTGGCGATGGCTGCCGGTGGATGGCTCGCGGAGATCCGGCCGGTCAAGGTCGGCCAAGTTTCCTCACAGGGAGTTCACGGTGTCAATCCAGGCGGGAGTGCTCTACGTGGTGGCTACGCCTATCGGCAACCCCGGGGATCTCAGTCCCCGGGCCCGCGCGACCCTGGCGGCGGTGGATGCGGTGGCGGCGGAGGACACCCGCCGGGCCGGCCGGCTGCTGCGTTCCCTGGGCCTGCAAGTCCCCCTGGTGAGCTGCCATGAACACAACGAGCAGGCACGGGCACCGGGCCTGGTGCGGCGCCTGGCCGCCGGCGAGTCCCTGGCCCTGGTGAGCGACGCGGGCACCCCCCTGGTGAGCGATCCGGGCTATCGCCTGGTGCGCGCCGCCCGGGAGGCCGGCATACGGGTCTCTCCGGTGCCTGGACCCAGCGCCGCCATGGCGGCGCTGTCGGTGGCCGGCCTGCCCAGCGACCGCTTCGTCTTCGAGGGCTTCCTGCCGGCCCGGGCCGCTGCTCGGCGAAGCGCCCTGGAGGCTCTCGCCCAGGAATCCCGGACCCTCATCTTCTTCGAGGCCGGCCGGCGGCTGGCCGGCTCGCTGGCCGACCTGTGTGCCGGCTTCGGCGGGGATCGGGAAGCCTGCCTGGCCCGGGAACTCACCAAGGACTTCGAGACCGTGCGTTCGGGCACCCTCGCAGAACTCCGCGACTGGGTCGCCGCGGACCCGCAGCAGCAGCTGGGAGAACTGGTGCTGGTGGTGAAGGGCGTGCCGGCGGAGCGCGGCTCGGGCCAGACCGCCGACGCTGACCGGGTGCTGAGCGTGCTGCTGGAGGCCCTGCCCACCGCGCAGGCGGTGAGCCTGGCGGCGCGCATTACCGGGGCGCCACGCAACCGCCTCTACCGGGAGGCCCTGGAGCGCAAACCCTGAGCGGCGCTGGCTGCCGTCCGGTCAGTGGGGCGACGGCCGGATCGAAGCCCGTTACACTGGTCGAAGGAAGTCGGCCGGACAGTCGCTGAGCCTCGCTCGGAGGAAAGTCCGGGCTCCATAGGGCAGGGTGCCAGGTAACGCCTGGGGGGCGCGAGCCCACGGAAAGTGCCACAGAGAACAGACCGCCGATGGCCCCCTCGGGGGCACAGGTAAGGGTGAAACGGTGCGGTAAGAGCGCACCGCGCGGGTGGCAACACGCCGCGGCACGGTAAACCCCACCCGGAGCAAGGCCGAATAGGGGGGCGATGGTGTGGCCCGCACTGCCCCCGGGTAGGCCGCTAGAGGCGCGCGGCGACGCGCGTCCCAGATGAATGACTGTCCTCGACAGAACCCGGCTTACAGGCCGGCTTCCGCCTTTTCCTCTTCAGTTCCCGCCGAACGATTGTCTTCTGTATTAAAGCCTTGGCCTGGCTTTGTCCCAGTGAGCCTGAGTCATTCAGCGTAACAATCTGTATTGCTAGCCGTTTTTGCAGGCCTCCGGAGGCTTCCACCCCTGTCGTCGATGTGCGACGTAAGTCGCTGTCGACAAAGGAAGATTGCATTCGCGCGAGGTTGACGCCGGGTATGGGGCTACTTATAGTGTCGTGAAGTGGGAGTCAGTGGGAAAAAATGGATTTTTTGGGTGGGGACGGGATAGCCGGTGTTCTCTGGGTTTCGCGGGGTCCATTACATCAGCCTCGACGCCAAGGGGCGTCTGGCCTGGCCGTCCCGCTACCGGGAGCGGTTGCAGGAGCACTGCGAGGGTGAGCTGGTGCTGACCATCCATCCCTCCGAGCGCTGCCTGCTGGTCTACCCGCGGCCGGAATGGGAAGACATCGAGGAACGCCTGACCCGACTGCCGGGGCTCAATCCCGCGGCGCGCCGGCTGCAGCGGCTGCTCATCGGTCATGCCCTGGAGTGCCAGCTGGACGGCGCCGGCCGCATCCTGGTCACGCCACCCCTGCGGGAGTTCGCGGGCATGGACCGCAAGACGGTGCTGACCGGACTGGGCAACAAGTTCGAGCTCTGGGACGAAACCACGTGGAGCAGCAGCCGCGAGCAGTGGCTGCAGGAGAACGCCGAAGATGAGTCGCTCTCCGGCGAGCTGGAATCGCTGGCCCTGTGAGGCGCCGACGATGGGTTCAGGCCTGCATCGGCCGGTGCTCTACGACGACGTGCTGCAGGCGCTGGCGGTGCGTGCCGACGGCTGCTACGTGGACGCCACCTTCGGCCGCGGCGGCCACGCCGCCGGCATCCTGGAGCGGCTAGGGCCCGAGGCGCGCCTCTGGCTGCTGGACCGGGATCCGGCCGCGGTGGCGGCCGCCCGGGAGCGGTTCGGGGCCGATTCCCGCTGCCACATCGTCCAGGCCTCCTTCGGCGAACTCCCCGAACTGGCCCGTGCCGCGGGCCTGGTGGGCGCGGTGGACGGCCTGCTGCTGGACCTGGGCGTGTCCTCGCCGCAGCTGGATGATGCCGAGCGGGGCTTCAGTTTCCTGCGCGACGGCCCCCTGGACATGCGCATGGACCCGGCCAGCGGCCCCAGTGCCGCCGAGTGGCTGGCCCGGGCGCCGGAATCGGAGATCCGGCGCGTGCTGCGGGTCTACGGCGAGGAGCCCCAGGCCGGCCGCATCGCCCGGGCCGTGGCAGAGGCCCGCCGCCAGGGCCGGGCGCCGCAGCGCACCGCCGAGCTGGCCCGGCTGATCGAGGCCGCCGGGGTGCGCCGTGAGCCCGGCCGGCACCCGGCCACCCGGGCCTTCCAGGGCATCCGGATTCACATCAACGGCGAACTGGACGCCCTGGAGCGGCTGCTGGCCGGCCTGCCGGCGCTGCTGGCACCCGGCGGGCGGGTGGCGGTGATCAGCTTCCACTCGCTGGAGGACCGGCGGGTCAAGCGTGCCCTGCGTGATCGCAGCCGGGTGGGGGACCTGCCCCCCGGCGTGCCGCTGCCGCCGCCGGAGCGCCGTCCCACTCTGCGCTTGGTGGGTGGCGCCCGGCATCCCGGTGAGGCGGAACGGGCGGCCAATCCCAGGGCCCGGAGCGCCGTGTTGCGGGTGGCGGAGCGGCTGGCGTGAGGGCCGCCTGGCCGGTGTCCGCGGCCCTGCTGGCGCTGGTGGTGGCGAGCGCCGTGGCTGTGGTGCTGTACAAGCACCACAGCCGCCGTGCGTTCATCGAGTTGCAGCGCCTGGAGGAGCAGCGGGACCGCCTCCAGGTGCAGTGGAGCCGGCTGCGCCTCGAGCAGGGCGCCTGGTCCACCCACGGCCGGGTGGAGCGGCTGGCCCGGGAGCGGCTGGACATGGTGGCGCCGGGGCCGGAGGCCGAGGTGATTCGACTGGATGTACCGACGGAGCGAAGCGGTGAGTGACACCTCCACGGACCAACGGCCGGCGGCCGGCCGGACTGCCTGGCGGGCTGCCCTGCTGCTGGGGCTGCTGGCCCTGTCGGGGGCGGCGCTGGTGGCGCGGGCCATGGACCTGCAGATCCGCGATCACGAGTTCCTGCAGGGCCAGGGCGACGCGCGCCACCTGCGCCTTGCCGAGCTGCCGGCCCACCGCGGGGCGATCGTGGACCGGCACGGAGAGCCCCTCGCCATGAGCGCCCCGGTGGACAGCGCCTGGGCGGATCCGGCGGTACTGGCCAGCGCGTCCGGCCGGCTGCCGGCCCTGGCGCGGGTGCTGGGCCTGAATCCCCGCCGCCTCGCCCGGGAGCTGGAGCGTCGCTCCGGACAGTCCTTCTTCTACCTGCGGCGCCACCTGGAGCCGGAACTCGCCCGCCAGGTGCGGGAGCTCGCGATTCCCGGCGTCTACCTGCGCCGCGAGTACCGGCGCTTCTACCCCTCGGGGGAGGTGGCCGCCCATCTGCTGGGCTTCACCAACATCGACGACCGGGGCCAGGAGGGCCTGGAGCTGGCCTACGATCACTGGCTGCGGGGCGAGCCGGGCGCCAAGCGCGTGCTGCGCGATAATCGGGGCCACATCGTGGAGGACGTGGAGCGGCTGCGCGCCCCGCAGCCGGGCCGGGACCTGGCGCTCGCCATCGACCGGCGTCTGCAGTATCTGGCCTACCGGGAGCTGAAGGCGGCGGTGCAGCGCCACCGCGCCCGTTCCGGCTCTCTGGTGCTGCTGGATGTCGCCACCGGCGAGGTGCTGGCGATGGTCAATCAGCCGGCCTTCAACCCCAACGACCGCAGCCAGATCGAGGCCCGGCGCACCCGCAACCGGGCGGTCACCGACGTGTTCGAGCCGGGCTCCACCATCAAGCCGTTCACGGTGGCGGCCGCCCTGCAGAGCGGGCGGTATGCCCCGCACACGCCCGTGGACACCTCGCCGGGGGTGCTGCGGGTGGGCCGCGAGCGGGTCCGGGACATCCGCGACTACGGCCGCATCGACGTCACCACCGTGATCCGCAAGTCCAGCAACGTCGGCGCCGCCCGCATCGCCCTCGAGCTGCCGGAGGGCAGCGTCTGGCGGCAGCTGGGGGGGCTCGGCTTCGGCCGGTCCACCGGCAGCGGCTTCCCCGGCGAGGCTGCCGGCCACCTGGCCGCCATGCCGCCGCGGCGCCCCATCGAGCGCGCTACGCTCGCCTTCGGCTACGGCGTCTCGGCCACCCCGCTGCAGCTGGCCCAGGCTTACGGCGTGCTGGCGGCGGACGGGCTGCTGCGGCCGGTGAGCCTGCTGCGCCGCGACCAGGCGCCGGCCGGCGAGCGGGTGTTGCCGGCCGCCACGGCCCGCGCCGTGCGGCGCATGATGGAGACCGTGGTGTCCCAGGGCGGCACCGCGCCCATGGCGGCGGTGCCCGGCTACCGGGTGGCGGGCAAGACCGGCACGGTGCGCAAGCCGGTGCCCGGCGGTTACGCCGAGGACCGCTACGTGGCGATGTTCGCCGGCATGGCGCCCGCGGCCCAGCCGCGCTTCGTGATGGCGGTCATTATCGACGAGCCCCAGGGACAGGATTACTACGGCGGCCAGGTGGCCGCGCCGGTGTTCGCCGCGGTCATGGCCGGCGCCCTGCGCCTGCGCGACGTGGCGCCGGACGCCCTGCCCGCGGCGCCGCCGCTGGTGGCGTCCCGAGGGCAGCCCTGATGGCGGCGCTCCCGGCCAGGCCCCCCCGGGCGGCGGACTGGCTGCCGGAAGCGCCGCCGGAGCTTGCCGTGAGCGACCTCACCCTGGACAGCCGCCACGCCCGACCCGGCGTGGCGTTTCTCGCCCT
>CAZAQB010000023.1:0-8979 GCA_964487155.1 uncultured Ectothiorhodospiraceae bacterium
GCAGAGCCCAGCGCCCGGCCAGCCACACCAGCGCCGCAAGTCCGAAGTAGCGCCCGCCGCGGGCCAGCAGCGCCGCTGCCAAGAACAGCGGCAGTGGGTAGCCGGCCGCTCCGGCGGCGAGGATCGCAGCCTGGAAGGGTATCGGCAGCCGCCGACGGCGAGGATCGCCCCGAAGCCGTAGATGGCGAAGTAGTCGCTGAAGCGCTGGTAGGCGTCGAGCTGGCCGTAGGCTTCCAATGCGGCGCGGCCGAGGCTGTCGAACAGCAGCGCGCCGACCCCATAACCCGCCAGCGCCGCTGCCAGGCAGCCCGCCAGGGGGACGCCGGCGAGCCGCCACAACCGGTGGGGCTCCATCAGCATCCAGGGCACCAGCAGCAGTTCGATGGGAATCGGCACCACCAGTGTCTCCAGGAACGAGGCTAGCCCGAGGGCGGGCATCGCAAGGCGGTGTGCCGCCAGCCGCTCGGCCCACTCCCTGCCCCTGCGCATGCCGTCGAAGTCACCCATGTCAGGGAACCCGCCCCCCCGGAGGCGGTCCGATGGGCGCGTCATCCAGCCTCTGCCATCCCCTGTCCCCCGCCGCGCTTCAAGCCGATGGGTCGGCTTGGCGCCATCCGGCCGTCTCCCTTCACGGGGAACGCTCCGCCACGGGCCAGGTCATCCCCCGGACCCGAGGTGCCGCTGTTCCAGGTCACGCTGCAGCAGGTTGACGTTGCGGCGGTTGGCTTTGAAGCCCACGTCGAAGATGTCCCCCACCAGAGGAATGGAACCCACCACCAGGTCCACCGCGACGTTGCCCAGCATGCGGGCTTTGGTAGCGGGCGTAGCCCCGATGCGCCAGGCCTCGGCCACCAGGTAGAGCGACACCAGCGCTGCGGCGGAGTCGCCGATGCCGGGCAGAAGCCCGATCAGCGCGTCGGCGCCGACCCGCCAGCGCGTCCCGGGAATCCGCAAGGCACTGTCCATGAAGCCGGCCAGGCGCTGCAGCCGCCGCAGGGTCTGGAGGTCAGCCTCGGGCGATGATCCATACCGCATGCAGGTTCCTCGGAATGGACCCCGGCAGAGTCAACCCGATAGCGGACCCGATGCAGCGCCGGCCCAGCGGCGCTGCAGGGCACCCGGCCACGACCGACCCGGTCGCGGCACATCCGCAGGGGCGGCCGGGGCACGAGAGGCGCAGCCGGCTCAGGCGATGCCCAGGTCCAGCCATGGAGCGAGCGCATTGAAGACCCACCCCACCACGACCAGATTGCCCAGCAGCAAGGCGAACAGCAGCGCCAGCAGCCGCCACTGCATGACCTGCTTGAGCATCAGGAATTCCGGCAGGCTGGCCGCCACGGTGCTCATGCAGAACGCCAGCGTGGTGCCCACCGGCAGGCCCTTGACGATCAGGCTCTCCAGGACCGGGATCACGCCGGTGGCGTTGGCGTAGAGGGGCAACCCGGCCAGCACGGCGGCCGGTACGCTCCACCACTGCCCGGCGCCCAGATGGGTCGCGAACCAGCCCTCGGGGACGTAGCCGTGCAGGCCGGCTCCCAGCCCCACGCCGATCAGCACCCACTTCCAGATGCGCCCGACGATCTCGCGCAGCTCCACCATCGCGAAGTCGTGGCGGTCGCGCAGGGTCAGCCGCCGCGGTGCCGCCGCCGGGGCTTCGCAGGCGCCGGCGCAGCCGCCGTAAGCCTTGGCGGCGAAGTCCTGCAGCCAGCGCTCGGCGCGCACCGTGTCCAGCACCATGCCGCCGATGATGCCCACCGCCATGCCCACCACCACGTAGGCGAGCGTGAACTTCCAGCCGAGCAGGCCCCAGAGCATCACCACCGCCACTTCGTTGATCAGCGGCGAGGTCAGCAGAAACGCCATGGTGATGCCGATGGGAATGCCGGCGCTGGTGAAGCCCAGGAACAAGGGGATGCTGGAACAGGAGCAGAACGGGGTCACCGCGCCGAAGGCCGAGCCCATGGCGTACCCGGCGAGCCGGTGCCGGCGCTGCAGGTAGTCGCGCACCCTTGCGGTATCGAGAGAGGCCCGGGCCAGGGCGATGAGGTAGATCATCACCACCAGCAGGGCGAAAATCTTGCTGGTATCCTCGACGAAAAAGTGCAGCGCCGCACCCAGCCGCGTGCCGGGGTCCAGCCCTGCAAGACCGTAGACCAGCCAGTCCGCCAGCCACGTGAATACCTCCAGCATGCCGTTCTCCCCTCTGCCTCCGAAATGCCGGCCCCGCTGCAGGGCCGCTCACTGGAGAAGACGCTCAGGCTGCGAAAAGGATGCACCCGGCGCGCCCGCAGGGCGCTGAGGAGGGGCTTCGACTGCGTGCGGAACTAATCTGTGGGCGCGAGCGCCAGCGTGATCGGCGCCGCTTCACTGCGCACCGGTGACGCCCTGCGGGGCGTGCCCGATATCGTGGAGGGCGCGCGGCATTAGTATTTCGGCCCCCGCAATAGCAATCGGCGCCGACCGCCCAGACCGATGGGTCGGAACCGGTGTACACCGGTTCCGACCCGGTTGGCGCGGTCTTCAACCAGCCGTCAGAACAGGGAGCAGGCCTTTGAATCCGCTCGTCCAGACCGTCCTGCTGCTGACCCTCTCCAACGTGTTCATGACCTTCGCCTGGTACGGGCATCTGAAGAAGGTGGATGCCTGGCCGTGGCTGCTGGCCGTGGTGGTGAGCTGGGGCATCGCCTTCTTCGAGTACCTCCTGCAGGTACCCGCCAATCGCATCGGCTACAGCGTGCTGTCGCTGGGCCAGCTGAAGATCCTCCAGGAAGTCATCACCCTCAGTGTATTCGTGCCGTTCGCCCTGCTGTTCATGGGTGAGCCCCTGCGGCTGGACTACCTGTGGGCGGCGCTTTGCCTGGTGGGCGCGGTGTACTTCGTGTTCCGCGGCATGGGTTAGCTCCGCTACTCCCTCGGCTAATGCAGCCCCCCCTGACAGCTGCGGGCCAGGCCCGCAGCCAATCCCCAATACACGAGTGCAGACGCGAGTCGTTCGCGTTACTATTCCCGGCTGCGGCTGGCGGTTCCGGGCGCCTGACCGAGGCCGGCCCGGAGACCAGCGGCGAATTCGTCTTCCGCTTGCGCTAGCGGCTCACTGAAAGCCAGGAGAACTTCTCGATGCCGAGCACCATCCCACGCCGCCGTCTGGCGCTGGCCACGGCTGCGCTGATCAGCCCATCCCTGCCGGCCCAGGTAATCATCGACCCCATTACCGTGCAGGCCAGTGCCGTCGGGCCCCGGGTGGCTGAGCAGCGCCTGGAGAGCCCTCTGCCCTTTGTCGGGCTCGACCGCGAGGAATTCACCGAGCGGCCCAACGCCAACCGGCTTGGCGACGTGATCAACCGCCTGCCGGGCGTGTTCATGGGCGGCCCGCCGACGGAGAACAAGGACATCCGCCTGCGGGGCCTGGACAAGGAGTTCACCCGCTTTCAATACGGCGCCGTGCAGCTGCCGGGAGCCGGCGAGAAGCGTGAGTTCCAGGTGAACCGCCTGTCCCCGTTCAGCGTCGGGGCGGTGCGGGCGCTGCGCAGCCCCACGGCCGAGTTCGAGAGCGACGGCATCGCCGGCCGGGTGATCGCCGATCCGCGCCCCATCCCCGAGGCGCGCCGCCTCGAACTGCTCGGGCACGTGGGCGGGGTGGATGATTTCGACGGCGAGGACTGGCGGGCCAGCCTGGGGCTGGGCGGGCCCATTGCCGGCCCCTTCTCCGCCAACCTGTTCCTGGATGCGACGCGCTTTCCGCTGCAGAAGGAAAAGACCAAGACCAAGCTCAACCCCGATGGCAGCCTGAAAGAGCGGGAGATCGAAGACGAGGACAAACCGACCCGCAGCTACAACGTCACCGCCGACCTGCGCTACCGCTACGACTCAGGCGCCGTCCATCTCCGGCCGATGTACCTGGAGCTGGAGGAGGACAAGGACAAGCGCAAGGTCAAGATCAAGGCGGACGGCTCCGAGGAGCTGGAACTCGAGGACGAACTCAAGGAGCAGACCACGCTTGGCGCCACCCTGGAGAACGAGCATTTCTTCCTCAACGGCATGGCCCTGGAGACCCGCGTCAGCTATTTCGAGACCGACGAGACCAAGGACAAGGACAAGGCCGCCTTCAAGGCCGGCGCCCTGGACAAGACCGAAATCGAGGACGAAGACAAGGAAGACGCCTTCTGGGAGGCCCGCAGCGCGCTCACCGTACCCTTCGAGCTGGGTCTGCCCCACACCGTCAAGCTGGGCGCCCACGGCCGCCTGCGCGAGCGCTTCCGGGACAAGACAAAAGTCGAAATCAGCCCCGACGGCAGCACCTCCGACAAGACCAACCCGAAGGACAACTACGAGATCGAGGAGGACTACGTCGCAGGTTTCATCCAGGACGAACTCGCCCTCGCCCCCCGCTGGACCCTGCTGCCCGGCCTGCGGGTGGAGTGGGTGGAGCAGACCGCCCGCTCCGGTGCCGGGCTGGAGCGCGACGAGACCTTCCTCGACGTGAACCCATCCGCCCACCTGGCCTGGCGGACCACCGACCGGCTGACCCTGAAACTCTCCGGCGCCCGCACCCTGAACCGGCCCAAGTTCGACGAGATCGCGCCGTTTCGCGAGGAACGCGGCGACCGCTTCGTGGAGGGCAATCCGGAGCTGGAACCGGCCCGCGCCTGGAACGTGGACCTGAGCGGGCTCTACCATAGCAATGACCTGACCCTGGGCCTCGCGCTGTTCTACAAGGACATCAACGACGTCATCGAGGAGGCGGGTACCGGAGAGGTGATCGACGGCAAGGACGTGTTCCGCATCCAGAACGTGGGCGACGGTCGTATCTGGGGCGTGGAGCTGGAGCAGCGCCTGCACTTTGCGCTGCTGAGCCCCAGCCTGGAGGGCCTGAGCCTCTGGTCCAACCAGGCCGTGTTCGACTCCGAGCTGACCGACGCCAGCGGCCGGGAACGGCCCTTCAACGAGCAGCCCGAGAGCATCATCAACGGCGGGGTGGACTACCACCTGGCAGCCACCGGCAGCACGCTGTCGGTGGCGGTGAAGCGCATCGGCGAGTTGCAGAAAGTGGGCGGCCAGGGCGAGGACGAAACCGAGGCGGCCCGCACCACCCTGGACCTCAAGGCCACCCAGTCCCTGGGCCGCCGTGCCGAGGTGTTCTTCGAGGCCCTGAACCTGACCGACGCCGAGAAGCAAAAGACCAAGATCCAACCCAACGGCGAGATCGAGCTGGAGGAGGAATCCGTCGGCCGGTTCTTCCGCGTCGGGCTGCGGGCCCGGTTCTGATGCTCTGCCCCTGCCACGGGCTCGTCGAAGGTGAGCTGCGGGTGGACCCGATGGAGATCGAGCAGGAGCGCCTCAAGTGAACACGCCGCCCGAGCGTCCCTGGCCGCTGGAGATGCTGTCCATTGCCCTGAGTCACCCCTGGCTGCTGGCCGGCACGCTGATCCCGGCGATTGCGGCACCGGCCATCGAGCCGGCCCAGGCCTGGCTTGCGAAGCTGGCGCTGGACCGCATCACCAGCAGCGACGACACCCTGCTGCGCGACGAGCTGATCCAGTTCCTGCCGCTGGTGCTCGGGGTTTTCCTGGTGCTGGGCTCCGTCAAGCTGGTGGGCAAGCTGCTGGACAAGGCGTTCGACGCCCGGCTCATCATCGACCTGCAACGCATCTACTTCGAGCGCCGCGGCGAGATCGACCCCAGCGAGCATGTCACCCGCACCCTCAACGACTGCGAGCAGGCCCGCAAGGTGTTTGACCTGCTGCAGAAGGACATCTGGCAGCTGGTGATCGGCCTGCCGGCCGTGCTGATCTGGCAGCTCCAGATCGGTCCGGAATGGATCCTGCCGCTGCTGCTCGCCACCCTCCCGACCCTGGCCTTCACCCTGCTGTTCGGCCCCCTGGTCCAGCTCTGGAGCCACCGCCAGCTGCTCGGCACCGTGGGCGTGGGGATGGCCGCCGGGCGCGGCGAACGCGACGACTTCCATCAGCGCCAAGAACACCTGTTCGGCGTAGTGCTCCGCTTCGAGGTGGTCAAACAGGCCGCGGAGGTAATCGGCGACATGACCCAGTGGCTGGGGCTGGCAGTGATTCTGCTGATCTCGCCGCTGATCCCCATCATCCCCGACGAGATCAGCGCCGGCGCCCTGGCCGCCTTCCTGGTGAACCTCAAGCTCATTGGCAAGCCGGTTCAGGAGCTGGGCAAGATGTACATCAAGCTGCGGGAGTCCTACCCGGCGGTGCTGCGGGTGCTGCAGCCCGATCGCGCCCTGGCGCTCGACCTCGGGGTCGCGCGCTAGCAGCCTGTCGACCAGGGGGGACCGCCCCGTCGGCCCAGTGCCTGCCCGGCGGAGGTGCGTCTCGAGTTTGCGATTGCTGTGGACACCGCCGCGGTCGCCGTAGACCCACGTTGCGAAGAAACGTGGGAGAGCCGCCGTGTCAAACGCCGAGGCGGTAATCCGCGGGGCTCATACCTGGCCCAACCCGAAGCGCAGATGCTACCGCCCGACGGCACGTTTCTTCGCAACGTGCCCTACGGCGGGCTGCGGCCGGCCTCCAGGTGGCGTTGGGCGGCGGTCACGGCGAAGGCGCCGCTTCACCGGAGCGGGCGGCGGCACCGTGGGAGGCTCGCCCCCCGACCAATGGAGCGCCGGGCGCGGCCGCCGAACCGCGATCAGCCGGCGGCGCCGGGGCACGGACATGATCAGCGGTTACAAACTGATGCGGACCTCTGGGCCCACGGCCTGCATCGCAGGCATGTCAGGGGCCCCCCCGCCGGCCGGGCGATGCTCTGTCTAATCCCGGCGATCATCTCAAGGGTATCGGCGTTGGCCTGGCCGCAGGGCGCACCGCCACCCGGCCGCACCACCCGGCGAGGGTACGGGTATTGCCTGCTTGTCGGCGAACTCCAGCGCTGGCAGGGCGTCGAGGAGCGCCCCGGGGCGTGGCCGCTCAATCACGGCCGCGGCCCCCGAAGAACAGGTACTTGACCAGGGCCGCCACGCCCAGCCCCAGCAGGGCGAGCAGCAGCAGCCAGATCAGCCCCATGCCCCACATCATGCCGCCCATGCCCTGGGTGCAGTCCCACATCCCGTTCATATTTGTGCCTGACATCATCGGATGTCCTCCGTCTGCTTCATTCCACCGAGAAGACCCGGGGCTCGCCCGATTCGATGGCATAGACGGTGAATGGCGCCTGCTTGCTGCCGCTCATGCCGGGGGAGCCCATGGGCATGCCCGGCAGGGTGATCCCCTCGATGGCGGGCTGTTCGTCCAGCAGTCGGTGGATGGTCTCCACCGGCACGTGGCCGCTGACGGCATAGCGTCCGATCATGCTCAGGTGGCAGCCCTGGAAGTCGTCGGGAATCCCCGCCTCGCGGCTCAACACGGGCAGCTCGTGGGTCGGCTCCACGGTGACCCGGAAGCCATTCTCCCGCAGGTACTCGGCGTAGCCCTCGCAACACCCGCAGGAGGGGGTCTTGTAGAGAGTGACCTCGCGCACCGGCTCGGCGGCGCCGGCCACGGCGGATGCGAGCAGGGCCAGGATGAGAAGCAAGCCTGGGACAGTGCGATGCATGGTGGTGACTCCTGTTCAATGGATTCGGATGGGGAGGGGCCGCCGGATCAGGCGACCCGGATGACGCCCATCATCCCGGCGGCCTGGTGCTCCAGGATGTGGCAGTGGAACATCCAGTCGCCGGGGTTGCCGGCGACCAGCGCGATGCGCACCCGTTCCCGCGGGGCCATGAGCACCGTGTCCTGCCACTCCCGGTGAGGGGTCGGCACGCCGTCGCGCTCCAGCACCCGGAACGAGTGCCCGTGCAGGTGGATGGGGTGGTGCCAGGCGGTGGCGTTGGTCAGCTCGATGACGTGGCTGCGGCCCTGCTTCAGGGTCAGCATGGGTTCCATGACATGGCCCCGGGCGGCGACGCCATTGACGAACCAGATATCGCCGGAGTGCATCATGCCCATCATCGGGGCGCGCCCCATGCTGCCGCCCATCTGACGCATCACCATCATCCCCATCATGCCGCCGTTGAAGATCACCTCGTGGTGCTCGGCGCCCTCCAGGTCTGGCTCCGGCAGGGGGTTGGCCGGCAGCGCCAGCGGCCAGTCCGGCGGCTCCTCCCGCAGGGGCGCATCGGCGTAGACCAGGTCGATGAGCCGATACTCAAGGCGCGGGTAGAAGCGGTCGATCACCGGCGAGCGCCCGCCCGCCGGCCCGGTGAGATCCAGCACCAGGTCGGCGCGCATGGCCGGGCCCAGCACTAGCCGGCCACCGCTCGGCCGGTGGGGGGTCACGGGCTGGCCGTCCAGGGCGATGACCCGCGGGTCCAGATCCTGGAACTCCAGCCCGAAGATGCGGGCGTTGGCGGCATTGATCAGGCGCAACCGGATGCGCTCGCCGCGGCGCACCGCCAGCGTCTCGGGCACCCGGCCGTTGATGGTGACGGTGTTGCCGAGGCGGCCGTTGTGGCTCAGGTCGTGGCGGTTGCCGAAGTCCTCGCTGATGGCCGCCTCGCGCGTCAGGCGCCAATCGTCCAGCACCCAGGTCAGTTCCCGGTCCACCCGCAGCGGCTCGGGTTCCTCGACGATCAGCGCCCCGTACAGGCCCCGGCCCACCTGCTCGAAGCTGCGCTGGTGGGGGTGATACCAGAAGGTGCCGGCATCCACGGCGTCGAACTCGTAGACGAAGCGCTCGCCGGGCCCGATGGGCGCCTGGGTGAGGTGCGGCACGCCGTCCATGGCATGGGGCAGGCGCACCCCGTGCCAGTGCACGGTGGTGGGCTCGGCCAGGGCGTTGTCCACCACCACCCGCAGGCGCTCACCCTGGCGGATGCGGATCTCGGGGCCGGGAACCCGATCGTTGAAGCACCAGGCCGGGGTGTCGGCCCAGGGCTCGGGCACCAGCCGCACCCGGCCGGGGGCCGGGCGCAGCGCCGCCTCGACGATCTCCGGTGAAGCGGCGACGGCAGCCCGGGGCAGCCAGGGCAGCAGCCCG
>CAZAQB010000023.1:9079-12119 GCA_964487155.1 uncultured Ectothiorhodospiraceae bacterium
CCGCCGGCCGCCGCGGCGAGCAAGGACCGGCGCGTGAGCACCGGCGCAGGGAAACGGTTCATGGATATCCATCCTGTGAAGTCCGGGAACGGGGGGCACATCAGGCGCCCGCCGGCCACTCGGTGCCGCCGGGCAGGCCGCCCCCAGCGGGGCTCAGCTCAGGATGGAAGCTCTTGGAGGGTGGGGCTCGGGCGTGGTGATCCGCCCTGGGGAGTCGGCGACACGGTGGACCTGGACGCCGGGGGCAGCCGGCAGCGGCCCGACTGCAGGGCCTGCCGCGGCGGCAACCAGGGGGCTGGCACAGACGGTGTCGCAGGTGGCACCGGGGGCGCCATCGCAGCCATGGCAGTCGCCCATGCCGGCGGCCGCGCCCATCTCGAAGCTCATGGACGTTGCCCCGGCCGCGGCAAGCCCCTGGCTCACCGTGAACACGGCGAGCAGCAGCAGCAAGGCGAGGCGGCGACAAGAAGTCATGGTGAAGCGAGCATGGAGCGGCGGCAGGCCGGGCGTCAAGGGGAAACCCGCTACGTCCGACGCAGCGATCGGTCCAGCAGTGCCAGCACCTGGTCGATCTCCTCGCCGGTGGTCTCCCGGCCCAGGCTGAAGCGGATGGCGCCCATGCCCACCTCCTCCGCCACACCCATGGCTGCCAGCACCGGCGAGAGTTCCACTGCCCCGGCATGGCAGGCCGAGCCCGTGGAGGCGGCCACGCCCTCCAGGCCGGCCAGCACCTCCGCCCCCACCCGGCCGACGAAGCTGACGTTCAAGGTGTTGGGCAGGCGCTGCCCGGGATGGCCGTTCAGAACCACGCTGCTGCCGAAGCGCGCCTGCAGCCCCTCCCAGAGCCGGTCGCGCAGGGCCTGCACCCGGTCCATCTCCGGGCAGCCCGCGGCCAGGGCGCAGGCCCGGCCCAGGCCGGTGGCCAGCAGGGCGCTCTCGGTGCCGGCCCGCCGGCCGCCCTCGTGGCCGGCGCCGTGGATCAGCGGGGTGAGTGTGGTGCCGGCGCGGATGTACAGGGCGCCGATACCCTTGGGCGCATAGAGCTTGTGTCCGGCCACCGTCAGCAGATCCGCGCCCAGCTCGTCCACCCGGGTCGGCAGCTTGCCCACCGACTGGGCGGCGTCGGTGTGCATGGGGATGCCGTGATCCCGGGCAATGGCGGCGCATTCCGCCACGGGCTGGAGGGTCCCCACCTCGTTGTTGGCGTGCATGACGCTCACCAGGATGGTCTCCGGCGTGATGGCCCGGCGCAGGTCATCGGGGTCGATGCGGCCGGTAGCGTCCACGGGCAGGTAGGTCACTCGGGCCCCCAGGGACTCCAGGAAGCGGCAGGGGACCAGCACCGAGGGGTGCTCCACCGCGGTGGTGACGATGTGGGGCCGGGACCGGCCGGCGGCGAAGAACGCCCCCTTCAGCGCGAAGTTATTGGACTCGCTGCCGCCGCTGGTGAACACCACTTCGCCGGGGGTGCAGCCCAGCAGGTCCGCGACCTGGTGCCGGGCCTGTTCCACCAGGGCCCGCGCCGGCGCGCCCGCCCAGTGGGGGCTCGAGGGATTGCCGAAGGCGCCGGTCATGGCCTCGGTCATCACCGCGGCGACCTCCGGCGCGATGGGGGTGCTGGCGTTGTAATCGAGGTAGATGCGCGGCATCGATTCAGAGCTCCCGCGAGTGATCGGTGACGTAAAGCTGGGCATCGAGCAGCAGCAGGATCTTCATAGGGCAATGCTGCAGCTGGTTTCCACTGCCGAATTCCTGGTGTCCCCGGCCGGCTGTTTCCAGGGCGCTTGCGCCACCCACACCGGCAATGGCAAAGGTGGCCACCGGCCAGACCGGGCGCCGGTGGCCACCCCCACGCGGGTGGCGCGGCCAACGTCAGCCCTTGCATGACAGGCATAAGCTACTACCTTCAATTGATCAATTGAACCTGAAAAATGTCCGCACTGACCATGCCCGACGGACCCAGACACGCACTGTTCGCCGAGTTTGCCGAGGTCGCCCGGGCCCTGGGCCACCCGCATCGGCTGGAGATCCTGGAGCACTTGGCCCAGGGCGAGCGGGCAGTGGACGCGCTGGCCGAGCGCACGGGGCTGACGCTGGCCAACGCTTCGCAACACCTGCAGCGGCTCAGGCGGGCGGGTCTGGTGGCGGCCCGGCGCCAGGGCCGGCACACCCGCTACCGGCTCACCAATGATCAAGTGCTGACTCTGCTGGCGGCCCTGCGAACCGTCGCCGAGGGCAACCTGGCCCAGGTGGAGCGCATCGTGCGCGACTACTTCACCGCCCGCGACCGGCTGGAACCGGTAAGCCATCCGGAGCTGCTGGAGCGGCTGCGCTCGGGCACGGTGACCGTGCTGGACGTGCGCCCCGCTGACGAGTACGCCGCCGGCCACCTGCCCCGCGCCGTCAACATCCCGCTGCAGGAGCTGGAGGTCCGCCTGGAGGAACTGGACCCGTCGCGCGAGATCGTCGCCTACTGCCGTGGGCCCTACTGCATGCTGGCCTTCGAGGCGGTGGCGGCGCTGCGCTCGCGGGGGTTTCGGGTGCGCCGGCTGCAGGATGGCTTTCCGGAATGGCGCGCCGCGGGTCTGCCGCTGGAATCGGCCCGGGGCCAGTAGCGGGCGCCGGATGCGGCGCTTTGCGCCTTATCCGGCCTACGCGGGCTTCGGCCACACACCAAGGCCCGTGCGAAGCGCATCCGGCATCCGAGGCCCGGCGCCGCCGTGCCGTGTTCCACGCCACGCCCTTGCCAATGCTTTCGGAAACACCTCGTTGGAGGCAACAGGCAACCCATGAGTGACGCCCTGCACGAGCACTGGCAATCGATATACACCGGCCGGCCGCCGGAGCGGCTGAGCTGGCATCAGGGCGAGCCGAAGCTGTCCCTGGCGCTGATCGAGGCGAGCGGCGTCGCGCCCGAGGCGCCAGTGATCGATGTCGGCGGCGGTGCCGCGCTGCTGGTGGACCGCCTACTGGACCGGGGATTTACCCATGTCACCGTGCTGGACCTGGCCGAGGGCGCCCTGGCGGCGGCCCGGGCCCG
>CAZAQB010000023.1:12219-27494 GCA_964487155.1 uncultured Ectothiorhodospiraceae bacterium
CCCATGTCACCGTGCTGGACCTGGCCGAGGGCGCCCTGGCGGCGGCCCGGGCCCGGCTGGGGGCATTGCAGGAACGGGTTGACTGGGTGGTGGCGGATGCCACCGCCTGGCAGCCGCCGCCCGCCGCCTTCGCCCTGTGGCATGACCGCGCGGTGTTCCACTTTCTGGTGGAGTCGGCCGAGCGCGACGGCTACCTGCGGGCTCTGCGGCGCGGGCTGGCCCCCGGCGGCCACGCCGTGTTCGCCACCTTTGCCCCAAGCGGCCTGCAGCGCTGCAGCGGCTTGCCGGTGCGCCGTTACTCAGCCGAGTCCCTGGCGGCCACCCTCGGCGCTGAGTTCCAACTGCTGGAGAGCCGGCCCGAAACCCACATCACCCCCGCCGGGACGCCCCAGGACTTCCAGTGGTGCCTGTTCCGGCGTCGCGAGGACGCAGCGGCCCGGGAGACGCCCTGATCCATGAACGATGCGCCACCGGCCCTCCCGCCCATCCTGGAGGACAAGCACCATGAGGCGGCCTCGGAGTTCACCCCCGAGAGCCTGCTGCGCGAGGCCCGGCGCCAGCGCCGCCTCGCGCCCTGCGCCGTACCGGCGCTCTGCCTGCTGGACCCGGACGGGGATATCGTCCGGCACCTGGTCGCCCGGGGCGAGGCCCGGGCGGACCCGGGCTGGGCCTGCTACCACACCGAACTCCACCGCTGCCGCCGCGGCGGACTGGAGCTTGGCCTGGTGGGCTGCGCCGTGGGGGCGCCCTTCGCCGTGCTGGTGGCCGAGCAGCTGTTCGCCTCCGGCTGCCAGGTGCTGATCAGCATGACCTCGGCCGGGCGGCTCAAGGCGGTGCACCCGCCCCCCTACTTCGTGCTGATCCGCGAAGCGCTGCGCGACGAGGGCACCAGCTACCATTACCGGCCCATGGCCCGATTCAGCCGCGCCGACCCGGCCCTGCTGGAGCGTCTCGACGACGCCTTCGGGGGCCTCCGCATGCCAGTGCTCACGGGTGGCACCTGGACCACCGACGCCCCCTACCGGGAGACCGCCGAGGACATCGACCGGCGCACCGCCGAGGGGCTGCTGGCGGTGGAGATGGAGGCCGCGGCCCTGTACGCCTTCGCCGAGGCGAGGCACCGCAAGGTCATCTGCCTTGCCCATGTCACCAACCAGATGGGCCAGGAAGGCGACTTCGAGAAGGGTGAGGGCGACGGCGTCGAGGACGCCCTGGCGGTGGTTACGGCCGCCGCCCAGCGGCTGCTCTGAACCCGCGCCCGCCCTGGGGGGTTCCCGGGGCTGCAGCCCCCGGGTCGCCGCTGCCGGGCCTGGCCCCGCGGGCGGTCCACCACGGGCCGGGCGCTACACTTCCCGCCGCCTCCCCGGCCACCCTACCGCTTGCCCATCGTTCGCTCCCGGCGAGTCATTGCCGGGGTCGGCCGCGGCGTTGCGCAGTCCTGAAAGGGGCCACCGTTGCGGCGAGAGCGCGCCTCGCGCCAGGGCAGCGCTAATGACATACAGGAAGTGACTTCTGATACATTGCATGCCTCGCATGAGGTCTCAGACGTCATAAAAGAGGTATGGCGCGTGATCACGGCAGGACAGATGCGGGCCGCCCGGGCCCTGCTCGGCATTGACCAGCGCCGCCTCGCGCAGCTCGCCGGCCTGTCCCTGCCCACCATCCAGCGCATGGAGGCGAGCGGCGGCACCGTGCGCGCCAACGTGGAATCCCTGGTGAAGGTGGTGGAGGCGCTGGATCGGGCCGGTGTCGAACTGATCGCCGAGGGCGCCACCAGCAGCGAGGGCGGACGCGGCGTCCGCCTGAAGAGCCCGCCGCAGCACGAGAGCGAGCGATGAGCACCGCTCTCGCCACCGCCCTGGCGGCCGTAGTGCTGGCGCTGGCCTCCGCGCTGGTGTCCTGCTTCACCGGCCGGGCCCCGGTTCTGCTGCGGTGGCTCGCGTTTCCGCTGGTGGGGCTGTCCGGAGTGGCCGCCGTGACGGCCGGGCTGGGCGCTCTGCGCTCGGCTGCCAGCGCTACCCTCACCCTGCCCCTGGGGCTGCCCTGGCTGCCCTGGCACTTGCGCCTCGATCCCCTTGCCGGGTTCTTTCTGTGCATCATCGGCTTGCTGAGCGTGGCAGTGGCCGTCTACGGCCCCGCCTACACCCGCGGCCTGGAGCAGGGCCGCGACCCGCTGCCGGCGCTGGGCGGCTTCACCGGGCTGTTTCTGGCCGGGATGCTGCTGGTGGTGCTGGCCGATGACGCCTTCCTGTTCATGGTGGCCTGGGAGGTCATGTCCCTGGCGTCGTACTTCCTGGTCGCCTTCCACCACGAGCACGGCGCCAACCGGCGGGCGGCGTTCCTGTACCTGCTGATGGCCCACATCGGCGCGCTGGCGATCCTGCTGGCCTACGGGGTGCTGGCAACCCAGGGCGGCAGCTTCGAGTTCACCGCGCTGCGCGGCGCCGATCTCTCCTTCGGCTGGGCCAGCGTGGCCTTCGCACTGGCGTTCGCCGGCTTCGGCATGAAGGCCGGGCTGGTCCCCCTGCACGCCTGGCTGCCGGAAGCGCACCCGGTGGCCCCCTCCCACATCTCGGCGCTGATGTCGGGGGTGATGCTGAAAGTGGCGGTGTACGGTTTCGTGCGCTTCGTCTTCGATCTGCTGGGTCAGTTTCACTGGCAGTGGGCGGTGCCGGTGCTGCTGGCAGGCGGCGTCTCGGCTCTGCTGGGAGTGCTCTACGCGCTGATGCAGCAGGACCTCAAGCGCCTGCTCGCCTACAGCTCGGTGGAGAACATGGGCATCGTCTTCATCGGCCTGGGCCTCGCGCTGCTGTTCCTGGCCGAGGGCCACCCCGGTCTCGGCGCACTCGGCCTGGTGGCGGCGCTGCTCCACTGCCTCAACCACGCGGTCTTCAAGGGCCTGCTGTTCCTCGGCGCCGGGGCCGTGCTGCACAGCAGCCACGAGCGCAACCTCGAGCACATGGGCGGTCTGCTGCGGCGCATGCCCTGGACCGGCGCCTTCTTCCTGGTGGGCTGCCTCTCCATCTCGGCGCTGCCGCCCTTTAACGGCTTCGCCTCGGAATGGCTCACCTTTCAGGCCGCCCTCCAGGCCTGGCAGCTCGACAGCGGGGTGCTGCGGGCGCTGGTGCCCGTGGTCGCTGCCGTCCTCGCCCTGACCGGCGCCCTGGCGGCAGCCTGCTTCGTGAAGGTCTATGGGGTCGCCTTTCTCGGCCAGGCGCGCAGCCGCCACGTGCGCCGCGCCCGGCAGGTGCCGGCCGGGATGCGGGCCGGGCAGGGCATGCTGGCCCTGCTGTGCCTGGTCCTGGGGGTGCTGCCGGGCGGCGTGGTGGCGCTCCTGGGCCGGGTTCCAGGCCAGCTGCTGGGCGAGGAGCTCGCCCGGGCCGGCGCCCACGGCCCCCTGTGGCTGACGCCGGTGGCACCGGAGATCGCCAGCTACAGCGCGCCTGTGGTGGTGGTGCTGCTGGCCGCGGTGCTCGCCGCCGGCGTCTGGCTCGCCGGCCGCGGCGCGGTGCGCCGGGTGCGCCGGGGCGATCCCTGGGACTGTGGCTTTGCACCGCCCTCCCCCCGCATGCAGTACACGTCGGCGGCCTTCGCCCAGCCCATCCGGCGGGTGTTCGGCCTGCTGTTCCGCATCGACGAACGCGTCGAGGAGCTGCCGGACGGCAGCGCCCGCTACCGCCTGAGCGTCACCGACCGTGCCTGGGGATGGCTCTACCTGCCGGTAGCCCAGGCCGTGGAAGCCGCCGCCCGCCGGGTGGTGCGGCTGCAGTCCGGCAACGTCCGCGTTTACCTCGGTTGGACCCTGGCCACCCTGCTGGTGCTGCTGTGGATCGTCTCCTGAGTCCCGCCGGCTGGGCACTCGCCCTGGCCCAGGCACTGCTCTACGCGGCCCTGGCACCGTTGCTGGTGGGCTGGCTGCGGCGCGTCAAGGCGCTGCTGCAGAACCGCCGCGGCCCCTCGCTGCTGCAGCCCTACCACGACCTGCGCAAGCTGCTCGGCAAGGAGGTGCGGGTGGCCAACACCACCTCCGGACTGTTCCTGGCGACTCCCTACCTGGTGTTCGCCGCCACCTGGCTGGCGGCCGCCAGCGTACCGTTGATCGCGGTGGACCTGCCCACCGCCCTGGTGGCCGACATCATCGTGGTGGCGGGCCTGCTGGCCCTGGCGCGCTTCTGCCTGGCGCTGGCCGCCATGGACACCGGCACCGCCTTCGGCGGCATGGGCGCCTCCCGGGAGATGCTGATCTCCGCCCTTGCGGAACCGGCCATGCTGATGGCCGTGTTCACCCTCGCCATGACCGCCCACAGCACCAACCTGGCCAGCGTGGTCGAGGCCCAGCTCGCCGGGCCCCTGGCGCTGCGGCCGTCGTTCCTGTTCGCCCTCGCCGCCCTGGTGCTGGTGGCCCTGGCCGAGACCGGGCGCATCCCGGTGGACAACCCGGCCACCCACCTGGAGCTGACCATGGTCCACGAGGCCATGGTGCTCGAGTACTCGGGCCGCCACCTGGCCCTGCTGGAGTGGGCCGCCCAGATCAAGCTGCTGCTCTACGGGGCGCTGATCGCCAACGTGTTCTTTCCCTGGGGCATCGCCGAGAGCCTGGCGCCGGCGGCGCTCGCCATGGGCACGGCGGCGGTGGCGCTGAAGCTGATGGCGCTCGCTGTGATGCTGGCACTGGCGGAGACGGTGCTCGCGAAGATGCGGCTGTTCCGGGTGCCGGCGTTCCTCAACCTGGCCCTGCTGCTGGCCCTGCTCGGGCTGCTGGGCTACGTCATCCTGGAGGTGGCGCCGTGAGCATCACCGCCCTGCCCCTACTTCAGCAGCTGGTGCTGGTGCTGGCGGCGCTGGTGCTGTTCAGCTCCTTTGTCCTGCTGGAGCAGGCCCGGCTGGTCTCGGCCATCCACGCCTTCGCCTGGCAGGGCGTGCTGGTGGCGGCGGTCACCGCCGTGGTGGCCGCCACCGACCACTCGCCGCACCTGCTGTTCTCGGCGGCGCTGACCCTGCTGCTGAAAGGCCTGCTGATCCCGTGGATGCTGCACCGCCTGGTGCAGCGCCTGGACCTGGAGCGCCATACCGAGGCCCTGCGCCGGCCGGCCCTGGTGATCATCGCCGGCGTGGGGCTGGTGGTGTTCAGCTACTGGCTGGTGCTGCCCATGGTCGAGCGCGACCTCACCTTCACCCGCCATATCCTCGCCATCAGCCTTGCCGCGGTGCTGATGGGCCTGCTGATGATGGTGACGCGACCGCTGGCGGTGCTGCAGGTGCTGGGGTTCATGGCCATGGAGAACGGGCTGTTCCTGGCCGCGGTGTCCGCCACCGGCGGCATGCCCATGGTGGTGGAGCTGGGTGTGGCCTTCGACGTACTGGTCGCGATGGTGCTGTTCGGGGTGTTCTTCCTGCAGATCCGCGACAGCATCGAGTCGCTCGACGTGGACCGGCTCAACCGCCTCACCGAGACCCGGGAGGACGAGCCCTGAACGCGCTGCTCCTCACCCTGCTCACTCCCCTCGGCGGGGCGGTGCTGCTGGGCCTGCTGGCGGCACCGGCGCGCCGCGGCGCCTGGAACGTAGCGCTCTCGGGGCTGTCGTTCGCCGCCTCCCTGTGGCTCGCCCGGGAGGTGGCGCATGGGGCACAGATCGCCGGCCACGGCTTGCGGGTGGACGCCTTCAACGTCTACCTGGTGGTCCTGACCGCCTTTGTCGGCCTCACCACCGCCATCTTCTCCCGGCCCTACATGCGCCACGTGCGTGAGAGCCGCCGCGCGGGCGAGCGCGGCCTGCGCCTCTACCACGCCCTCTACCAGGCCTTCATGTTCACCATGCTGCTGGCCCTGACCACCGACAACCTGGGCGTGCTGTGGGTAGCGGTGGAGGGGGCGACCCTGAGCACGGTGCTACTGGTGTCGCTGTACCGCACGCCCGAGGCGGTGGAGGCGGCCTGGAAGTACTTCATTCTCTGCGGCGTGGGCATCGCGCTGGCCCTGTTCGGCACCGTCCTGACCTACTTCGCGGCGCAGGATGTACTGGCCGACCCCGGCGCCGGGCTGACCTGGAGCGTGCTCTACCGGCATGCGAGCCAGCTCGAGCCCGCCGTCATGGCCCTCGCCTTCGCCTTCCTGCTGGTCGGCTACGGCACCAAGGTGGGGCTGGTGCCCCTGCACCAGTGGCTGCCCGACGCCCTCTCGGAGGGGCCGACGCCGATGTCCGCCGTGCTCTCGGGGCTGCTGCTGAACGTCGCCCTGTACGCGGTGATCCGGGTGAAGATGCTGGTGGACGGCGCCCTGGCCGCCACCCACAGCCCCCAGCTGGCGGGCCAGCTGCTGATGGCCTTCGGCATGGTGTCGTTCCTGGTGGCGGGGTTGTTCCTGCACCGCCAGCGGGACATCAAGCGCATGTTCAGCTACTCATCCATCGAGCACATGGGGCTGATGACTTTCGCCTTCGGCCTCGGCGGCCCGCTGGCCACCTTCGGCGCCCTGCTGCACATGCTGGTCCACTCCCTGACCAAGTCCGCCATCTTCATCACCGTAGGCCACGCCGCCCACATCGCCGGCAGCCAGGACATCCATCGCATCCGCGGGCTGATCCGCACCCAGCCGGCGGTGGGCTGGTCGCTGCTGATCGGCGTCGCCGCCATCGCCGGGTTTCCCCCCTTCGGGGTGTTCACCAGCGAGTTCCTGCTGCTGGTGGCCACCATGGACGCCCGGCCCTGGCTCACCGTCGCCCTGCTCGGCGGCCTGGCAGTGGCTTTCGCCGGCCTGTTCCGCCACCTGCACCCCATGGTCTACGGGGCCGCGCCGGCCGGCCAGCAGCCGGTGCCGGCCAACATGCTGCCGGTGGCCGTGCACTTGGCCATCGTGCTGTGGCTGGGCCTGTCCATCCCGGGCTTCCTGGCCCGCTGGCTGGACCGGGCCACCGGGCTGATCAGCGCAGGGCAGCTGCTGTGAGCCGCATGGACTGGCTGGCCGAGTACCTGGCTGCCCTTGAGGAGGCCGGCGCAACGGTGCGCCTGGAAGGGGGGCCCGCCACGCCTGCATTGCGCCTGGAAGTCTCCCCGCCGGACTGGGGCAAGGCGGCCCAGACGGCCGCGCGGTTGGGCTGGCGCTGGGCCGGGGTGTGGGGCGAGGCGCTGGCGCAGACCTGCCGGGTACGCGCCTGCCTGGCAGGGCACGCCGGTCATCTGCTGCTGGAGACGGAGGTTCCCTTCGCGGATCCGGAACTCGCCTCCCACACGCCCCACTACCCCGCCGCCGACCGGATGGAGCGCCACGCCCAGGACCTGCTGGGGCTGCGCTTCTCCGGTCATCCCGACCCCCGCCGCTGGACCCGCCACCGGGCCTGGGCGGCGCAGCTCCATCCCCTGCGGGATGCGGCTCTCGCCGCCGGCGGCAATCCCGGCCGTACCCCGGCGGACAGCGGCTACCCGTTCCGCGCCATCCAGGGGACGGGGGTCTACGAGATCCCGGTGGGCCCGGTCCATGCCGGCATCATCGAACCCGGCCACTTCCGCTTCCAGGCGGTGGGGGAGGACGTGCTGCGCCTGGAGCAGCGCCTGGGCTACGTCCACAAGGGCATCGAGCAGCTCGCCGTGGGACGGGCGCCGGCGGAGCTGGCCCGGCTCGCCGGCCGGGTCTCCGGGGATTCCACCGTGGCCCACACCTGGGCCGCCTGCCAGGCCATGGAGCGGGCTGCCGGCTGCGCCGTGCCGCCCCGGGCCCTGCATCTGCGGGCCCTGCTGGCCGAGCGCGAGCGCGTTGCCAACCACCTGGGAGACATCGGCGCCATCTGCAACGACGTGGGTTTCGCCTTCGCCCACCTGCAGTGCGCCCGGCTGCGGGAGCGCTGGCAGCGGCGCAGCGGCGAGCTGTTCGGCCACCGGCTGCTGATGGACACGGTGATCCCGGGCGGTGTGGCCCGGGACCTGCCCGCCGGCGCCGGCGGGGCGCTGCGCGCCGAACACCAGGCCATGCGGGAGGCGGCGGCCCCGGTATTCGCGGTGATCGAGGACCACCCGCCGCTGGAGGACCGCCTGCTGTGCACCGGCTGCCTGAGCCGGGAGGACGCCCGGGCGCTCGGCTGCACCGGCTACGTGGCCAAGGCAAGCGGGCTTGACTTCGACCTGCGCCGCGACAGCCCCTACGCCCCCTACGACCGCCTGGCCGTGGAGGTCCCGCTGGGCAGCGCCGGGGACGTCTTCGACCGGGTGCGGGTGCGCATGCGGGAAGTCGACATCAGCCTGGAGATCATGGAGGGCCTGCTGGCCACCCTGCCCGGAGGCCCGGTGTGCGCCGAGTTGCCGGCGCCGCCGGCGGGTGCCGCTGGACTCGGCCTGGTGGAGGGCTGGCGGGGCGAGACCCTGAGCTTCGTGCGCTTCGGCGAGGCCGGCCAGGTGGCCCGCTACTTTCCCCGGGATCCCAGCTGGTTCCTGTGGCCGGCCCTGGAGCGGCTGCTGCCCGGCAACATCGTTCCCGACTTCCCGGTCTGCAACAAATCCGTCAACGCCTCCTATTCAGGCCACGACCTATAGGCTGCCCATGCTGCGCATCCTCCGCCAGATCGCCCGCACCGGCCTGCTCACCGAACCGGCCCCTGCCACCGCCGGCCCCAGCCTGGAAGCAGCCGGGACGGAGGTGCGCCGCGCCCTGCACGAGCGCTTCCAGGGCAGCCTCGCCATACGCCAGGTGGACGCCGGCTCCTGCAACGGCTGCGAGCTGGAGATCCATGCCCTGAACAACGCCTACTACGACCTGGAGCGTTTCGGCGTGCATTTCGTGGCCTCGCCGCGGCATGCCGACGCCCTGCTGGTCACCGGCCCGGTCTCCCGCCACATGGAGGCCGCCCTGCGGCGCACCTGGCGGGCCACCCCCGCCCCCAAGCTGGTCATCGCCGCCGGCGACTGCGCCTGCACCGGCGGCCTGTTCGGAGTCTCCTACGCAAGCTGCGGGGCCGTGGAGAACGTAATCCCGGTGGATGTGCGCATCCCCGGCTGCCCGCCGGCCCCCCTGGAGCTGCTGCGGGGCATCCTCGCGGCGGTAGCGCCGGCCCGTTCGTCCCAGGGCAGCGGCCTGCCAACCCGATAACCGGGCCAGATCAGCGCCGGCCGTATCCTGCCGGCCCCCCAGGCGCAGGCTCGGGCCCAGGGCCGGCGAACAGGCTGTCCAGCAGGTGGCACTCCGCCACGCCGGCACCGTCGCAGCCGGCCACCAGCGCCGCCAGGGAGGCCTCCATGCGCTGCAGGTCGCGCAGCCGGTCCCGGACGGACTGCAAGTGCACACGGCCCAGCTCCCTTACCTGGGCGCAGGTGTAGCGCCGGCCGTCCACCAGGGCCAGCAGGCCGCGGACCTCCTCCAGGCTGAAGCCGAGTTCCCGGGCACGGCGCACGAAGCCGAGCCGCGCCCGGTGCGCCCCGGTGTACTGGCGGTAGTTGTTGGTGGCCCGGGCGGGCGGTAGCAGCACACCCACCCGCTCGTAGTAGCGGATGGTCTCCACCGACACGCCGCATTCCCGTGCCAGCCGGCCGATGCGCATGGCAACCTCCCCGGTCTCTTGACCCTGTAGCCGCTACAGGCTGCATTCTCCGGTCGCAACGCCAGACGGTCCAGCCGGCGCGCCGAAGCGGGGTCAGGGCATGCATTCACCGAACCTGCTGCGCCTGGGCATCATCGGCAGCGTCATCGCCGCGCTGTGCTGCTTCACGCCGGTGCTGGTGGTGCTGCTGGGGATCCTCGGCCTCTCGGCGCGCACCGGCTACCTGGATTACGTGCTGCTGCCGGCACTGGCGTTTTTCCTCGGCCTCACGGCCTACGCCCTGGTGCGCCGGCACCACCGCGCCGAGGGCGGTTGACGGCATCCACCCCGGAGGCACCATGCCCGAGCTGCACATCGCCATCATCGGCAGCGGCGCAGCCGCCCTTGCCGCCGCCCTGCGGGCCGCCGAGGCCGGCGCCCGGGTCACCATGATCGAGGCCGGAACCCTGGGCGGCACCTGCGTGAACGTGGGCTGCGTGCCCTCCAAGATCGTCCTGCGGGCCGGGGAGATCGCCCACCAGGGCGCGGCGCACCCCTTCCGCGGCGTGCCTCATGGGAGCGGGACAGTGGACCGGGGCGCCCTCCTCGCCCAGATGCGCGCCCGGGTGGAGGAACTGCGCCAGGACAAGTACCAGAGTGTGCTGGACGCCGAACCGGCCATTCGTCTGGCCCGAGGCCGGGCGCGCTTCGCGGCGCGGGATACCTTGATCGTGGAGGAGCCGGATGGCCCCCGCCAGACCCTGCACCCGGACCGGGTGCTGATCGCCACCGGGGCCTCGCCGGCGGTGCCGGAGATCCCCGGCCTGGCCGGCACCCCGTACTGGACCTCCACCGAGGCGCTGTTCGGCGACGAGATCCCGGACCGGCTGGCGGTGATCGGCGGCTCGGCGGTGGCGGTGGAGCTGGCCCAGGCCTACCGGCGCCTCGGCAGCCAGGTGACGCTGCTCGCCCGCAGCAGCCTGCTGAGCCGCGAGGACCCGGAGCTCGGGCAGGGGTTGCAGGCGGCCTTCGAGGCGGAAGGCATCCGCGTGCACATCCACTGCCTGCCGCAGGCCGTGGCCCACGGCCCGGGGGGATTCAGCCTCACCACGCCGCAGGGCACCCTCGCCGCGGACCGGCTGCTGCTGGCCACCGGACGGCGCCCCGATACCGCGGCGCTGAACCTCCCCGCCGCCCAGGTCGCCACCGATGCCAAGGGCGCCGTCCAGGTGGACGAGCGCCTGCGCACCAGCAACCCGGCGGTCTATGCCGCCGGCGACTGCACTGACCTGCCCCAGCTGGTCTACGTAGCCGCCGCGGCCGGCACCCGGGCGGCGGAGAACATGACCGGCGGCGAGACGCCGCTGGATCTCTCCATCGTGCCCCAGGTGCTGTTCACCGACCCGCAGGTCGCCAGCGTCGGCCTCACCGAGGCCAGCGCCCGAGCTCGCGGCCTGGCGACCCGCAGCCGGGTGCTGGCGTTGCGCCACGTACCCCGCGCGCTGGTCAACTTCGACACCCGGGGCTTCGTGAAGCTGGTGGCCGAGGCCGAATCCGGCCGACTGCTGGGCGCCCAGCTGCTCACCCCAAACGCCGGCGAGGTCATCCAGAGTGCGGCGCTCGCCATCCGCCACGGCATGACTACCGCCGAGCTGGCCGGCGAGCTGTTCCCCTACCTGACCCTGGCCGAGGCCCTGAAGCTCTGTGCTCAGAGCTTCACGCGGGACGTCTCGCGGCTGTCCTGCTGCGCCGGCTGACTCCCCCGGGGCCGCGTAACAGCCGCCGGCACTCAGTGGGCCTGGTGGCGTTCCTTCCAGTTGTCGTAGATGTCGTCGGGCCAGGTGGACGTCACGTAGGCCAGGAGGCTGTCGATCTGGCCTGGGCTCATCCGATCGCCCCAGGCCGGCATGTTCACCGGCCCTCCTTCGGCGACAATCCTGCGCAGCACCGGCAGCGGATGGTGCCAGGTGTGGGCCGTGCCGTTCAGGGGCGGTGGCGGATAATTGCCGCTGGCGTCGGTCTTGCGCCAGTCGGGCGTGCCCTCCAACCGCCGCCCGTGGCAGCTTGCGCAGTTGGCCAGGTAGAGGTTGCGGCCCTCGTGGAGCTGCTCGCGGCTCTGCCAGGCGGCAGAGGTTAGCGTCGCAGACGGGCCGGCCAGGGCCTCTCGTGCGCCGCTCCCGGCGGGTTCCTCGCAGCCGGCGAGCCCCACGGTAGCGGCCAGGGACAACCCGGTCAGTAGCGTTCTAAGCATCGGATCGACTTCCTTCATAGAGCGCTTTCCGCCAGCCCCATGGAGACCTGGGACGGGCGCTTTCGGTTTCGGTCTCGCCGGGCTGGGGGCAGGCCCCTCCGCCAACGGCCCTGTTGGTCCCAGAGACGGGTGATCTGCCCTAGCAGCCTGTCGGACTTAGGTGCTCCTGCTGCGCCGGTGGGGTGGCGGCCCATTTTTCCCATCCTTTTCGTCTGAGCTACGGCTATTCTCCTCAAATGATCGAAAAACTGACCTCGCTCTCCCACTCGGCTCGCGACGGGCACCTAAGTCCGACAGGCTGCTAGCTCGCGACCCCGTTTTCGGGTGAGCAGGTCTGGCACCGCGTTCCCTGCATGCAAGCGGGCGGCAGTCAAGCCAGCTAAACAGCGCACTTGCGGGGCACCGGCAACCCGGGAATGTTGGGGCCCGCTTCCCGCGGCCCCCCGGGTACCGGCACGCTCTCAGAACATGTACTTGCCGCCCGCGGTGATGCTCCAGTCGGCCGCCAGCTGAGGGCCGTTGAGGTCCTGGTAGACGGGCAGGCCGAATTCCACACCGAGGCGGGCGCCGCGCAGCCCTGCGTCCTGTCCCGCCAGGTTGACGCCGAAACCGAGGTCGACGCGCTCGCCGCCCTGGAAGTCGGGGTCGGCGGTCTGCACCGGCGCGGTGATCTCGGGGTCCTGGCCGTCGATCCTGCCGATGTGACGGCCGCTGAGCCGTAGCGACGTACTCACCCAGGGGGCCCAGGCGTAGCTGCCCCAGGCGGTGAGGTCGACCCGATCCCCGAAACTGTAGTTCTCGTCGTTCTCACCCAGGCGGATGGTGCCCAGCACCTGGGCGCCCCAGCCGACGGCCCCCGACGCCCCCTTGTAGGTGAGTCCGGGCAGCAGATCCACGGTGCCCGAGCCCAACTGCATGGGATAGGGCAGCCGCAGAGTGGGGCGCGCGCCGGTGGGTGCCAGCACGTCGTCTTCCTCGTCGATGCTGCCGGTGGGCACGGACAGCCCCAGGTTGGTATGTAGCTGGTGCCGGCCCTGCCGGTAGAGCCGCACCAGCCCGGCGAGCTTTGTGTCGCCGATGCCGCTGGACTCGGTGGTGAACTCCCCCAGCCTGGTGGTGCCGGCACCGCCCTGGAAGGTCACATGGTCCATGGATTTCTCCAGATAGGAGGCCATGGCCACCAGGGTGAGCCAGTCGGTCGGCGCGTACATGGCACCCAGCATGTGCATCTGGGTGGTCATCTCGGTGGGCACCACCCGCAGTGTGGGCGGCGGCGCGAACCGGTTGCCCACGGTGGTGACGATCTCCTCGGGCGAGACCTCATCGGTGCCGATGCGGTTCTCCTCCATCTGCATGCGCATGTAGCGGTAGGAGAGCATGAACCGCCCCGGCATCATCATGTCAGCGCCCATCACGCCGATGGGCGCATGGGCGTCAGCGCGTGTCATGGACATGGCCATGTCCATGCCTCCATGGCCCTGCATGGCGGCATGCCCGCCACCCGCGGCCATGCCGCCCCCGCCCTGCTCCATGGCCAGCACAGCGGAGGAGAAGGCGGCCGCCGCGAGAACGGCAGCCAATCCTGCAAATCCTGACTTCATGGTGTTTTTCCTTGTGTCTGTCTCTGAATGACGATGATCGACTTAGTGGCGGTGGACGAACTCGCCGCGCATGCCTGCTTCGTAGTGGCCGGGCACGTTGCAGCCGAACTCGACCTGGTCGATCGCGTTGAACGTCCAGATCAGTTCCCTGGTCTCCCCCGGCTGCACCATCACCGAGTTGCCATGCTGGTGGGACTTGCCCATGGAACTGCCGTGGGAGTCGCCGTGGCCGTGGCCGCCCGATCCCATGAGTTCCCGCATCTCCTCGCGGTGGCGCTGCTGCACCGACGGCGGACCGATGGTGAACTCGTGCAGGGCGCTGCCGGTGTTGCTCACCACGAAGCGCACCGTCTCGCCGCTCTCTACCTCGATGCGGTCCTTGCTGAAGTTCGTGCCACTGGCGTCCACGTGAACCGTGCGATCCACGGCCTGTGGAGACCCTGGCCGTCCATAGCTCTCGTGGCCGCCGGCGTGACCCTCCGCAGCGCCGGCGACGCCCGGCGCCAGCGCCAGGGCGAATACGGTGGATATCACCGGCAACCGCCCGCGACTGAACCTGAATGCCGTCATCTCTTGATCCTCTGGTTGAATGCATGTCCAGCCGGCACCGCCCTCCCTGATCGCTCATGGGAGTCTCGCGGCGCAGGCCAGCAGCCACCGATCCCACCACCGGGCGGGCGCTCCCGGAGCTGGATTAAGGGCGTACAAACCGCCCGCCGACGGCAGCAGCGGGGGATCGGCAGCGAATACGAGTCGTGGGGTTGCGGCCTAGCAGCCTGTCGGACTTAGGGGGTCGTAGCGAGGCGAGTGGGAAACGGAGGCAGTTTTTCCGCTCATTTAAGAAGAATAGTGGGCACTATTCGACGAAAAGGAGCGGGAAAAGAGCCCCGTTTGCCGCCGCCGCAGTAGATCATCCCTACGTCCGACAGGCTGCTGGGGGCCGCGGGTCAGGCGAGTCGGGGGACAGGCGGATCCTGGGACAGGGCAGGTGAACGCAACGCCGTCTGGTCAGCTATCGGCTTGATGCGCACGAATTCGGGGCCGGTGAGCGTAGCTCCGCTGCCCGGCAGCGCGCTGAAGCAGCTGATGGCGCCGCAATGACCGGCCGCATCGAACAGGCCGGCACTACCGTGGTGGTGGTGAGTTTCATGGGATTGCGCATGGGCACCCGGATGCGCCGGGTGAGCGGGCTCGGCCACCGCGCTGGCAAGCGAAAACGCAAGCCCCACGACCATTGCCAGGGCAACGGCAATGGCTGTGAGACGCTCAACGTACCCGCGGTGGCCAGATCTTCCCTTCACGTGCTCGATCCTACTCACCGGGGGCTGCCGAGCCAACCCCTCGCTAGTTCGGCGTTTAGCCATGCAGCGCGCCGCTACCACCTTGCGGCCGCAGCCGCCGGCGAACGGGGCGTCGCGGCGTCGTGGTGACGGCTCGGTTGGGCATAGCCGCTGTTGGCGCCGGCAACCCCAGCCGGGCGGGGGGCCACAGCCCCCCCCCACGGCCATGGGCTCAGCGCGGAGTCATCTGCCGCAGCTGCGCGCGCTGCTCCTCGGTGAGCAGGTCCAGCACCTGGTTCCAGGCGTTAAAGCGTGCGCGCATGAACTCGGTGCCGGCGGACATCATGGCGCTGTGGGAGGCCATCACCGCGTCCACGTCCACCTTCTCGGCCGGATCCCGGGCCGCCATGGCCGGCATGCTGGAGTGCATCGCCCGCATCATCGCGAACTGCTTCTCCAACAGGCTCTCCTCCAGGTCGGCGATCCGCTCGCGCTGGGCGTCGGTGAGCCCGAGGGTCTGCACCAGCTGGGGGTTCATCAGCCGCATGGAGCCCGGGCCCATCATGCCCGCGCCCATGCCACCCGGCCCCATCATGCCGGGTCCCATCATTTCCGGACCCATCATTCCGGGGCCCATCAT
>CAZAQB010000023.1:27594-32933 GCA_964487155.1 uncultured Ectothiorhodospiraceae bacterium
GCCCCATCATGCCGGGTCCCATCATTTCCGGACCCATCATTCCGGGGCCCATCATGCCCTGGCCCATCATTCCGGGCTGCATCATGCCGGGTTGCATCGGCCCCTGACCCATCATCCCGGGGCCCATGGCACCGCCGCGGCCCATCATCTCCGGGTTCATCTGACCCTGGCCCATCATGCCCGGACCCATCGTTCCCTGGCTGAGGACATGGCCCGCGGCGGCCAGGCCGCCCAGCGATACCGCCAGCACCACCGCCGCCAGGGCGGCACGTCGGCGTCGTTGACTCTTCATGGCTAAATCTCCTTTCGTGGATAGCACAACATTCAGCGGCTCAGATCGGCCCGCTTGCGTTCGAACTCCTGCTGGTCGATGGCGCCTTCAGCGTAGCGCCGCTCCAGCACCTGCAGCGCAGTCTCGGCGGGTCCGGAGCGGCTGCCGCGGCCGGCAAGCCCCCGCAGCAGGTAGATGGCACCGGCGATCACGACGACCCAGAACAGGGCCATCAGCACCAGTCCCAGACCGTGGCCGGCCCAGCCCATGGGATGCATTGCTTCACTCCACATGGCACAGCCTCCCTACAAGATTCAGTTACAGGCGATCAGATCCGGTGTTCCACTGCCATGCGCCGCAGACGGCTGCCATCGCAGGCGGCGGCCTTGAGCAGTACCCGCGTCAGCGGGTTGCGTGGCGAGACCAGGGACCCGGAGCACTGGGGCCACCCATCGGGCGGACCCGGGTAAAGCGCTCAGAGCCGGAGGCGGCCCGTCAGCGCGTAGAGCGGAGGGAAAGCCCGGACGGGTCCGGATGCAGGAAGGAAATCGATGACATGCCCGGGCGGTAAGGCCGCGTGGCACCAACCGGCAATGGCGGGGGACGGCTGGGGCGGATCCCGCTCCGCCTGGGACTCGACGGCCATGGTGACCGTCTCGGACGCATGCAGGAAAGGATGGCACTCGGAGCCGTGCCCAGTGGCGGCGCCCGGCGCGGCATCGGCAACCGCTACCGGGTGCAGGGGCGTCAGTCCGGCCTGCGCACTGCTCACCGGTGCCGCCATGAGCAGCAACCAGCACAGCATCAGCAGAGGCAGGAAGGCACGACGCACGATCAGGTCAACTCCGTTCATTGAACGTTGTCGAGTCTATGCCGCCCTGGGTATGGGGGCTTTGACCCAGGTCAGACTTCCTGTGCGCAGCACGCGCCGGCGCGGGCATCTATACCCTCACCCGGCGCAGCCGCAGGGCGTTGCCCACCACCGACACCGAGCTGAACGACATGGCCGCCGCGGCGATGATGGGCGAGAGCAGGATGCCGAAGAACGGGTACAGCACGCCGGCGGCGATGGGCACGCCCAGGCTGTTGTAGCCGAAGGCGAACAGCAGGTTCTGCTTGATGTTGCGCATGGTGGCCCGGCTCAGCCGCCGCGAGCGCACGATGCCCATCAGGTCGCCCTTGACCAGGGTGACGCCGGCGCTCTCCATGGCGACGTCGGTGCCGGTGCCCATGGCGATGCCCACCTGAGCCTGGGCCAGGGCCGGGGCGTCGTTGATGCCGTCGCCGGCCATGGCCACGAATCGTCCCTCGGCCTGCAGGGCCTTGATCTTTTGGGTCTTCTGCTCCGGGAGCACGCCGGCGATGACCTCGTCGATGCCGAGCCGCCTGGCGACGGCCCGGGCCGTGGTCTCGCTGTCGCCGGTGAGCATGACGATGCGGATGCCCTCGGCGTGCAGGGCCTCGATGGCCTCGGCCGTGGTCTCCTTGACCGGGTCTGCCACGGTCACCAGTCCGGCGGCAGCCCCATCCACGGCTACGAACATGGCCGTCCTGCCCTCGGCACGCAGCGCCTCTGCCCGCTCGGCCAGTGCCTCGGCGTCGACGCCCAGCGAGTCCATCAGGGCGCGGTTGCCGAGGGCCACCTGCCGGTCCTCGATGCGGCCCTTGACGCCCTTGCCGGTGACCGATTCGAAGTCGGCGTAGCGCCCGATCTCCACGCCCCGCTCCTCGGCCCCCTGGACAATGGCCCCGGCCAGGGGGTGCTCGCTGCCCCGCTCCAGGGTGGCGGCCATGCGCAGCACCTCGCTCTCGTCGAAGGCCTCGGCGGCCACCACGTCCTGCAGCCGCGGCCGGCCCTCGGTCAGCGTGCCGGTCTTGTCCACCACCAGGGTGTCCACCCGGCGAAGGGTCTGGATGGCCTCAGCGTTCTTGAACAGCACGCCCACCGAGGCGCCCTTGCCGCTCGCCACCATGATGGACATGGGCGTGGCCAGCCCCAGGGCGCAGGGGCAGGCGATGATCAGCACCGCCACGGCGTTGATCAGGGCGTAGGCCATGGCCGGCTCGGGTCCCCGGATCCCCCAGACGATGAAGGTCCCGACGGCGGTCAGCACCACCGCCGGCACGAACCAGGCGGCCACCACGTCCACCAGGTTCTGGATGGGCGCCCGGCTGCGGCTTGCCTCGGCCACCATCTGCACGATCTGGGAGAGCAGCGTGTCGCTGCCCACCCGCTCGGCCTCGATCACCAGGGAGCCGGTATCGTTCACGGTCGCACCGATGACCTTCTCACCCTCGCCCTTCTCCACCGGGATCGGCTCACCGGTGATCATGGACTCGTCCACCGACGAGTTGCCCTCGACGACGCGGCCGTCCACCGGCACCTTCTCCCCGGGGCGCACCCGCAGCCGGTCGCCGATCTGGACCTGCTCCAGGGGCACGTCCTCCTCGGCGCCGTCCTCGTTGATGCGTCGCGCCGTGTTCGGGGCGAGTCCCAGCAGTGACTTGATGGCGGCGTTGGTGGAGCTGCGGGCCCGCAGCTCCATGACCTGGCCCAGCAGCACCAGGGTGACGATCACGGAAGCGGCTTCGAAATACACGCCCACCTGCCCGGCCTGATCGCGGAACGAGGCGGGGAAGATCTCCGGGAACAGGGTGGCGACCACGCTGTAGGCGTAGGCCACGCCGACACCCAGGCCGATCAGGGTGAACATGTTGAGGTTGCGGCTCACCACCGAGCGCCAGCCGCGCACGAAGAACGGCCAGCCGCTCCACAGCACCACCGGCGTGGCCAGGGCCAGTTCCAGCCAGACGCGCACGCCGTGGGGCGCGACCACCTCCAGGTCGAGGCCGGGGATCAGGCCGCCCATGGCGAGGATGACCACGGGCACGGTGAGCGCCACGCTGACCCAGAAGCGCCGGCTCATGTCCCTGAGCTCGGGGTTGTCGTCCTCCTCCGCGGTGACTTCCATGGGCTCCAGCGCCATGCCGCAGATGGGGCATTCGCCGGGTTCGTCGCGCACCACCTCGGGGTGCATGGGGCAGGTCCACCGGGTCTGCCTGCCCGGTGCCTGGGGTGCAGCGGGCTCCAGCGCCATGCCGCACTTGGCGCAGTCGCCCGGGCGCTCGGAAGTCTCCTCCGGGTGCATGGGGCAGACGTAGGCGCCGGAGGACGCGGCCGGCGGCGGCGACCGATCCTGGTGCTGCCCGGAACCGGATTTCGCGTCGTGATGGTGAGGATGCCCGGCAGTGTGGTGGCCGGACTTGCGCCTGACAGGCATGGCCTCGCCTCCTTCATACCCCCCTCCCCAGGAGGGGATGGACCAACGCCGAGGCTAGACCTATCGAGGGCTGCCGGCAAGCCCCCCCCTGTTGCGGGTCGCATAGTCGTGGCCTGCGCGCCCTGGCAGCCACCCCAGAGGGCATGTGCGCGGGCCACTGACCTCAGATGGGCAGCCCGCTACTTCGGCGCCAACGAATCAGGGCGAGAGTGAAGCTGCCGGGTTGCCCGGATCGTCAAGTACCAGAAGGCTCCGGCCCTCCGGGACGCCCGGCTGCCCGGGCCGGAATTCGGGCTTGTTGTGCTCATCGTGTTTTCCCAGTTGCCAGATCGGGTTTCCTCGGGCTTGCCGTGGCCCCAAGCTCACCATCGCCTCGCTGCTTCCGTGTCTTCTGTTTGCAGTGTTTCTGGCGGGCCTGTAGCGCCTTGTGCAGAAACCATGGAAGCCACCGACGTCATGGCGGAACATGCGGGAGAACCAAGGCAGCCGGCATCGAGGCCGGGCTGCCGCTCGATACCAGGTGGGTCGGGGCCATGGAGACTGGAGGGCAGAAGGATCATTCGGTCGCCATCCGTGAGCGGCTGGAGAACAACCAGATTGCGATCTATCTGGTCGCGATCAGCCTGGGATTGGCGAGCGGATTGTTGGCGCCGACGGCGGGCGCCCGGCTTGAGCACGGAATCACACCGCTGCTGGCAGCGCTCATCTATACGACGTTTCTGCAGATCCCGCTTGCCGATCTTCGTGGGACATTGGCGAACCGACGCTTTCTGGCAGCGCTCCTGGTCGCGAATTTCATCGTCATCCCGCTTGTCGTCTGGGGGCTTTTCCAGATGGCGCCGGCCAACCCGGCGGTGCAACTAGGAATCCTGCTGGTCCTGCTGACACCATGTATAGACTATGTCGTCGTATTTACGCACATGGGACGCGGGGACTCGCGACTCGTTCTCGCCGCCACGCCAACCCTGCTGATCGTCCAGATTCTCTTGCTGCCGCTGTATCTCTGGCTGTTCGTCGGCTCGGACAGCGCCGAACTGTTGCGCCCCGGTCCATTCCTGGAAGCGTTTCTCTGGCTGATCGCGGCACCGCTGATTGCAGCCTGGCTCACCGAATTCTGGGCCAGGCGGCACGGTTCCGGGGTCCACTTCACGAACGCCATGGCCTGGGGGCCGGTCCCGCTGATGGCGTTGACGTTGTTCTTCGTGATCGGCGCCGAGATACCCAGGATACGAGACGCGTTCGCCGACGTGGTCGCCGCCGTGCCGATCTACATCGCCTATGTTGTCATCGCCCCGGCGGCGGGTCTGGCAATTGCCCGGCTGTTCGCTCTCAGTCCCGGCGCGTCCCGCGCACTGATGTTCAGTGCCGGCACGCGCAACTCGCTGGTGGTATTGCCGCTGGCGCTGGCCGCCCCGTTCGGCGGCGGTCTGGTTGCCGCCGTCGTCGTGACGCAGACGCTGGTCGAGCTGCTGGCCGAGCTGGCCTTGATCAGGGTCGTGCCGCGGCTCGTCGTCGAGCCGGCCAGGATCGGACGAAAGCAAAGCTGAAAGACGATGCAAATCTGGCCTGAGCCCCGGCGAAGCAGCCAGAAGATCGGCAAGCGGTTAACGAGTAGGGATTACTCGGGCCTGCCGGGCGAGAGTCGAACCCGTGCTTCGTTCATCGAGGGTTCGAATTCATTAACCACAGCTGGCCTCCCGGGAAGGCCCGTTTTCTTCTAAAATCATGAAGTTGGCGGAGAGAGAGGGATTCGAACCCCCGGACCCTGTGAAGGGTCAACGCATTTC
>CAZAQB010000024.1:0-32800 GCA_964487155.1 uncultured Ectothiorhodospiraceae bacterium
ATCCTGGCCCGGCGCCTGGCCGGCGTGCCCACCCGGCTGGCGCTGCGCATCGGCACCACGGTATCCGTGGATCTGCAGGGCCGCGGCCCGGCCGACCGGGTCATCGAGTCCTTCTGCCTGCGCCATTTCTACGCCGGCGTAGAGACCGTGCTGTGCCCCTCCGCCGCCGCGGCCCGCGACCTGGAGGCCGTGGCCCGGTGGCCGGCGGGGCGGGTCACCGTGGTGCCGAGCCCGGTGGTCGAGGAAGCACGGTTCAAGGACCGCCCACCGCCGCCGGAGCACCCCTGGTTCGCCTCCGGCGAGCCGCCGGTGGTGCTGGGGGCCGGGGAGCTCTCGGGGCGCAAGGATTTCGAGACCCTGGTGCGGGCCTTCGCCCGGCTGCGCGGGCGATGGCCCTGCCGGCTGGTGATCCTGGGCCGGGGCCGCCGCCGGGAGGCTCTGCTGGATCTGGCCAGGGAACTGGGCGTGGCAGAGGGGGTGGAGCTGCCCGGCTTCGTGGCCGACCCCACCCCCTGGATGGCCCACGCCGCCGCCTTCGCTCTCAGCTCCCGCTGGGAGGGCTTCGGCAATGTCCTTGCGGAGGCCCTGGCGCTTGGTGTGCCGGTGGTCAGCACCGACTGTCCCAGCGGCCCCCGGGAGCTGCTGCAGGAAGGCCGGCTGGGCCCTCTGGTGCCGATCGGGGACGACGCCGCGCTGGCGGACGCCCTGGAGACCGTGCTGACGGATCCCCCCGCGCCCGCGCGACTGCGGCAGGCCGCCACCCCCTACGGCATTCTGGCCGCCACCCGCGGCTATCTGGCGGCGACCGGACTGTCCGTGCCGGACGCAACCTGATTCCATGTGCGGCATCGCCGGCATCGCCCTGGGCAACGCCAGCCCCGACCCCGACCGCCTGGAGGCGGCCGCCGCACGGCTGGGCCACCGGGGACCTGACGACCGGGGTATCTGGCAACAGGACAACGTGGCCCTGGTCCACACCCGGCTGTCCATCATCGATCTCGCTGGCGGCCACCAGCCCCTGAGATCCGCCGATGGCCGGCTCACCCTGGTGGCCAACGGCGAAATCTACAACTACCCCGAACTGCGCGACGCGCTTGCCGCCGGCGGTTACCCGTGCGCCACCGGCTCCGACTGCGAGACCATCCTGCAGGCCTACGCCCGGGACGGCCTGGACTGCTGCGCGGCGCTGCACGGCATGTTCGCCTTCGCGCTGCACGACGCGGCCACCGGACGGCTGGTGCTGGCCCGGGACCGCCTCGGCATGAAACCCCTGTTCCTGGCAGAGACAGGGCAGGGAGTGGCATTCGCCTCCGAACTGAAGGGCCTGCTGCCCCTGTTGCCGTCCCGCCCCGAGCTGAACCCGGCAGGCCTGGTGCAGTACCTGGACCAGCAATACGGCAGCGGCCGGGCCACCGTGCTGGCGGGCGTGCAGCGGGTGTTGCCAGGGGAACTGGTGGTGATCGAGGAGGGCCGGGTGGTGCAGCGCCGGCGCTACTGGTCCGCCACTGCCGTGGAAACCCGCGACCTGGACTTTGACAGCGCCAGCCGGCAGTTCGACGAACTGTTCCACCAGGTGATGACCGAGCATATGCGCTCGGACGTGCCCTTCGGCCTGTTCCTGTCCGGCGGCGTCGATTCCTCTATCCTGCTGGCGGCCCTGACGCGGCTGCGGGGTGAGCCCGTCTCCACCTACTCGGTGGGCTTCGACGCCCCGGGCCTGGTGGACGAGCTGCCGCTCGCCGGGCGGATCGCCGAGCGCTACGCCAGCCGCCATCATCCGGTGGCCCCGGCGGCCGCGGAGCTGCTCGGGCTGCTGCCCCGCTGCGCCTGGGCGGCGGACGACCTGATGCGGGACTTCGCCAATCTGCCCACCCTGTTCCTGGCCAACCGGGCGGCCCGGGACCTGAAGGTGGTGTTCTCCGGGGAGGGCGGCGACGAGGCGTTCGCCGGTTACGGCCGCTACCGGGTGAACCCGCTGGAGCGCCGGCTGAAGGCTCTGCTGCGCCCCGGCAGCGGCGGCTTCCGGTCCGGCGGCGAGCTGCGCGGCCGGGCACTGCGCCTGCTAGGTCCCGAGCTGCGCGCGGCCCTTCCGGCAGCCCGGCAACCGGTGCGCCAGGCCTGGGCCGAGACTCCACCGGGCTGGACGGATCTGCAGCGCATGCAGTACGTCGATCTCAGCGTCGCCCTGCCGGACAACCTGCTGGTGAAGGCCGACCGCATGCTCATGGCCCGGGGCCTGGAGGGCCGGCTGCCGTTCGTGGACCACCGCATCGTGGAGTTCGGCCTCTCCCTGCCCGACGTGCTGAAGGTGGATGGCGGCCAGGGCAAGCTGTTCCTGAAGCGCTGGGCCGAGCGGCTGGTCGACCCGGAACTGCTCTACGCCCCCAAGCGTGGTTTCCACGTGCCGGTACGCCAGTGGTTCGGCGCGCGCCTGCCGGAGCTGTCCCGCCGGCTCCCGACCCAGCCGGTGGTGCGGCGCTGGTTCCGCCCTCAGGCGGTGCAGGGCATGCTGGCCGCGGACCAGCGCCGCGGCCGGCTGAGCCGGCTCGGCTTCGCCCTGATCCAGCTCTGCCTCTGGCATCGCATCCTGCTGGAGGATGGCGGGACCGATCCGGGCACCGGCCGGGATTTCATGGAGTGGCTGGAGTGAGCCGGGCCAAGCGCCTGGCGGTGGTGCTCTCCTTCTCCGGCCAAGGCGGCGTCGAGCGCATGGTCACCCACCTGCTGCGGGGTTTCGCGGATCTGGGCGTGGCCGTGGACCTGCTGGCCCTGGGCGATCCCGCCGCGGTTCCGGGCTCCCTGCCGGACTCGGTGCGCCGGGTGGAGACCGGCGTGCGCCACAGCACCCTGGCGGCACCGGCCCTGGCCCGCTACCTGCGCCGCGAGCGGCCGGCGGCGATGCTGGTGGCCAAGGACCGCGCCATCCGCAGCGCCGCCCTGGCGCGCCGGCTGGCCGGCGCCGACACCCGTCTGGTGGGCAGGCTGGGCACCAACCTGTCCGCCGCCCTGAGGGGCCAGGGCCCGGCGAAGCGCTGGCTGCGGATGATGCCCATGCGCCGGCTCTACCCCTGGGTGGACGCGGTGGTGGCGGTATCCGAGGGAGTGGCCGAGGACACCCGGCGCATCACCGGCCTGCCGCCGGAGCGGGTGGTGGTGGTGCGCAACCCGGTGATCACGCCGCAGCTCAGCCAGCGGGCCCGGGAGCCGGTGGATCATCCCTGGCTGGCACCGGGCGCGCCGCCAGTGGTTATGGGCATGGGCCGGCTCACCCGCCAGAAAGACTTCCCTACCCTGTTGCGGGCCTTTGCCCGGCTGGCAAGGGATCGGGACTGCCGGCTGGTGATGCTGGGGGAGGGCAACGATCGTCCGGCCCTGGAAGCCCTGGCCGCGGACCTGGGCATCGCCGAGCGGCTGGCCCTTGTCGGCCATCAGGCCAACCCCTACGCCTGGCTCGCCCGGGCGTCGCTGTTCGTGCTGTCCTCGGCCTGGGAGGGCTCCCCCAATGCGCTGACCGAGGCCCTGGCCCTGGGAATTCCCGGCGTGGCCACGGACTGCCCCAGCGGCCCCCGGGAGATCCTGGACGGCGGCCGGGTGGCGCCGCTGGTGCCGGTGGGGGACTGGCAGGCGCTGGCCCGGGCGATGGCCGGGACCCTGGAGGCTCCGCCACCGCCGGACGCGCTGCGTGCCGCCGTGGCGGAATACACCCAGGAGGCCAGCGCCAGGGCCTATTTGCGGGTGCTGGGGTTGGGGGAGGGGAAGGAAGGACTGAGGACTGGGGACTGAGGACTGAGTGGGGCCGGTGGCCGGCCGGCGTATGTTCAGCCCGTAGGGGTGGGCGGAGCGCAGTGCAACCTACCATTCCCTCGCGATTCGCGTATGGCGAATGGAGCGGAAGATGCCGGATGCGGCGCTGCGCGCCTTATCCGGCCTACGCGGGCCGCGACGCACCGCCGCGGCCTGGGCGAAGCGCGTAGGCCGGATAAGCGCAGCGCATCCGGCGTCTTGGGCTGAGTACCGGAAACCGCCTTGCCGTGGCAGGCGTCGCACGGACGCGTTGCCCAGTACCCAGGACCGCCAACACCAGAGATCGGCACGGCACGTGGATCGTCTCACGCCGTCCAGGCGAAGCCACGCCCCACTCAGTCCTCAGTCCCCAGTCCTCAGTCGTTCCCCCCAGACCTTGACCTCTCCCCGCCGGGGACGAAAATGGCCCGATGCTGATCTCCTACCGGCACAATTTCTTATTCGTGCACATCGCCAAGACCGGCGGCACCAGCATCCGCGCGGCGCTGCGCCGCTACCGCTGGGGCTGGCCGTACACGGTGCCGCTGGCCGTCTGCAGCCTGGTGAGCCAGATGACCCGGCCCAAGCACGTGCTGGGGATCAAGTTCCCGCGCCACGCCAAGGCGATCGCGGCCCGGGAGATGCTGCCCGGCGAGTTCTACGACCAGCTCTTCAAGTTCACTGTGGTGCGCAATCCCTGGGATCTGCAGGTGAGCTCCTTCCACCACCTGCAGCGCGAGCACCCGGAGCGGGTGGCCGGCCTGGCGCGCTTCGAGGACTTCCTCGCCGCCAAGTTCGACCCCGACCGCCCCTACGATTACCTCCTGGACATCTCCCAGGAGCGCCAGTCCGACTACCTGGTTGACCTGCGCGGCGAGTTGATCGTGGATTACGTAGCGAGCTACGAGAATCTGCAGGACGACTTCACCGAGATCTGCCGGCGCATCGGCATACCCTGCCCGACGCTCCCCCACCACCGCAGGGCCGAGTCCCGCAAGCGCTACCACGACTACTACACCGATGCCACCGCGGAGCTGGTGGCCCGCCACTACGCCGGGGATATCGAGCGCTTCGGGTACCAGTTCTGAGCAGGGAACCCCAGGCGGAGCGGCGTGGCAGGTACCGGGGGCTGGGTCGGCATTAGCGGCACGACCCTTGACGACGCATGGATCGCAGCCAGCCCTGCACGCTGGGTTTCGCGTGCTCAACCCAGCCTACGGGTTAGGAGGTTTCCGGAGGGGGTAGGCTGGGATGGAGCGCAGCGTAATCCCAGCATTGGCGAAGACGGTGGGTGTCGCTCCGCTCTACCCACCCTACGCCCTGCGCCCGGCGCCGCGACAATTCCCCTCTCAGTCCTCAGTCCTCAGTCCTCAGTCCTCAGTCCTTCCGACCGCGTCGCCTCATCATCCACCCACAGCGCCGGCTGCCACTCCCGCACCGAGTTGACCAACCACAGGCGGGTGGCTCGGGCGAGATCCCCGCGGCTCAGGCGGGCCTCGGCGACGTTGCCCTCGCGCAGCAGCCGCTCCCGGAAGGTGCCGGGAAGCAGGCCGGCCGCTGCCCGCGGGGTCAGCAACTCGCCGTCGATCTCCAGCACCAGGTTGGCGGTGGCCGCCTCGGTGAGCTCGCCCTCGGCGGTGTACAGGATCACTTCGTCGCAGTCGGGGCGGCCCGCAAGCGCGGCCTGGTAGACCTCCCGGCGGGTGGTCTTGTGGCGCAGCCAGGGATCGCCCGGCTCGACCGGCGCCGCCGCCAGGCCCACACGCAGCGGCGTTCCTGCGTCGCCCGCCAGGGGAGCCACCTCTACCGACGGCCGGCCGTCCGCCCCCACCAGCGCTCGCACCCGGCAGGGCGCCGGGGCGCCGGCCACGGCCGCCTCCAGGGCGGCCCGAACGCGCTCGGGATCCAAGGCGAGGCCGAAGTAGGCCGCAGAGCGCCCCAGCCGGGCCAGGTGCTCCTCCAGCAGGAAGTATCCTGCCTCGGGGTCCCAGCGCAGGGTCTCCAGCAGCCGGAAACCCCGACCCGAGGCCCCCAGCACGGCGGCCTTGTCCAGGCATTCCCGGTACTCGGCCTCAGCTGTCGAATCCGCCACCACCCCGCTGCCCACGCCGTAGCGCAGCCGGCCGCGCTGCCGGTCCAGCACCGCGGTGCGGATAGCCACATTGAAGTGCGCCTGCCGGCCCGGGGCAAGCCAGCCCACGGCGCCGGTGTACACGCCCCGCGGCCCGGCCTCCAGCTCCCGGATGATCTCCAGGGTGCGCACCTTGGGCGCGCCGGTCACCGACGCGCAGGGGAAGGTGGCGGCGAGCAGCTCGGCCAGGCTCGCGCGGCTGCGGGCGGTGACGGTGGAGGTCATCTGCAGCACGGTGGGGTAGCGTTCCACCCGGAACAGCTCCGGCACCGCCACACTGCCGGTATCCGCCACCCGGCCCAGGTCGTTGCGGATCATGTCCACGATCATGACGTTCTCGGCGCGCTCCTTGGGGTCGGCGCGCAGCCGCTCGGCGGCCTGGCGGTCCGCCTCGGGTGCCGCCTGGCGCCGCGCGGTGCCCTTCATGGGCCGCGCCGTGAGGGCATCGCCGTGGCGATGCAGGTACAGCTCCGGGGAGGCACAGCACACGGCGAAGCGGCCGGTGTCCAGGTACACCATGCCCGCGGCACCGCGCTGGGCCCCGGCCAGCTCCGCGAACAGCCGCAACGGATCACCCTGAAAGGCGCCCTCCAGCGGAAAGGTGAAGTTCACCTGGTAGCTGTCGCCATCGCGCAGGTAGCGCTGGATGCGGCGGTGCCGGCGAGCGTAGTGCGCGCGCGCCAGCGGCACCGACCACGGCTCGACCCGCACCTCGCCACCGGCCGGGGGGGCAGCCCGGGGCTCGCCGGTGTCGTAGAGCCCGAACCAGAGCAGGGGCAGGCCGGGCAGCGGGTCGTGGACCGGCAGCCCGAAGGCGGCCGCCGCTTCGTAGGCGAGGAAGCCCACCGCCTCCAGGCCCTGGCCCTCCACCGCCGCCTCCAGGCTCTGCAGCGCCGGCATCACCTGATCGGGGCTGTGGGCGATCACCGTGCGCCGCGGCGCCTGGTACCAGCGCCAGCCCCCGGGGACCTGGACCAGGGCGTCCCCTTCCATGGCTCAGGCCCGGAGCCGCCGACGCAGCCGCCGCAGCCGCGCCCGGAGCGACTTGCCGTAGGGCGCGGGGCCGCCGTCGGGGCGGCGGGAGAAGCGGCGGTAGCTCCACAGGTACTGTTCCGCGCAGACCCGCACGGCATTCTCCACGGCCCGGTTCAATACCCGGGCGGCCTGCGCCGGGTCGTCGCTGGCTACCGCCGGGTCCACCTGCTGAAAGTGCAGCCGGTAGCCGCGCCCACGGGGCAGGCGCTCGGCGAACGCGGCCAGCACGGCGGCGTCAGTGCGGCCCGCCAGCCGCGGCAGCAGGGTCATGGTCTTCGCCGGCACGCCGAAGAAGGGCGCGAACACGCCCTCGCCGGGAGGCTGCTGGTCGGGCAGAATGCCCACCGCCTCGCCGGAGCGCAGGGCCCGCAGCAGCTGCCGCACCCCGGCGGCGGAGGCGGGGGCCAGGTGCGCGCCGCAGCGCTCCCGGGCGGCGATCAGCACCGGCTCCAGGGCGCCCTGCCGCGGCGGCCGGTAAAGGGCATGGACGGGGATGCGCTGCATGCAGTAGATGGGCCCCAGTTCCCAGGCCCCCAGGTGGGGCGCCAGCCAGAGGATGCCGCGGCCCCGGGCCAGGGCATCCTCGAACAGGTGCTCGTCCACGGTCTCCCGGACCAGGGCGCAGACGGCTTGCGGGGGCCGGTACCACAGCGGGCCCAATTCCAGCAGGCCGCGGGCGGTCTCCTGGAGGCTGCGGCGCAGCAGCCGGCGGCGCTGCCCGGGTGGCATTTCCGGAAAGCACAGCGCGAGGTTGACGGCGGTGACGTGCCGGGCGCGGTTGGGAATCCAGGCGCCCAGCCACCCAAGCCCTCCGCCCAGGGCATGCAGCAGCGGCAGGGGCACCCGGGCCAGCAGCCGCAGCAGGCCTTCCAGCAGACGGCTCACGCGCGGGGCGGGGCGCGTCCGGAGGCGCTATTCGCGCCGATGGTGCTCCTTGAGGCGCGGGTCGTCGGGGTTGAAGTCCCGGATGAAGAACTCGGCACCGCAGTACGGGCACTTGCCCTGGCCGGTCTTGTGCACCGGAATGTACACCTTGGGGTGGGAACACCACAGGTACATGTCCGGCATCGGGCAGGACAGCGGCAGGTCGTCCATGGAGTATTCGTAACGCTGGGCGGCGTTGGGCAGCGCCAGGTCGTCACGTTCATGGGTCTGCGGATCGGGCACGGCTGATCTCCCTCAAGAGGTTGCAGTGGCGGCCGGGGCGTGGCTCCCGGGCCGGCCTGGAAGGGCTCAGGCGTAGACCGGGGTCAGCCACTCCGGGTGTCCTTCCCGGCGGCCCTCCACCTGGTCGAAGTAGAGCCGCTGCAGGCGCTCGGTCACCGGGCCCCGGCGGCCGTCGCCGATGGGGCGGTCGTCCAGCTCGCGGATCGGGGTCACCTCAGCGGCGGTGCCGGTGAAGAAGGCCTCGTCGGCGGTGTAGACCTCGTCGCGGGTGATGCGCTTCTCCAGGATGGTGAAACCCTGCTCCCGGGCCAGCTGCACCACGGTGTCCCGGGTGATGCCGGACAGCGCCGAGGTGAGCTCCGGCGTATGGATCACGCCGTCGCGCACCAGGAAGAAGTTCTCGCCGGAACCCTCCGCCACGAAGCCGTCCACGTCCAGCAGCAGCGCCTCGTCGTAGCCGCAGGAGACCGCCTCCTGCAGCGCCAGCATGGAGTTGATGTAGTGCCCGGTGGCCTTGCAGCGGCACATGCTGACGTTGACGTGGTGGCGGGTGTAGGAGGAGGTCTTGATGCGGATGCCCCGCTCCATGCCTTCCTCGCCCAGGTAGGCACCCCAGGACCAGGCGGCCACGGTGACGTGCACCCGCAGGTTGTCCGCCCGCAGGCCCATGCCCTCGGAGCCGTAGAACACCAGCGGCCGGATGTAGGCGCTTGTGAGTTTGTTCTCGCGCACCGCCGCCAGGCAGGCGTCGTTGATCTGGTCCTGGGAGTAGGGCATGGCGATGCGCAGGATCTTGGCGGAGTCGAACAGCCGCCGGGTGTGCTCCCGCAGCCGGAAGATGGCCGTGCCCCGGGGGGTCTCGTAGGCCCGCACCCCCTCGAACACCCCCATGCCGTAGTGCAGGGTATGGGTCAGCACATGGACCTGGGCGTCGCGCCACGGCACGAACTCGCCGTCCATCCAGATCACGCCGTCCCGGTCCGCCATGCTCATGGAATTCTCTCCTCCACCACGTTTCGCCCCCCTCAGGCCTCCTCGTCCGCGGCCCTCGCGGCGGCTTCCATGCATTGGTCCCAGATTCGCGAGACCGCCTCCCGGTGCGCTGCAAGCTCCTCTGCGGGAACCCGGGCGGGTTCCTCCTGGAGGGTCAGCTGGTGTGCGCGGGAGCGGTACACCCGGTAGGCGTCGGCCAGCGCGCGGGCCTGCTCCCGGGCCAGCCAGCCGACGCCGCTGAGGGCGTCGAGCAACCGGATGTTGTCCGTGAACCGGGTCAGTTCCGGGTGCTCGTGGGCACCTGCAAGTACCCCATACTGCACCAAAAATTCGATGTCGGCCATACCGCCGGCATCGATCTTGAGGTCAAAGGCGGCGGCATCGCCGTGGCCCTTCTCGCGCAGCACCCGGCTGCGCATGTTGCGCACCTCGCCGGCCAGTTCGGCGGCGTCCCGGGCCCGGCACAGTACCTCTGAGCGCACCGCCTCCACCTGCTCGGCGAGGGCCGCATCGCCGGCCACCACCCGGGCACGCACCAGGGCCTGGTGCTCCCAGGTCCAGGCCCGGTTGCGCTGGTAGTCGGCAAACGCCTCCAGGCTGGTGCTGAGCAGCCCGGCCTTGCCGCTGGGGCGCAGGCGCACGTCCACCTCGTAGAGCACGCCGCCGGGGGTGGCGGTGCCCAGGATGTGGATGATGCGCTGGGCGAGGCGCGCGAAGTAGACGCTGTTCTCCAGCGGGCGCGGCCCGTCGGTACCCAGCTCCCGGCCGCAGCCGCCGTGCACGAACACCAGGTCCAGGTCCGAGCCGTAACCGAACTCGATGCCCCCCAGCTTGCCGTAGGCGAGCACCACGAAGCCGGGCTCGCGCTGCTCGCCGTCGGCGTCGCAGCGGGGCCGGCCATGACGGCCCAGCAGGTGCTCCCGGGCGATCCGCAGCACGGCGCCGACGATCACCTCGGCCACATCGGTGAGGTAATCGCTCACCACCATCAGTGGCATGGCGCCGCTGATGTCGGCGGCAGCCACCCGCAGGGTATGGGTATGGCGGAAGTGGCGCAGCACCTCCATCTGCTGCTCCAGATCTTCCGCCTCCACCCGTGCCAGGCGCTGCTCCAGTTCTTCGGACAGATCGTCGCGGCCCAGGGGCGCGTACAGGCTGCGGGGGTCCAGCAACTCGTCCAGCAGCACCGGATGGCGGGCCAGGTAGCGGCTGATCCAGGGGCTGGCGGCGCACAGCTGCACCAGTTGCGACAGGGCCATGGGGTGCTCGTTGAGCAGCGCCAGGTAGGCGGTGCGCCGCACGATGGCATCCAGCAGCTTCAGCACGCGCTCCAGGGTGCGGTCCGGCCCGTGGCTGCCGGCCACCGCCCGGATCACCATGGGCATGAGGCGGTCGAGGCGCTGCCGGCCCCGGGCGCTGAGCGCCCGGCAGTGGCTGCCCTCCCGGAACTGCCTGAGCAGATCCCGCGCCGCCGCGGATTCCTGGAAGCCTTCCTCGGCCAGCCAGCGCGCCGCCTCCTCGGGGTCTACCGATCCCGCCCAGATTTCGGCGGCATCGGTCTGTTCCGGCTCGCCGGGCGCGTCACCTTTCTGGGGTGCCTCGAACACCTGCTGGAAGTGGTCGTGGATCTTGCGCCGCCAGTGCGACAGGCGCTCGTTGAAGGGCTCCCAGGCCTCGAATCCCATGGCGCTCGCCAGGCGCAGGCGGTCCAGCGGCTCCCGGGGCAGATCGTGGGTCTGGCGGTCGCCCATGGCCTGGAGCCGGTTCTCGGCCCGGCGCAGGAAACGGTAGCCCTCGACCAGGTCGCGCTGCACGAAGCCGGGCAGCAGTTCCTGGGCGCCCAGGTGCTCCAGCACCGGCAGCAGCCGGCGGCTGCGCAGGCTGGGGTCCTGGCCGCCGCGGATCAGCTGGAACACCTGGGCGACGAACTCCACCTCGCGGATGCCGCCGGGACCCAGCTTGATGTTCTGCTCCAGGCCCTTGCGCTGCACCTCCCGGACCACCATGGCCTTCATCTCGCGCAGCGCCTCCAGCACACCGTAGTCCAGGTAACGGCGGTAGACGAACGGCCGCAGCGTCTCCAGCAGCTCGGCGCCCCGGTCGTAGTCGCCCCCCACCACCCGGGCCTTGATCATGGCGTAGCGCTCCCACTCCCGGCCCTGCTCCTGGTAGTAGCGCTCGGTGGCGGCGAAGGTGGGCGCCAGCGGGCCGGCGTTGCCGTAGGGACGCAGACGCATGTCGACACGGAACACCAGGCCGTCCGCGGTCTGCTGGTCAAGGGCGGCGATCAGCGCCCGGCCCAGGCGGGTGAAGAATTCCTCGTTGGCCCGGGGCCGGCGGCCGTCGGTCTCGCCCGCCTCGGGGAAGGCGAAGATCAGGTCGATGTCGGAGGAGAAGTTGAGTTCCTGCCCGCCCAGCTTGCCCATGCCCAGCACCACCAGCTGCTGGGGCTCACCGGCGGCGTTGCGGGGCGTGCCCCAATGGCCGCAGAGCCGCTGGTGGAGCACCGCCAGGGTGCGGTCGATGCAGGCCTCGGCCAGGGCGGAGAGCTCCGCCAGCGTCTGCTCCAGATCTGCCCAGCCGGCCAGGTCGCGCCAGGCGATGCGCAGCATTTCCCGGCGGCGGAAGCGGCGCAGGGCCCGGTGCAGCTGTGCTTCATCGCCCTCGATGCAGGGGGCCAGCAGCTCTTCCAGGCGGCGGTGGTATTCGCCGTCCGGGTAGACGGCCAGCAGATCCCTGCCCGCCAGGTCGGCGAGCAGGTCGTCGGCGCCACGGCAGGCGTCGGTCACGAACTCGCTGCAGGCCCAGACCCGGGGCAGGCTCTCCAGCACCGCCTCGGGCAGGTCCAGGGCGTGGGGGTGGCGCTCCAGGGCGTAGTCCACCTGGCTGCGGAGTTCGCCGGGCAGTGTTTCCAGGGCGGCAGTCAGGGGCGCGGGCAGGCCGGCAGAGCTCATGGGCGGAGCTTAGCAAGCCCGGGGGCCGAGATGCGCGGCGGGGCCGTTGCGACGACGAAAAAAAGCCCCGCCGAAGCGGGGCCGTGTATCGGGGCGGGCAACCGCCGGGCGGTTACATCATGTCCATGCCGCCCATGCCACCCATACCACCCATGTCGCCGGCGCCTTCCTTGTCGTCCTTCGGATGCTCCGCCACCATGGCCTCGGTGGTGATCATCAGCCCGGCGATGGACGCCGCGTTCTGCAAGGCGGTCCGGGTCACCTTGGTGGGATCGAGAATGCCCATCTCCACCAAGTCGCCGTACTCGCCGGTCTGGGCGTTGTAACCGTAGTTGCCCTCGCCCTCGCGGACCTTGTTCACCACTACGGCGCCGTCGGTGCCGGTGTTGACCACGATCTGGCGCAGCGGGTCTTCCATGGAGCGGCGCACGATGCCGATGCCGACGTCCTGGTCGTGGTTGTCGCCGGTGAAGCCGTCCAGGGCCTTCTGGGCACGGATCAGGGCGACGCCGCCGCCGGGGACGATGCCCTCTTCCACGGCCGCACGGGTGGCGTGCAGGGCGTCCTCGACCCGGGCCTTCTTCTCCTTCATCTCGATCTCGGTGGAGGCGCCCACCTTGATCACGGCCACACCGCCGGCGAGCTTGGCCACGCGCTCCTGGAGCTTCTCCTTGTCGTAGTCGGAGGTGGCGTCCTCGATCTGGGTGCGGATCTGGTCGACCCGGGCCTTGATGTCCTCGCCGCGGCCGGCGCCGCCGACGATGGTGGTGTTCTCCTTGGTGACCTGCACCTTCTTGGCGGTGCCGAGCTCGTCCAGGCCGGCCTTCTCCAGGGTCAACCCGACCTCCTCGGAGATCACGGTGCCGCCGGTGAGGATGGCGATGTCCTGCAGCATGGCCTTGCGCCGGTCACCGAACCCGGGGGCCTTCACCGCGGCCACCTTGACGATGCCGCGCAGGGTATTGACCACCAGGGTGGCCAGCGCCTCGCCTTCCACGTCCTCGGAGACGATCAGCAGCGGCCGGCTCGCCTTGGCGACGCTCTCCAGCACCGGCAGCAGCTCGCGGATGTTGGAGATCTTCTTGTCGCACAGGAGGATGTAGGGATCCTCCAGCTCGGCGGACATGTTCTGCTGGTTGTTGATGAAGTAGGGGGACAGGTAGCCGCGGTCGAACTGCATGCCCTCGACCACGTCCAGCTCGTTGTCCAGGCCGGAGCCTTCCTCCACCGTGATCACGCCTTCCTTGCCGACCTTGTTCATGGCATCGGCGATGATCTTGCCGATGGCCTCGTCGGAGTTGGCGGAGATGGTGCCCACCTGGGCGATGGAGCGGTCGGTGTCGCAGGGCTTGGAGAGGGTCTTCAGCTCGGCGGTGGCCTTGATGACGGCCTTGTCGATGCCGCGCTTGAGGTCCATGGGGTTCATGCCCGCGGCCACGGCCTTCAGGCCCTCGCGCAGGATGGACTGGGCCAGCACGGTGGCGGTGGTGGTGCCGTCACCGGCGATATCGGAGGTCTGGGAGGCGACCTCCTTCACCATCTGGGCGCCCATGTTCTCGAACTTGTCCTTGAGTTCGATTTCCTTGGCCACCGAGACGCCGTCCTTGGTGACGGTGGGGGCGCCGAAGCTCTTCTCCAGCACCACGTTGCGGCCGCGGGGGCCCAGGGTCACCTTGACCGCGTTGGCCAGGATGTTGACGCCGGCGATCATCCGCTGCCGGGCATCGTCTGCGAAACGAACGTCTTTCGCTGCCATGATTCGGTTTCCTCGTCTTGAAGCTGTTCAGTGGTGAGTCGCTGGGCCGGAGAGCCGGGCTCAGCCCTCGATGACGGCCATGATGTCGTCTTCACGCATGACGAGGAGATCCTCGTCGCCGAGCTTGACCTCGGTACCCGCGAACTTGCCGAACAGCACCGTGTCGCCGACCCGGACGTCCACGGGCCGCACGTCACCGCCGTCCAGCTTCTTGCCGTCGCCCACGGCAATGACCTCACCGCGGATGGGCTTCTCGGCGGCGCTGTCCGGGATCACGATGCCGCCGGGCGAGGTCCGCTCCTCCTCGACGCGCTTCACGACCACTCGATCATGCAAGGGGCGAAGTTTCATGGGGTCACACTCCTGACTGTTGTCTGTCTGGCTCTTGAACCGCTTGGGTGACCGACCAGCGCTTTTAGCACTCATCGGTGGCGAGTGCCAATGATAATCCTCGGCACGCGGCCGTCAATAGTCTTGACCGGCGTCGCAGGAAGTGCGGACCGGAATGTTAGAATTCAAGGCTTTCAAGACCCGCCGCGGGAGGCTTTCCTGATGACCGATGCCGCCCTGGTAGTGCTCTGCACCTGCCCGGACGCCACCACCGCCCGCCGATTGGCCGACACCCTGATCCGGGAGCGCCTCGCAGCCTGCGCGAACATCCTCCCGGGGCTGATGTCGGTGTACGAGTGGCAGGGCAAGATGGAAGCGGACTCGGAGGCGCTGCTGCTGATCAAGACCACGCCGGAGGCCTACCCGGGCCTGGAAGCGGCGCTGGCGCGGGAGCATCCGTACGAACTTCCGGAGATCATCGCGGTCCGGGTTGAAAGGGGGCTGGAGGGCTATCTGCAGTGGGTGAGACAACTTTGTCAGCCGGGTCGGTAAGTCTCCGGCGCCGCGGGCGTCTGGCCAGCATCGGGGCCTGGCTGGCACTGGCGGCCGGACTGCTGCTGGCGCCGGGCGCGGGCGCCGGGCTCGGCGATCTGTTCGGGGGCCAGCGGGCCGACGACATCCTGCCGGTGCAGGAGGCCTTTCCGTTCCGGGCGGAAGTGGTGGCCCCCAACCGAATCGAGGCGACCTGGGACACCCGGGAAGGCTACTACCTTTACAAGGACAAACTCGGCTTCAGCCTGGGTGAGGGCGCGCCGGCGGTGGTTTCCTTGGACCTTCCGGAGGCCAAGGTCAAGGATGACCCCTACTTCGGCCGGCTGCAGGTCTACACTCATCCGGTCACTGCCGTCCTCCATCTCGACCGCCCGCTCACCGAGGGCACCGTACTCAGCGCCCGCTACCAGGGCTGCGCCGAGGCGGGCTTGTGCTACCCGCCGGAGACCGTGGAGTACGCCCTGGCCGGCGTCACGGCCGCCGCGGCACCCGCGGCCGGCGGCGGCCCCGGGGGCGGCACCCCCGCCGGCGGCGGGGCCGGCAGCCTGTTCCCGGGGGGCGAGGCCCTTTCCGGTGTGCTGGCCGGCGGCAGTACGCTGCAGATCCTGGCGGCTTTCTTCGGTGCGGGCCTGCTGCTTTCCTTTACGGCCTGTCTGTACCCCATGATCCCCATCGTCTCCGGCCTGATCGCCGGCGACCGCAAGCGCAGCGGCGGCGGCCGGGCCTTCCTGCTGTCGCTGGTGTATGTGGAGGCCTCGGCCATCACTTACGCACTCGCCGGGACCGCGGCGGGTCTCACCGGCGAAGCGGTGCAGGCGGAACTGCAGAGCCCCTGGGTGCTGGGCGCGTTCGCCTCGGTGTTCGTGGTGCTGGCCCTGTCCATGTTCGGCCTGTTCACCCTGCAGCTTCCCAGCAACTGGCAGACCCGGCTCACCGAGGCCTCGCACCACCAGAAGGGCGGCACCTTCTACGGCGCCGCGGTGATGGGGGCGCTATCCTCGCTGATCGTCGGCGCCTGCTCCGGGCCCGCCCTGGTGGCCGCGCTGGTGTTCATCAGCGCCACCGGCGATGCCCTGCTGGGCGGGCTGGCGCTGTTCGTGCTCGCCAACGGCATGGGCCTTCCCCTGCTGCTGATCGGCACCGCCGCCGGCAAGTGGCTGCCCCGGGCAGGAGGCTGGATGGTGACGGTCCGCCGCGTATTCGGTGTGGGCTTCCTCGCTGTCGCCCTGTGGATGGTGGACCGGCTGGTGGACCCGTCTCTGTCCCTGGCCCTGTGGGGCGTGCTGATCCTCGGCTGCGGCGTGTTCCTGGGAGGGCTGGACCAGCTCCGCCCGGACAGCGGCGGCTGGCTGCGCGCCCGACGGGCCGGCGGCCTGGCGCTGCTGATTTGGGGATCCGTGGCCCTGGTGGGCGCCGCTTCCGGCGGGCGGGATCTGTTCAATCCGCTACACCCCCTGGTGGCCGGCGGCGGCGCGCCGGTGCGCAGCGTCGAATCGCTGGATTTCCGCGCCGTGAAGACAGTGGCGGACCTGGAACACCAGCTCGACGCCGCCCGTGCCCAGGGCCGGCCGGTGATGCTGGATGTGTACGCCGACTGGTGCGTGTACTGCGTGCAGCTGGACGAGGAGACGTTTTCCGATGTCCGGGTCCAGCGAATGCTGGACTCTGCACTGCTGCTGCGGGCGGACGTCACCGCCAACGATGCCCGGGACAAAGCCTTGCTCAAGCGCCTGGGGGTTTTCCTGCCCCCGGCGGTGCTGTTCTATCCTGCCACCGGCACCGAGCAGCGCGACGCCCGGGTGGTGGGCTTCCTGGGCCCCGAGCGATTCCTGGAACGCGCCCGCAACGCCCTTTTCGGCACGGAATTGGCGAACCGATGAGAAAGAATTCCCTCCGCCGTCCCCTGGCACTGGTACTCATCCTGGGCGCCGCCCTGGTGGCAGGCTCCGCGGCGGCCCTGGAGGTGCCCGATCCGCCGCCCCGCCCCGATTACATGCTGGCCGACCTCGACGGTGAATTGCGGGAGGCCGCCGACTGGGACGGACGGGTGGTGCTGCTGAATTTCTGGGCCACCTGGTGCGCCCCATGCCGCGAGGAAATGCCTGAACTGCGAGACCTGTCCGCGGAGTACCGCGAGCAGGGACTCACCGTGGTCGGGGTCGCCACCCTGGACGACCCGGCGGCGGTCCAGGAGTTCGTCGACAAACTGGACATCCGCTACCCCATCCTGGTGGGCATGGATGAGGCCATGGAGATCGCCCAGGAGTATGGCAACAACCGGGCCACTCTCCCCTACACGGCCCTGATCGACCGCGAAGGGCGGGTGCGCCATGTGTTCGCCACGAAGGTGAGCCGGGAGGAACTCGAACCCCTCATCCGGGAGTTGCTCTAGCACCACCACGGCGAGCATTCCTGCAGCTTTCCCGCGGGCATCTCCCCCAAAAAGACCGCAATCTCTCGGCAACTGGACATCCGCCCGGGGCTCCTTCAGAATCCCGCGGTCGGTGAATCGGCCCTCGGCCAGGAAGTGCGGTGCCCTTGAATCTCCTGCTGCTCAACGGCCCCAACCTGAACCTGCTGGGAAGGCGCGAGCCGGCCCGCTACGGAAGCCGCACCCTCGCGGAAATCGACGGCCGCCTGCAGGCCCTGGCCACCCAGTCCGGCGCCGAGCTTGCGACGTTCCAGAGCAACGCGGAACACGAGTTGGTGGAGCGCATCCACCGGGCTGCGGACGACGGCACCCGGTTCATCCTGATCAACCCCGGCGCCTTCACTCACACCAGCGTCGCCCTGCGGGACGCCCTGCTGGCGGTGGAGATCCCCTTCATCGAGGTGCACCTCAGCAACATTTTCGCCCGCGAATCGTTTCGCCATCACTCCTACCTGTCGGACGTGGCGGCCGGGGTCATCTGCGGCCTGGGGCCGCAGGGTTACGAACTGGCACTGCAGGCCGCGCTGGCGCGCGCTGCGGAGGACTAGAGCCTGATGGATATCCGCAAGATCAAGCGTCTCATCGAGTTGCTGGACGAGTCCGGCGTCAACGAGATCGAGATCCGTGAAGGTGAGGAGGCGGTGCGCATCACCCGGGCCGCCGCTGCCCCGGCCTTTGGCGGCTGGGGACCGCCCCCCGCCTACGCCTACGCCCCCGAGCCCCCCCGCGCCGAACCGCCGCCGCGCGAGGAACCCGCCGCGCCGGAGCCGGCCATCGCCGAGCCCGCGGGCCACGTAATCCGCTCGCCCATGGTGGGCACCTTCTACCGCACCCCGTCGCCGGGAGCCTCGGTCTTCGTGGAAGAGGGGTCGCCGGTGAAGGTGGGGGACACCTTGTGCATCATCGAGGCGATGAAGATGCTCAACCAGATCGAGTGCGACCGGGACGGCGTGCTGCGGGCAGTGCTGGTGGAGAACGGCCAGCCCGTGGAGTACGACCAGCCGCTGTTCGTCATCGAGTAGCGCCGATGCTGGAGAAAATCGTCATCGCCAACCGCGGCGAGATTGCGCTGCGCATCCTGCGGGCCTGCCGGGAACTGGGCATCGGCACGGTGGCGGTGCATTCCACCGCCGACCGCGACCTCAAGCACGTACGCCTGGCCGACGAGTCGGTGTGCATCGGTCCGCCCCAGTCGAGCGAGAGCTACCTGAACACCCCCGCCATCATCAGTGCCGCGGAAGTCACCGACGCCAGCGCCGTGCATCCCGGTTACGGCTTCCTGGCGGAGAATGCCGGCTTCGCCGACCGGGTGGAGAGCTCGGGCTTCATATTCATCGGCCCCCGGCCGGAGACCATCGAGCTGATGGGGGACAAGGTGTCGGCCATCCGCGCCATGCGCGAGGCCGGCATCCCCTGCGTGCCGGGCTCCGACGGTCCCCTGGGCGACGACGACGAGGACAACCTGCGCCTGGCCCGTAAGGTTGGCTACCCGGTGATCATCAAGGCCGCGGCGGGCGGCGGCGGCCGAGGCATGCGCGTGGTGCACAGCGACGCCGCGCTGCCCGCCGCCATCGCCATGACCCGAACCGAGGCCCAGTCCGCCTTCGGCAGCGACGTGGTCTACATGGAGAAATACCTGGAACTCCCCCGCCACGTGGAGATCCAGGTGCTGGCCGACGAACATGGCAACGCCATTCACCTGGGCGAGCGCGACTGCTCGGTGCAGCGCCGCCATCAGAAGGTGATCGAGGAAAGCCCCGCCCCGGGACTTACCCCGGCGCAGCGCTCCACCATCGGCGAGCGCTGCGCCGAGGCCTGCCGGCAACTCGGCTACCGGGGCGCCGGCACTTTCGAGTTCCTCTACCAGGACGGCGAGTTTTTCTTCATCGAGATGAACACCCGCATCCAGGTGGAGCACCCGGTGACGGAGATGGTCACCGGGCTCGACCTGGTGAAGGAGCAGATCCTGGTAGCCATGGGCGAGCGGCTGCGCTTCCGCCAGCAGGACATCCAGTTCCGCGGCCACGCCGTGGAGTGCCGGGTGAACGCCGAGTCCGCCACCACCTTCGTGCCCTCTCCCGGGCGCGTCAGCCTCTACCATCCCCCCGGGGGGCCCGGGGTGCGGGTCGACAGCCACGTCTACAGCGGTTACACGGTACCCCCCTACTACGACTCCCTGATCGGCAAGATCATCACCCACGGCGAGACCCGCGACAGCGCCATCGCCCGCATGCAGTGCGCCCTGTCCGAGATGGTCATCGAGGGCATCGACACCAACGTGGCCCTGCACCGGGACGTCCTGGCGGACGCCGCCTTCCAGGAAGGGGGCGTGAGCATCCACTGGCTGGAGAAGAAGCTCAAGCTGCAGGCCTGAAAACCGTCGCGGCTGGGGATTCAGCCCGCCAGCAGCAGGTCGGTTCCGACCAGCAGCAGGAAGCCGGCGAAGGCCCGGCGCAGATAGCGCTGCGGTATCCGGCTCGCCACCGCCGCCCCAAGCGGGGCGGTGAACACACTCACCACGGTGATGCCGAGCACCGAGGGCCAGTGGATGAATCCGGTGCTGAAGGCCGGCAGCGGCAGGTCCCGGGTGGCGCCGGCCACCACATAGCCCAGCGTGCCCGCCAGGGCGATGGGCAGGCCGCAGGCAGAGGAGGTCCCCACCGCCTGGCGCATCGGCACTCCCCGCCAGGCCAGGTAGGGCACCGTCATGCTGCCCCCGCCGATGCCCACCACGCTGGACGCCGTCCCGATCACGCCCCCTACGGCGGCGTTCACCAGGGCGCTGCCGGGCCGGTGGCCGGGTTCCGGGATGCCGGCCAGGAGCATCCGCGCCGCCATGCCCAGGGTGAAGCAGGCGAACACCACCCGCAGGGTGTCCGCCGGCAGCCGGCCGGTGACCTGGGCCCCCAGGAAGGCCCCGGCCAGCATGCCCAGGGCCAGGGAGCGGAATACCGGCCAGAGGATATTGCCGCGCCGCCAGTGGGCCCGCACCGATGAGATCGCCGTGACCACGATGGTGGCCAGGGAGCTGGCGATGGCGATATGGATGGCCACCTGCTCGGAGACTCCCTGCAGACCCAGGGCGAACAGCAGCATGGGCACGATAATCAGCCCGCCGCCGATGCCGAACACCCCCGACAGGAAGCCCGCGGCGGCACCGGCCGTCAGATAAACCAGCACAAGAGTCATCCGGGGCTCCCCGCTTCCCCAGTCCCAAGACGCGGCGCACCACGCGGGCCGCCGGCCGGCGCAGTATGGCAGACGCCCCGCGGGCCGGCGCGGGCGACCGGCGAATCCCCTACAATGATCCCTCGCCGCCTCCGGCGCCGCGTCACCCCACAACCAAGAGGAGCCCCGCCGGCATGCAAATCGAGAGCCTCTGCATCCTGGGCGGAAGCGGCTTCGTCGGCCGCCACATCGCCAATCGCCTCGCCAACCGGCCCATCGCGCTGCAGGTTCCCACCCAGCGCCGGGAGAACAGCCGCCACCTGCTGCCCATCCCCAACCTGAAGCTGGTGGAGTGCGACATCCACGATCAACCATCCCTGACCCAGGCCGTGCAGGGCATGGACGCGGTCATCAACCTGGTGGGAGTGCTGAACGAGGGCCGCGGCCGGCGCAGCTTCCAGGCGGCCCATGCCGAGCTGCCCGCGCGGGTGGCCAGCGCCTGCCGGGAGGCCGGCGTGCACCGGCTGCTGCACATGAGTTCCCTGGGGGCGGCTGCCGATGCCCCGAGCCGTTACCTGCAGACCAAGGCGGAGGGCGAGAAGGCGATCCTTGCAGCCCACGGCGATGAACTGGCGGTGACGGTGTTCCGGCCGTCGGTGATCTTCGGCCCTGAGGACGCCTTCCTGAACACCTTCGCCACCATGCTGCGGCTGGCGCCGGTGCTGCCCCTGCCGACCCCCAACGCCCGCTTCAAGCCGGTCTACGTCGGCGACGTGGCGGATGCCTTCATCCACAGCCTCGGCGAACACGCCACCTTCGGCGAGACCTATGAGCTGTGCGGGCCGGAGGTCTACTCGCTGCGCGAGCTGGTGGGCTACTGCGCCGAGCTGCTGGGTGTCCACCGCCCCATCATCGGCCTGCCGGACAGCCTCTCCCGGCTCCAGGCCCGAATAATGCAGCACGTCCCCGGCCAGCCCTACACCATGGAGAACTACCTCTCCAGCCAGGTGGACAGCATCTGCAGCAAAGACGGCCTGCAGCGTCTCGGCCTGCCCGCCACCGCCCTGGAGACCATCGCGCCGGGCTATCTGGGCGGCCGCCGGGAGCGCGCCCGCTACGACCAGTTCCGGCGCATGGCCCGCCGCTGACCCATGGCCTCGGCGCGGCCGGGGGGAGCAATGCCGTGAGCGAGGCTCCCGAGACCGGCCTGGAGACCTACCTGGTGGGCGGCGCCGTGCGCGACCGCCTGCTGGGACGGCCCGTGCAGGAGCGAGACTGGGTCGTGGTGGGCTCCTGCGCGCAGGCCATGAAGGCCCGCGGTTTCAAGCCTGTGGGTCGGGACTTCCCCGTGTTCCTGCATCCGGACAGCGGCGAGGAGTACGCCCTGGCCCGCACCGAGCGCAAGACCGGCCGCGGCTACCACGGCTTCGACTTCCACGCCGCCCCGGACGTCACCCTGGAGCAGGATCTGGCCCGGCGTGACCTGACCATCAATGCCATAGCGCAAGCGCCCGACGGCAGCCTGATCGACCCGTTCGGCGGTCAGGCCGACCTGGCGGCGCGGCGGCTTGCGCACGTCTCTCCCGCGTTCCGGGAGGATCCGGTGCGCATCCTGCGCCTGGCCCGTTTCGCCGCCCGGTTCCAGTCCCTGGGGTTCCGGGTGGCGGATGAGACTCTCGCCCTGTGCCGGCAGATGGTGGCCGCGGGCGAGGTCGATGCCCTGGTCCCCGAGCGGGTCTGGCAGGAACTCTCCCGGGCGCTGATGGAGCCGGCACCCTCGGCCTGCATCCGGGTTCTGCGGGAGTGCGGCGCGCTGGCCCGGGTGCTGCCGGAGGTGGACCGGCTGTTCGGGGTGCCCCAGCGCCCCCAGTACCACCCGGAGGTGGACACCGGCGAGCACCTGCTGCTGGCCCTGGACCAGTCCGCCCGGCTGCAGGCAACCCTTGAGGTGCGATTCGCGGTGCTGATGCACGACCTGGGCAAGGGCGTCACGCCGGCCGAGATCCTGCCCGGCCACCAGGGTCACGAGGCCGCCGGCGTTCCCTTGGTGCGCGAGGTCTGCGCCCGGCTGCGGGTGCCCCGGGCCTGCCGCGATCTGGCCCTGGCGGTGACCCGCTGGCACCTGCACAGCCACCGGGCGCTTGAGTTGCGGCCCGCCACGCTGCTCAAGCTGCTCGAGGCCCTGGACGCCTTCCGCCGCCCGGAGCGAGTGGACCAGTTCACCAGCGCCTGCGAGGCCGACGCCCGCGGCCGCACCGGCCTGGAGGACCGACCCTACCCCCAGGCGCGGTTCCTGCGCGCCGCCCGGGACGCCGCCGCGGCGGTGAACGCCCGCGGCTTCGCCGAGCAGGGCCTGCAAGGGCCGGAAATCGCCGAAGCCCTGCGCAAGGCGCGCATCGAGGCGCTGCAGGAACAAAAGAAGAGTTGGCAATCAGCCGCAGATAGACGCGGATGAACCCAGATTGATCTCACTGGACGGCATGGGGCACCAGCCACCCGGGCCCTGATCCGGCCCAGGCCCGACGCTCGCGAAGGACCAATTGGCAGTACTGAAAGTACCCGAGACCTGAATCGTGCCCAGGACACGGCCATGGCAGTCAGAAATCGGCGTTCATCCGCGTCCATCTGCGGCTGCTTGGACTGCTCTTCCTCACCAGAACACCACCAGCAGCACGCCCCCCAGCACCAGCCGGTAGATGACGAACGGCAGCATGCCGATGCGCCGCACCAGGGCCAGGAAGGCGGCGATGCAGGCGTAGGCGCTCACCGCCGAGACTGCCAGCCCGAGGAGCAGGGGCACGGGCTCCACCGGCACCGACGGCTCCAGCAGCTTGAGCCCCTGCCAGGCGCCGGCCAGGGCGATGGTGGGAATGGCGAGCAGGAAGGAAAAGCGGGCCGCCGCTTCCCGGGAGGCCCCCAGGAACAGGCCCGCCATCATGGTAACGCCTGAGCGCGACGTGCCCGGGATGATGGCCAAAGCCTGGGCGAGGCCCACCCAGAGGGCCTCCCGCAGGCCGAACTCCAGCTCGCTGCGAGTGCCGCCGCCGCGCCGGTCCGCCACCCAGAGCAGCAGACCGAAACCGATGTTGGCGGCGGCGATTACCAGCGGCGCGCGCAGCGCTCCCTCGGCCAGGTTCCCGAACAGCAGGCCGGCCACCACCACCGGCAGGGTTGCCACCACCAGCGCCGCGGCGAGCCGGCCTTCGCCCACCATCCGGCGCTGGGTCAGGGAGGCAGCGGCGTCGGCTACCAGTGCCGCCACGGTGCCGCGGAAGTAGGCCAGCACCGCCAGCAGGGTACCCACGTGCACTCCCACGTCGAAGGCGAGCCCCTGGTCGGGCCAGCCCAGCAGCACCGGCACCAGCACCAGGTGGGCGGAGCTGGAGATGGGCAGAAACTCGGTGAGGCCCTGCAGCAGGGCGAGCCACAGGGCATGGAGCAGATCCATGGGCAGGGGGCTCCTGGGGGGTCGGGTTCAGGCGGCCTTGGGGCAGCGCAGATGGTACAGGGTTACCGGCTCGTCCAGGCCGCGAATGGCTGCCTGCTGGGCGGGTCCGAAGGCAAGCTCCGGCGACTGGCCGGCCACCAGGGCATGCACCGCCGCGGAGACCACGGCGGTCATGGGCTCGGCCCGGCCGCACAGCCGCGCGGCGATGTTCACGGTATCGCCAATGGCGGTGTAGTCCAGGTGCACGCCGGCGCCGATATTGCCCACCACCACCGGTCCGGCATGTATGCCGACCCCCATGGGCACCGGACCGACGCCGTCCACCGCCGGCAGCGCGGCGGTTCGCCGCAGCAGATCCTGGGCACAGCGGCAGGCGTCCACCGCCATGGCCCGCCCGTCGAACACCGCCATCAGGCCGTCACCGCCGAACTTGTCCACGTAGCCATGATGCTCGTAGACGGTCTCCACCTGGGTGCCCATGTGGCGGCTGACGGCATCGAACAGCGCCTTGGGCGGCAGGCTGCGGGCCAGCGAGGTGAAGCCGCGGATGTCGGAGAACAGCACCACCACTTCCCGCTCCTCCGGAGCGGGGGCGGTGTCGCGCTGGCGCACCCGGCGCTCGATCAGGCCACGGATGCGGGGCGAGACGTAGCGGGCGAGGTCGGCGCGAATGCGCTCAAGCTGGCGGTAGTAATCGGCCTTCTTCAGCAGCCCCCCCAGCCGGGCCACCACCACCAGGGGCTCCAGGGGCTTGAGCAGGAAATCGTCGCAGCCAGCCGAGAACGCCGAGCGCAGCAGGTAGCGATCCTCGGTGGCGGTGGAGATGAGGATGGGGGTGACGTGGAAGCGGGGGTCTTCGCGCAGCCGCACACAGAGCTCGATGCCGTCCATGCCCGGCATCTCGGCGTCCAGGATGAAGGCGTCCGGATCGGTGGACTGCAACGAGCCCAGGGCCTCGGCGCCGTTCTCGGCGGTGGCGATGCGGTAGCCCGCCGCGCTCAGGATGCGGGTCAGGACGGTCCGCGAGAACCGATGATCGTCCACCACCAGCACGGTGGGCCTGTGCTCGTCGTCGGTCATGGATCCCACCGGTCCCACCGAATACGGCCGGAGTCTAGCATGGCCCCCGCCCGGCCCTGTCCGGCCGCCCCGGAGAGGTGAATATTCACCACCGGGGGGGGTGGCTAGCCCGAAGATTTCATGAATTTGTGCTGATATCGCGCAGGATATTGGTTTCACAAGGGACTTTTCGAAGGAGCGGCGTATCGGTGAGTACGGCCGACTGAGAAAAGATTCCTTGTGGGGCCAAGAGACAAGCGAGATCGGTGCAAATTCGTGAAATCTTCGGGCTACAGCCGGTGACTGTGGTCCGCCAGGGCGAAGCCGGCCAGGGGCGCCTCCAGCTCCCGGCCCAGGCCCAGCACCTTGAAGGCCTCCCCCATGCCGGAGGGCATCAGCAACCGCTTGGCCTGGGCGGTGGCGTGCACCGCCTCGGCGTCCGGGCCCTGGCGCTGTATGGCCTCCAGCAACGTGGGAAGCCCGGCCCCCATCAGGAACTGGGCCTGGGTGGTGAAGCCCAGCAGTTCGAGGCCCGCTGCGGTGCCGGCCTCGGCGGCAGCGGTGAAATCCACGAACGCGGTGATGTCCTGCAGCCCCGGCAGGAAGAAGGGGTCGTCGTGGGCCCGGTGACGGTAGTGGCAGATCAGCGTGCCCATGGCTCGCTGGGGATGGTAGTACTCGCTGCGGGGGTAGCCGTAGTCCAGGAACAGTGCGGCGCCCCGGGCGAGGCAGGCGGCCAGCCCCTGGAACCAGCCGCCCAGCAACGGGCACCACTCGGAGACGTAGCCGGAGGGCAGCGGCGCGCCGAGATCCCCCTCAATGGCGGCCAGGGCCGCGGTCAGCGATTCGCAGGCCGGCGCCAGGCTCCAGTCGAGCGCCGCGCCGGGGGCGCCGACACAGAGTTCCCAGGGGCCCTCGCGCCCGGTCTGAAAGCGCTTCACCGGCAGTGCATCCAGCACCTCGTTGGCCAGCACCACGCCCGTGACCGGCACTCGCGGCCAGCCGTCCAGCCAATGCACCCTTGGCAGCAGGTGGGGCACGCTGCGCTCCAGGGTCGCCCGCTGCTCCGCGCGCAGGGCGGCGCTCACCTCCAGCAGCAGGTAGCGCGCCGGCAGCGCGTCGTGCTGTTCCAACTCGGCCAGCACCTCGGCAGCCATGCGCCCGGTGCCGGGACCCAGCTCCAGCACGTCGCCGCCGCCAAGGGACTCCAGAATCGCGGCGCACTGCGCCGCCAGCGTGCGGGAGAAAAGCGCCGACTCCAGGGGCGCCGTGGTGAAGTCGCCGCCGGACCCGAAGCGCCGGGCGCCGGCGCTGTAGTAGCCCAGGCCCGGCTCGTACAGGGCCATCTGCATGTAGCGGTCGAAGGGCAGCACGCCGCCGGCCTCCTCGACCGCGGCGCGGATGCGCGCCAGCAGGCGCTCGCTGTGCGCGCGCGCCTCGGGGTCCGGCTCCGGAAAGGGGGAAGGTGTCGCTCGCACGGCTGCCAGCTCGGCTAATCCAGTGGCAGGGCCACCGGCCGCAGGTCGGGCGCCGGATCGGGGAACTCCCGCCACAACTCGGCGAAGCTGCGGCCCGACTCGGGATGAAGCTGGTCACCGGCGATCTCCGCCAGGGGGCCCAGCACGAACGCCTGGGTCAGGATCTCCCGCCGCGGCAGATGCCAGCCGTCCCCGTCCAGCACCGATTCACCATAGGTCAGCAGATCCAGATCCAGGGTGCGGGCCACGAAGCCCCGGGTGCTGGGCGCCCGGCCGTGCTCCGATTCCAGCTCTCGCAGCTCCGCCACCAGCTCGGCGGGCTGCAGGACGGTATCGAAGCCCACCACCAGATTCAGGAAGTCCGCCCCCTCGAACCCCACCGCGGCGTTGCGGTACACACGCGAGGCGGCCACCGGCCCGAAACGCCGGCGCAGGGTCCGCACCGCCAGCGGCACATGGTGCTCCGGCTCGATATTGCTGCCGATACTGACGTAGACCCGGGTCATGAGGCAGGCGCCTGTCCCCGCTCCAGGCGCACCGCCACCCCTTTGGCGCCGGCCAGGGCGCCGGGCTTGCGCACCGTCACCCGCACCCAGGGCACGCCGAGCTCATCGCGCAGCAGGCCCGCAACGCTTTCCGCCACGGTCTCCACCAGCTGTGCCTGCAGCCCCGCGACATGGGCCCTCACCCGGTCCGCCACCGCCTGATAGTCGAGGGCGGCGGTGATGGAATCGGCCGCCGCGGCGGCCGCGGCATCGACGGCCAGTTCCAGATCCAGCACCAGCACCTGGCTCAGCCGGCGTTCCCAGGTATGCACGCCGATCACCGTCTCGCAGCGCAGCTCGCTCACCAGCACCACGTCCATGGAGACTCCCAGAAACTTGCCTGAAGGGCGCCGCCGGTGTAGGCCATGCCCCGGACCGGCGGTCGCTGGGGGCATGGTACCCGCCCGGGGGAGGCGGCCAGAAGGGCAATCAGCCTTGGGATTGACCGGGACCGGCGCGCCGGGTGCAATAGACGGCATGCTGCTCGGTGCCACGTTGGTTGTCGCCGCCTACCTGCTGGGGTCTCTGTCCTCGGCGGTGCTGGTGTGCCGGGCCCTGGGCCTGCCGGACCCCCGGGGAGAGGGCTCGGGCAACCCGGGGGCCACCAACGTGCTGCGCTTCGGCGGTCGCAAGGCAGGCGCCCTGACCCTGGCGGGTGACTTCCTGAAGGGTGTCCTGCCGCTGGCGGCCGCGCGCCTGCTGGACCAGGACCCAGGCGTGCTGGGCCTGGTCGGCCTGGCCGCTTTTCTGGGCCATCTCTACCCGGTGTTCTTCGGGTTCCAGGGGGGCAAGGGGGTGGCCACCGGCCTGGGCGTGCTGCTGGGCTGGCACTGGCTCGCCCTGGCGCTGACCGTGGCCGTCTGGCTCGCCATGGCGGCCGCCTTCCGGATCTCTTCCCTGTCGGCGCTGACCGCCTTTCTACTGGCACCGGCCATCGTCCACTGGGTGAGCGCGGCACCGGCGCTCACCGCCGCCACCGCGGCCATGACCCTGCTCACCTACTGGCGCCACCGCAGCAATATTGCCAATCTCATCGCCGGCAAGGAAGACCGCATCGGGACTAATCGGCGCTGAGCCGGCGTCAGGTCAATGCTGGGATTACGCGACGCTTCATCCCAGCCTACCCCCGTAGGCTGGGTTGAGCGAAGCGAAACCCAGCAGCCTGGCCGGCGGCGCAGCCGCCCGGCCGCTCAGGCCACCGCCACCGGGTGGAGCGATTCCAGCGGCCAGCGGGGAGTGACATCGAAGCCCGGGCTCGGGTCCCGCTCGCCGGATCTCATGCGCAGCCAGCCCAGGTAGGCCACCATGGCGCCGTTGTCGGTGCAGAAGGCGAGCCGGGGGAAGTGCACGCTCGCCTCCAGGGGCTCGGCCATCCTCGCCAGGCGGGCACGGATGGCCTGGTTGGCACCCACGCCGCCGGCCACCACCAGCCGCCGGGCGCCGGTCTCCTGCAGGGCCCGGCGGCACTTGATGGCCAGCGTGTCGGCCACGGCATCCTGAAACGCGCGGGCAATGTCGGCCCGGGCGCCTTCGTCTCCCGCATGGGCGGTTGTGGTTTTCAGGGCGTGGGTCTTGAGGCCGCTGAAGCTGAAATCCAGGCCCGGGCGGTCGGTCATGGGCCGGGGAAACCGAAACCGGCCGGGGTCGCCGCCGGCGGCCAGTCGCTCCAGTTCAGGGCCGCCAGGGTAGGGCAGACCCAGCAGCTTGGCGGTCTTGTCGAAGGCCTCCCCCACGGCGTCGTCCAGGGACTCCCCCAGCAGCCGGTAGCGGCCCAGCCCCGCCACCTGCACCAGCTGGGTGTGGCCACCGGAGATCAGCAGGGCGACGAACGGGAAGGCTGGCGGGTCCGGCTCCAGCAGGGGGACCAGCAGGTGGGCCTCCATGTGGTGGACGCCCAGGGCGGGCCGGCCGAGAGACCAGGCCATGCCGCGGGCCACCGCGGCACCGGCCAGCAACGCCCCCACCAGCCCGGGGCCGCGGGTGTAGGCGATGCCGTCCAGCGCCCCCGGCGCCAGGCCGGCCTCGGAGAGGCATTCCGCCACCAGGGCGGGCAGCTTGCGCACGTGATCCCGGGACGCGAGCTCGGGCACCACGCCGCCGTAGCCAGCGTGGGTTGCCACCTGGCTGTAGAGCCGGTGGGCGCGCAGGCCTGCGTCGCTGTCGTAGATGGCGACGCCGGTCTCGTCGCAGGAGGTCTCGATTCCCAGTATCCGCATGGCCGCGGCGGCCTCCTGATTGCGCAATGACGGCTTTTGCCAAGACCCCGGGCGGCGTGTAGACTTTAGCGCCCGCCTGATCTGCCAGGCGGTGATCTTCTGCGTCCTGGCAAACCGAAAACCCAAGGTCCAGCACTCTATGCCGAACGTCAAGGTCCGCGAGAACGAGCCCTTCGAGGTGGCCCTGCGCCGCTTCAAGCGCTCCTGCGAGAAGGCCGGCATTCTCTCCGAAATCCGCCGGCGCGAGTTCTACGAGAAGCCCACCCAGGTCCGCAAGCGCAAGCAGGCTGCCGCCGTGAAGCGCCACGCCAAGCGCCTGCAGCGCGAGCACCAGCGCCGCCAGCGACTCTACTGACCACCCGCCGATGAGCGCCCTGCGCAGCCGCATCGACGAAGCCGTCAAGCACGCCATGAAAAGCGGTGACCGGCGGCGGCTGGGCACCCTGCGCCTGATCACGGCCGCCATCAAGCAGGTGGAGGTGGACACCCGCAAGGCGCCCACCGACGACGACGTGTGGGCGGTTCTGAGCCGCATGGTCAAGCAGCGGCGGGAGTCCATCGAGCATTACGACCGGGCCGGCCGGGACGACCTGTCGGTGGCGGAGCGTGCGGAACTCGAGGTGGTCGGGGAGTTCCTGCCTGAGCCTCTGAGCGATGCCGAGCTGAGCTCCCTGTTGGAGGCGGCGCTGGCGGAGACGGGCGCGGCAGGCCCCAAGGACATGGGCCGGGTGATGGCGGCCCTCAAGCCCCGGGTCCAGGGGCGGGCGGACATGGGGGCGCTCAGTGCCCGGGTGCGGGCCCGGCTGACCGGCGCCTAGCCCGGACGCCTCGGTGTCCGGCCGCATTCCCGAGCCCTTCATCGACGAGGTCCTGGCGCGAACCGACATCGTCGACCTGGTGGGCTCACGGGTCGCCCTGAAACGGGGCGGAGCCAACTACCTGGGCCTGTGCCCCTTCCACACCGAGAAGACTCCGTCGTTCACCGTCAGCCCCAGCAAGCAGTTCTATCACTGCTTCGGGTGCGGCGCCCACGGCACCGCGATCCGATTCCTGATGGAGTACGACCGGCTCGACTTCCGGGAGGCCATCGGCGAGCTGGCCCGAAACGCCGGCCTGGAACTCCCGGCCGAGGCGGAAGGCCCAGCGGGACCGGACCACTCCGGGCTGTACCGGGTACTGGCCGAGGCTGATCGTTGCTACCAGGGCTGGCTGCGGCGCCATGCCGGGCGGGAGCGTGCGATCAGCTACCTGAAGCGGCGGGGTATCCGGGGCCGGGTGGCCGCCGACTATGGACTGGGCTTCGCGCCGCCGGGGTGGGACACCCTGCTGCGGGCACTGGACCAGCCCGAGCAGATGCTGGAGGCCGGCCTGGCGGCACGCCGGGATGACCGTGTTTACGACCGCTTCCGCGACCGCATCATGTTCCCGATCCGGGACCGGCGCGGCCGGGTTCTGGGCTTCGGCGGGCGCATCCTGGATCAGGGCGAGCCGAAGTACCTGAACACTCCGGACACGCCGGTGTTCCACAAGGGCCGGGAGATTTACGGGCTGTTCGAGGCGCTGGAGCGCGGCCGCCACCCTTCGCGGCTGCTGGTGGTGGAGGGCTACCTGGACGTGCTGGCCCTGACCCAGGCCGGGGTCGAGGGAGCGGTGGCGGCGCTGGGCACCAGTGTCGCAACGGCCCAGGTGGAGAGCCTGTTCCGCACCGCTCCGGAAGTGGTGTTCTGCTTCGACGGGGACGAGGCTGGCCGCAAAGCCGCGTGGCGCGCCCTGGAGAACACACTGCCCGCGCTGCGCGACGGCCGCCAGGCCGGCTTCCTGTTCCTGCCCGACGGGGAGGATCCGGACAGCCTGGTGGGCCGGGAAGGCGCGGAAGCCTTCCAGCAACGGCTCGCCGGGGAGGCCCGCCCGCTGGCGGACGTGCTGCTGGCGCAGCTCACGAACCGGGTGGACATGAGCAGCCTGGAAGGCCGCGCCCGTCTGGTGGAAGACGCCCTGGCGCTGCTCGGCCGGCTGCCGGCCCAGGCCCTGCGCCGGCTGCTGCTGGAGCGGCTGTCGTCCCTCGCCCAGGTGTCGCCGGAGTACCTGGAGGGCCGCCTGGATGGCGGCGAGGCTCACGAGGGCCCGCCCGCCCCGGTGCCAGGGCGCGGGCGCCGGCCTGGAATGGAGCGATCGGCCATGAGAGTGGCAATTGGTCTACTGATTCACAGACCAGCGCTTGCCGCCATGGTAATTGATCGAGACTGGCTGGAAAGCCTGGATAGCCCGGGGGCCGAGCTGCTGCGCGAGCTGCTTGAGATCACCCGGCACAACCCCAAGATCAGCACCGCAGGGTTGATTCAGCGTTTCCAGGGAACGGAACACGAACGGGCGGTGACGCGGCTGGCGCTATGGCAGCCGGCGGGCGACACCGAAGGGCAGGAAAAGGAGTTCGCGGACAGCCTGCAACATTTGCAGGCGTTGATGAAGCGTCAACGCCTGCAATACTTGAGCGAACGGCTAACCCTCGGTCAGTTGACCGCAGAGGAACTGGCCGAGTGGCGGCGACTCAAACAGTAAGCCGCCACAGGATCATCTGCCGGCGACCTTTGTCTTGTCAAGGCAGGATCTGTCGCTATAATGCGCGGTTCCCCGCAGGGGGCCCCCGAGAGCCCGAGGCAGCAAACCGAGACTATGAGCATCCAGGATCAGCAGTCCCAGATCAGAGAGTTGATCGCCCGCGGCAAGGAGCAGGGCTACCTGACCTACGCCGAAGTCAACGATCACCTGCCCGATGACATCGTCGATCCCGAACAGATCGAGGACATCATCGGCATGATCAACGACATGGGTATCTCGGTGCATGACGATGCCCCCGACTCCGACGAATTGCTGCTGAGCGATGCCGCGGTACCCGACGACGAGGAGGCCGAGGAAGCCGCCGCCGCGCTGGCCTCGGTGGACGCCGAGTTCGGCCGCACCACGGACCCGGTGCGCATGTACATGCGCGAGATGGGCACGGTGGAACTGCTCACCCGGGAAGGCGAGATCGACCTCGCAAAGCGCATCGAGGAGGGCATGGACCAGGTGGTGCGGGCGCTGGCCATGTACCCTGAGTCCGCACGGGCGCTCAGCGGCCTGTACGCCAAGGTGGAAGCCGGCGAGCTGCGTCTAGCCGACCTTGTGTCCGGATTCCGCACGCTGGACGGCGAGACCGTGACGCCCCCGGCCGCCGAGGCCAGCTCGGAGGCCAGCGACGACGACTCGGATGGCGAGGAAACCCCCGCTGACACCGGTCCGGATCCGGAAATGGCCGCCGACCTCTTCAACCGCGTGCGCATGATCCACATCGACCTGGTGGAATCCCTGCAGCGGGAGGGCTTCGCGTCCTGGCGCAGCGCCGAGCTGCGCGAGGAGATGGCCGAGCTGTTTCTGTCCTTCAAGTTCGCGCCGAAGGTGGTGGAGGGGCTGGCCGAGAATCTGCGGCGGGCCGTGGAGCGAGTGCGCGCCAGCGAGCGCGAGATCATGAAGGTCTGCGTGCGCCAGGCCCGCATGCCCCGGCGCGTCTTCCTGGCCCGCTTCCCCGGCCGCGAGGCGGACGCCACCTGGGTCGACGAGATCATCGACAGCGGCGAGTCCTATACCGCTGCCATCGCCTCGCGGCGGGAGGAGATCCTCCGCGCCCAGGCCCGCCTCAGCGCCCTGCAGGAAGCCACCGGCCTGGCGGTGAATGAAATCAAGGACATCAACCGGCGCATGTCCATCGGCGAGGCCA
>CAZAQB010000025.1:0-4998 GCA_964487155.1 uncultured Ectothiorhodospiraceae bacterium
GAGACCCCCATGCTGTTCGCCCTGGCGTTCGTCATCCTGTTCACCATCGGCGGCTTCTCCGGGCTGATGCTGGCCATCGCCCCGGCAGACTTCCAGTACCACGACACCTACTTCGTGGTAGCCCATTTCCACTACGTGCTGGTCACCGGCGCGGTGTTCGCCATCATCGCCGGGGTCTACTACTGGCTGCCCAAGTGGACCGGCTACATGTACGACGAGCGCCTTGGCCAGTGGCACTTCTGGCTGTCCACCATCTTCGTCAACGTGCTGTTCTTCCCCCAGCATTTCCTGGGTCTGGCGGGCATGCCCCGGCGCATCCCCGATTACGCGGTGCAGTTCGCCGACTGGAACATGGTGTCCAGCATTGGTGGCTTCGGCTTCGGGCTGTCGCAGCTGCTGTTGCTGTGGCTGGTGGTGAAGTGCATGCGCCGGGGCCGGCGGGCCGATGCCCGGGTCTGGGAAGGCGCCAAGGGCCTGGAGTGGGAAGTGCCCTCGCCGGCGCCCTATCACACCTTCGAGACGCCGCCGGTGGTGAAGTGAGGCTGCCGGCGCGGCAGATCCGGCAACGCGGGGATTCATGACCGGGCCCGACCGCCGGCAGCGGCGCCGCCGGGTGCGCCGCAACGCGTTGTTGCTGGGCCTGCTGGTGGTGGTGATCTACGGGGCCTTCATCCTGGCCCGGCTGTGAGGCGCCGCTTCAGTGTTGGCGCCGGAAAAGAATCCACGCAGTGACCCGGGACGCGCGAGCGCCCCGGGGACACGCCAGAGAGCGCCGAGCGGCTCGGCGCTGCCTCAACCGGAGGAGAGGACAGGGGGATGACTGAAGCCCACGGCGGATACTACGTACCCCACGGCAGCCACTGGCCCATCGTCGGCAGTATCGGCCTGACGACCCTGCTGGCCGGCGGCGCCCTGTACCTGCAGGGGGCCGGCTGGGCGCCGGCGCTGATGCTGGCGGGTCTGGTCATCACCCTGGTGATGGTGTTCGGCTGGTTCGGCACGGTGATCCGCGAGAGCGTCCACGGCCTGTACAACGCCCAGGTGGACCGTTCCTTCCGCTGGGGGATGATCTGGTTCATCTTCTCCGAGGTGATGTTCTTCGCCGCCTTTTTCGGGGCGCTGTTCTACGTGCGCATGTACGCTGTGCCCTGGCTGGGGGGCGAGGACGCCTACACCAGCCGCTTCCTCTGGGACGGCGTGGCGCTGCACTGGCCAACCGCCGGCCCGGGATTCCAGAGCCTGCAATTCGAGCCCATGGGCGCCTGGCCGCTGCCCACCATCAACACCCTGATTCTGCTCAGCTCCGGGGTCACCATCACCATCGCCCACCATGCCCTGAAAGCCCAGGAGCGGGGCCGCCTGGTGCTGTTCATGTGGGCCACGGTACTGCTGGGCGCCATCTTCCTTGGCCTGCAGGGCTACGAGTACGTCCATGCCTGGACCGACCTCAACCTGCAGCTGGAAACCGGCGTCTACGGTTCGACCTTCTTCATGCTGACCGGCTTCCACGGCATGCACGTGCTGCTCGGCACCATCATGCTGGCGGTGATCACCCTGCGCTGCATGAAGGGGCACTTCCAGCCCGACAACCACTTCGGTTTCGAGGCCGTGGCCTGGTACTGGCACTTCGTGGACGTGGTCTGGCTGGGCCTGTACGTATTCGTCTACGTCCTGTAGCGGCGGCTCCCAGCCCGCTGGCGTCAGCGGGTCAGCAAGGGGCTGGGATTGGTTTCCAGTACGCCGGTGGCCACCGCCAGCAGGATCAGCAGGAACAGTCCCACCGACAGGCCGATGCGCCAGGTGAGCGCCCGCAGGGTGCGGCGCGAATCGCCGCCGTCGCGGGTAAGGAACACCAGGCCCGAGAACAGGCTGGCGACAATGGCGAGCAGGGCGAGGACGATACCCGCTTTCAGCAGAATGACCATGGGCGGCCCGTGCCGGTCGGCTAAACGGCCAGTATAAGCAGGCAGCCTCGAATGACTCCAGTCAATGCTAATGCGCATCGGACCCTTCTCCCTGCGGCTCGTCCTGATACCGCCCCTGGTGGCCATGCTGGCGCTGCTGGTGGGGCTGGGTTTCTGGCAGCTGGACCGGGCGGAGCAGAAGCAGGCGCGGCTTGCGGCCCTGGAGGCGGCCCGGCAGGCACCTGCGGTGGACATCACGGCGGGCGCGCCCGGCGGCGAGGCGCTGTTTCGGCCCGCCCGGGCACGGGGCCGGTACGATACGCAGCACCAGTTCCTGCTGGACAACCAGGTCCGCAATGGGCGGGTCGGCTACCGGGTACTCACGCCGCTGCGGGTCGCTGCCGACGCTCCGGCGCTGTTGGTGGACCGCGGCTGGGTGCCGGCGGCGGCGGACCGGGCGCAGCTGCCGGAAATCCCGGCCCCCGGGGGCGCCATGGTTCCGGAAGGCCTGGTCTACGGTGGGCCGTCGGTGGGCCTGCGCCTGGGGCCGCCGGCCGCCGGCGCCGAGTGGCCCCGGCGCCTGCAGTACCTGGATTTCGGCTACGTGGCTGAGGTTCTGGGCTATCCGGTCCGGGATTACCTGCTGCGGCTGGACCCGGATGCGCCGGGGGGTTATGCCCGGGACTGGCCGCAGCCGGCGGTCGGCCCGGAGCGCCACCTGGGCTACGCCGTTCAGTGGTTTTCCCTGGCGGCTGCCCTGCTGGTGCTGGCCGGGGTGGCGGCCTGGCGCCGGGGTGGCCGCTCGTGAGCCGGGCCATGCGCCCACGGCTTGCGCTGCTGCTGATCGCCGGCCTGTTCGTGGTGCCGGTGCTGGTGGCCTGGCTGGTGGTGTTCAGCGGCTGGCGGCCGGCGGGGAGCACCAACCACGGCCGGCTGCTGGAGCCGCCGGTGCGCACCGCCACCGACGGCTGGCGCACGCCTGCAGGGGCGCCGGCCGGCCCGATCCTGGCGGGCTACTGGACGCTGCTGGCGGTGGCTCCGGAGGGTTGCGGCACTCCGTGCCAGGAGCTCCTGGACCGGCTGCGGCGGGTTCGCCTGGCTCTCAACGACGATGCCGCGCGGGTCCAGGTGGCGCTGGCGCTTAGCCGGCGGGCGGATGCGCCGGAGATCCCGGCGGTGGCGGTGCTGCACCTCCCGGCGCCCCAGCTGGCCGAGCTGGCGGCGGACTCCGCCGGGGAGTCGACGGGGCTGCTGGTGGTGGACTTCCGCGGCTACCGGATGATGACCTACCCTCTGCCCCTGGATGGTGAGGGCCTGCTGGATGACCTGGAGCGGCTGCTGCGGGCCTCCAGCGAAGACGTGGAGAACTTCGAGCGCAGCCGCGCCGCCGAGGCGGGCGCGGCCTGAGTCCGACAGGCTGCCAGGAGGACCGAACCGAAATGAGCCGTTCCCTGACTCTGGCCCGCTCCGGGCCTGCCCTGGAGGCCGCCGGCCAGCGGGCCCGCGACTACCTGGAGCTGTGCAAGCCCAAGGTGGTGGCGCTGCTGGTATTCACGGCGCTGGTGGGCATGATCCTGGCCTCCCCGGGAGAACTCCCCTGGCAGGCCCTGCTGCTGGGCAACCTGGGCATCGGCCTGACCGCAGGGGCGGCCGCCGCCGTGAACCATCTGGTGGATCGGGGAGTGGATGCGCGCATGGCGCGCACTCGGCGCCGGCCGCTGCCCTCCGGTCACGTGTCCAGCGCCGACGCCGGGGTGTTCGCCGCCGTGATCGGCTGCACCGGCCTGGGGTTGCTGTGGTTCGGCGTGAACCCGCTGACCGCCGCTCTGACGTTTCTGTCCCTGGTGGGTTATGCGGTGGTCTACACCCTGTTCCTGAAGCGGGCGACGCCCCAGAACATCGTCATCGGCGGCGCGGCCGGCGCGGCGCCCCCGGTGCTCGGCTGGACGGCCGTCACCGGGTCCGTGGATCCCCACGCCCTGCTGCTGTTCCTGATCATCTTCGTCTGGACTCCGCCACATTTCTGGGCGCTGGCCATCCACCGCCAGGAGGAATACGCGGGCGTTGACATTCCCATGCTGCCGGTGACCCATGGGGACCGCTTCACCCGCATCCAGGTGCTGCTCTACACCCTGTTGCTGGTGGCGGTGAGCCTGCTGCCCTTCGTCACCGCCATGAGCGGCCCGCTCTACCTGGCGGCGGCGGTGCTGCTGGGCGCCGGTTACCTCTATTACGCGGTGGCCCTGCTGGTCTCCCGCAACCCGGCTCTGCCCATGAAAGCCTTCGGCTATTCCATTGTCTACCTGATGGGCATCTTCGGCGCCCTGATGGTGGACGCCTACCTGCCGCTGCTGCTGGGCCTGGCTTCCTGAGCGCCTGGCCAGGGTCGTTGAGCGGCGTTGTAGTTTGCCCCGCTTGTGGACGCCGGATGCGGCGCAGGCGCGCCTTATCCGGCCTACGCGGGCCTCGGCCGCGCCCCGGGCGTGGGCGAGGGGTGTAGGCCGGATAAGCGCAGCGCATCCGGCGTGGCCGTGGTCGATGGATCCGACCGTGGATCGTGCTGCGAGGCTGGGCGCTCGATGGGCCGTCCGCGCCGATCAGGGTGCCCCGAGCCAGCGCCGGTACTCGCCATGGGGGATGAGCCGGGCGTCCGGGGGGCGGCGGTTGAGCCAGTACACCCAGCAGCGCCGTCTCCGGGGCGGGGCCTCCCTGGCCCAGACCCGTTGCCGGCGATACATGCCCTGGAGGGGCCGGCGGGGGTTGCAGTCCTCGTAGGCGTCCAATGCCGGCAGGCAGATCCGGGGAGCGTCCAGCACCAGCACCTCCCCCCAGATCCGGCCGTGGCCGGGCTGGGCTCCGGGGAAGGGTCCCAGGTCATAGAGGCGGCCCGGTATCCAGGCCTGGCGGCGTTGCAGGAGGTGCTGGTCCAGCAGTGCGGCGATGGCCGGGTCCCGGGCGCCGGTGACCAGGGTGCCGTAGGCGAATACCCGCAATGGCCCCATGGGCTGGTGGCCTCGTGAATCGGGGGCGGCGGCGCGGCGGATCCGCGGCATGGGGCCGCGCCTGGCCGGAAGACCTCCGGCCGGCGCGCCAC
>CAZAQB010000025.1:5098-23823 GCA_964487155.1 uncultured Ectothiorhodospiraceae bacterium
CGGATCCGCGGCATGGGGCCGCGCCTGGCCGGAAGACCTCCGGCCGGCGCGCCACGGGATTCGCTGGCGCGCCACCGGGGTTGACCGCTCGACAATTCAGCCGGTCAGCCGGAAAGCTCCAGGCCGTCCCGCCGGCACCGGTAGCAGTGCGCCGGCAGGAAGTTCAGCAGCTCGAATTCCCGCCTCACCTCCGGGAAGGTGCGCTCCAGATGGCGTCGGACCCGGTCGGAGAACTGGAACACCAGGAACTCCCCGTCCGGCTGCAGGTGCTCACGAGTTGCCCGCAGGATGCTGTCGCGGATGCCCTCGGGCATGGTGCTGAACGGGATGCCCGAGACGGCGTAGTCCGCGGCCGGCCAGCCGAGCCGATCGAGCTCGGCTCCCAGGTCGGCGGCGGAGCCCTGGACCACGGTGAGCCGGGGATCGCGGATCTCGCGGCGCAGGTAGTCGGCGAAGTCGGCGTTCAGCTCGATGGCGAGCAGCCGCCCGTCGGCCGGCATGCGATCCAGCAGGGCCCGGGTGACGGTGCCCACCCCCGGACCGTACTCCACCACCACCCGCGCCCGGGACCAGTCCATCGGGCTCAGCAGTCGCTCCACCAGAAAACGGGAGCTGGGAATGATCGAACCCAGCATGCCGGGGTGCTTGAAGAAGTTGGATGCGAACAGCCAGCGCCCGTTGCGCAGGCGGCGCTGATGGCCATTGTTGCCGTTTTTGGGTGTCGGACTCACATGCCCTCCTTGCGGGCTTTCTGGTGACCCGGTGTCTTGACTGGGACCAGGCCCGGGAGGCCGGGCCGCGAATTCCAAATGCGCCGGGTCAGGCCCCGGCGGCATCATCCAGACCGCAGTTGTTGCGGTCGAAAACCCGGTCCGCCCGGTAGCTGGAGCGCACCAGAGGACCGGAAACCACCTCTGCGAAGCCCCGCGCCAAGCCCTCGCGCCGGTACCCGGCGAACTGCTCCGGGCTTACATAGCGCTCCACCGGCAGGTGGTGCCGGGTGGGCTGCAGATACTGCCCCAGGGTGAGGATGTCGCAGCCCACCCGGCGCAGGTCGTCCATGGTCTCCAGGATCTCGGCGTCGGTCTCGCCCAGGCCCACCATCAGGCTGGTCTTCACCAGCACCGACGGGTTGTGGGCCTTGGCGTGGGCCAGCACGTCCAGGGTCCGCTGGTAGCCGGCCCGGGCATCGCGTACCGGGTGGGTCAGCCGGCGCACAGTCTCCACGTTCTGTGCGAATACCTCCAGGCCTGAGTCCACCACCGTCTCCACGTGCTCAGGCACGCCGGCGAAATCCGGGGTCAGGGCCTCCACGGCGGTGTCCGGACACGCTGCCTTGATGGCGTGCACGGTGGCCGCGAAGTGGGCGGCGCCGCCGTCGGGCAGGTCGTCCCGGTCCACCGAGGTGAGCACCACATAGCGCAGGCCCATGAGCCGCACCGTCTCGGCGGCGCCTGCGGGCTCGTCGGGGTCAAGCCAGCCGTGGGGGTTGCCCGTGTCCACCGAGCAGAACCGGCAGGCCCGGGTGCAGACCTCGCCCATCAGCATCAGGGTGGCGGTGCCATGGTTCCAGCACTCGCCGATGTTGGGGCACTTGGCCTCTTCGCAGACCGTGGCGAGGCGATGATCGTGCACCGCCTTGTGCACCCGCTGGTAGCCCTCGCCGCCGGGCAGTTTGGCGCGCAGCCAGGATGGTTTGCGGCCGGCCGGGGCCGCGGCCGCGCCGCGGGCCTTGACGCCATCCTTGATGGCGACAGTGCCGTTGGCCTTGCGCACCTTGGTGCCGCTGACCACCACCGGTATCGCCTGCAGTTTCAACATATGTGCGTTTTAGCTCCTGTTTCCGCCGATTACATCAGTGTAACAGCGCCGCTACCGAGGGCCGCGCGCCACCCGCGCCGTGCCGTTGCGATACCGGCCGCCGGACAGGGCGAGCGGCGGCGGGCCTCAGTCCTTACCGTAGCGGTTGTTCATCACGTCGAACCACTCGGCGTGGCTGGAGTCCGCCTCCTCGCGCCAGCGCTCCACTTCTTCACGGGAGTAGTGCTCCCGCAATTCCCGGTCGCTGACCGGACGCGGATCGTTGTCGTTGCCGCGGGGCTTGTCCGCCATGTTTGCGTCTCCGCCATCTGGGGCCCCGTGTCCGGGGCGGGGCGCGTCAGTATAATGGGGCCCCTCGCCGGCCGCGAACCGTTCCCGTGAGCGAAGTCCAAGACCACGATGCCGACCTGGACGTGCGGGGGCTGAACTGCCCTCTGCCCATCCTCAAGACCAAGAAGCGCCTGGTGAGCCTGGCGACGGGCGAGGTGCTTCGGGTGCGGGCGACCGATCCCCACTCGGTCATCGACTTCACGGCCTTCTGCGACCGCACCGGCCACCAACTGCTGTGGCGGGGGGAGCGCGACGGTGAATTCCACTTCCTGCTGCGCAAGGCCGACTGACGCCCCGCGCTCAGGCCCCCGGCAGGCCGGCCCGTGCCGCGGCCTGACGCAGGCGGCGGGCCCAGCCCCGCGGCCGGCGGTAGTGCAGCGCCAGCAACTCCGCCTTCTCACTCAGGGCCAGCAGCCGGTCGTCGCTGGTGCCCACGGCGTCCACCAGGCCCAGTTCCAGGGCCCGCTCGCCGAGCCAGTACTCGCCGGTGGCGACCCGCTCCAGGTCCAGGCCGGGCCGGTTGCGGCGGATGTGCTCCTTGAACAGGGTGTGGACCTCGTCGATCTCCTGCTGCAGCTTGGCGCGCCCGGACTCGGTGTTCTCGCCGAACAGGCTCAGGGTGCGCTTGAACTCGCCGGCGGTGAGCATCTCGTAGTCCACGTCGTGGCGCTGGAGCAGCCGGTGGAAGTTGGGCAACTGGGCCACCACGCCGATGGAGCCCACCACGGCGAACGGTGCCGCCACGATCTCGTCGGCCACGCAGGCCATCATGTAGCCGCCGCTGGCCGCCACCTGGTCGATGCACACGGTGAGCGGCACGCCGGCCTCGCGCAGCCGCAACAGCTGGGAGGCGGCCAGCCCGTAAGCGGGCACGGCGCCGCCAGGGCTCTCCAGGCGCAGCAGCGCCCGGTCGCCCTCGCGCCGGGCGGCGAGCAGCGCCGAGACCTCCTCGCGCAGGGCCTCCACCGCCGAGGCCCGCAGGTCGCCGTGGAATTCCAGCACGAACACCCGCCCCTCGGCGGTGGGCTGGTGGCGCTCGCGGCGGCGGACCTCCTTGCGCAGCCGCCGGCGCTGGCGACGGTTGCGGGCCGCGGCCTCGGCGATGGCCTGGCCCATGCGCCGGTAATGGTGATTCAGGCAGCGCACCTCCAGGCGTTCCCGTGGCGCCCCCCGGCCCCGGGCCGCGGCGGCCATGCCGGCGACCACCACCAGGACCCCCGCCACCAGGGTGGCGGTCTGGGCGAGGAACATTCCGTACTCCCTGAGGAACTCCATGGGTTCTCCCCGGTCCGCTTTGGCTGGCGGGTCATTGAACGCATCGGACTATGACCGAGATACCCCTGGAATTCCACGGCCGGCCGGTGCTCACCCTGCGCCAGATCGACCGCCTCAACGGCACGCCCAAGGGCACCGCATTCCGGGCCTTCAAGGTGGCCCGGGAGCGGCTGCGCCCGGGCGTGGACTTCTTCCGCGTGGACGCCGCCGAGCAGCCCGAGTGGATGGAGCGGCTGAAGGCCGCCGGGCTGCACTACGCAAGCTCCGTGCACCTGGTGCTCATTGCCCGGGACGGCTACGCGGCCCTGCAACTGGACGCCCCCTGGCCGGAGGGCCGCCATGACTGAGATTCTGGGCTGGCTGGCGCCCTACCAGTGGCAGCCCCTGGTGACCCTGAGCTGCGCTCTCGTCGCGCTGGCCTACCTGCGCGGTCTGCACCGTCTGGCGCCGGTGGCGCGGCCGGGCGGGGCCCGTATCCTCGCCTTCCTGCTGGGGCTCGGCCTGATGTATGCGGTCAGCCAGACCGTGCTGGACTACTTCGCCCAGTACATGTTCTTCGTGCACCGGCTTCAGCACCTGGTGCTGCACCACCTGGGGCCGTTTCTCGTGGCCCTGGCGGCGCCGTTGCCGGTGCTGGCCGCCGGCATGCCGGGGCCGGTGCGGCGCGGCCTGCGGCGCGGCTGGCGGCAGCCGCTGGTGCAGGGCGGCTACCGCGCCATCCAGCAGCCGCTGGTGGCCGGACTGCTGTTCGTGGGGCTGATCTACTTCTGGCTGGTGCCGGAGATCCACTTCATCGCCATGCTGAGCCGCGGCCTCTATGAGGTCATGAACTGGAGCATGGCCCTGGACGGACTGCTGTTCTGGTGGCTGATCCTGAACCCGGCGCCGCCGGGGCGGTCCCAGAGCATTGGCTACGGCGTTCGTATCGCCGTGCTGGTGGGCATCGCGGTGCCGCAGATCCTGCTCGGTGCCTACATTACCCTGGGCGGGCCCGGGCTGTACGACGTCTACGACGTCTGCGGCCGTGCCTGGCCCCTGAACCCGGCCACCGACCAGACCATCGGCGGCGTGGTGACCTGGATCCCCGCCGCCATGATGAGCCTGCTGGGGGTGCTGGTGGTCATGAGCTATGCGTTCCGGGACGAGCGCCACCGCCAGGCCCGGAGTGCCGCGGCGCCCGGCGCCGACCCAGTCGGTTGAGCTCCGGTGCGCAATTCAGAGGAGAACGCATTGTATTTCACCGACCGTTTCCGCGTCCGCCGCGGCCTGGCCGCGGCCCTGCTGGCCGGCGCTTTGCTGCTGGCCGGCTGCAGCTCCCAGGAGCCATGGCAGACCATGGATATCTCCAGCATCATGCCGGCCCTGGAGTTCCGCCTGGTGGACGAAACCGGGCGCGAGGTCACCGCCGAGGACTACCGCGGCGAGGTCGTGCTGCTGTTCTTCGGCTTCACCTCCTGTCCGGACATCTGCCCCACCACCCTGGCCCGCCTGTCGGCGGTGCGCCGCGGCCTGCCGGAGCAACTGGCCTCGCGGCTGCGCATCCTGTTCGTCAGCGTCGACCCGAAGCGGGACTCACCGGCCGACCTGGCCGCCTACACCGACGCCTTCGGCGAGCGCATCACCGGACTGACCGGCGACATGAAGGCGCTACGGGCGTTGAACCGCCGTTACCGGGTCACCTTCGGCTATGGCGAGGCGGACGCCGAGGGCAACTATGAGGTCTCCCACAGCGGCGCCGTGTTCGCCTTCGGGCCCGAAGGCGCGGCGCGCCTGCTGATCCGCGACCGGGACAGCCAGGAGGCGGTGATGGCGGATCTGCGGCGCCTCGCCGCCGCAAGCTGAGGGAGAACGGTCCCGCCGCCGCCCCGGGGAATGCACATCGGGCGTTCAAGTGGGTATCCTGGCAGCCAAAATAACCATCAATACGCCAGCAAGGATCCCTGCCATGGCGCCGCCCGTCGGCCCCGGTCCCGACACCACCCCCGCACCGGGGGGCGTTAGCCCGGAAATCGAACGGCTGCTGCTCGCCTGCGGCAGCCTCCCCAGCCTCTCCGCGGTGGCCCTGCAGGTGCTGGAACTGGCCCGGGAGCCGGACGTCCACCTTCGCGACCTGACTGACGTGCTGTCCCGGGACCCGGCCCTGGCGGCCAAAGTGTTGCGCATGGCCAACTCGCCGCTGTACGGACGGCGCCGGGCGGCCCAGAACCTGCGCCAGGCCCTCAGCGTGCTGGGCCTCAATGCCACCATCACCCTGGCGCTCAGCTTCTCCCTCGCCGCCGGCCAGGCCGGGGACCAGGCCGGCCCGGGCATGGGGTACTACTGGCGCCGCGCGGTCGTCGCCGCCCTGGCCGCCCGGCTGCTCGGCAAGCGCGTGGGGCTCGAATCCCTGGAGGAACTGTTCCTGGCGGGCCTGCTCCAGGATCTGGGAATGCTGGCCATGGACGCCGTCTACCCCGGGCGCTATTTCCCGCTGCTGGAAGGCCTGGAGGACCACCACGAACTGCTTGGCCGGGAGCGTCAGGCGTTCGGCACCGACCACGCCGCGGTCGGAGCCTGGCTGATGCAACGCTGGGGCCTGCCGGACTACCTGCCGCTGGCGGTCACGGCGAGCCATCAGCCGGAACCTGGTGGGTTGCCGGTCGACCTGCAACGCTTTCTCGGCTGCGTGGCGGTGGCGGCCGCAGTGGCGGAGATCTACGCGGGGGACGACTCCACGGCCGCCACCCGGCGCGCCGCCGAGGCTGCGCGGGACTGGCTCGGCCTGGAGCAGGAACAGCTCAGCCAGGTGCTGGAGGAAGTGGCCGCCACGCTGCCCGACATGGAGACCCTGTTCGACGTCCAGCTGCTGGCACCGGGGCAGATCCAGGGCATCACCGCCCAGGCCCAGGAGCTGCTGGCGCTGCGCCAGCTGCTGCTGATCCAGCAGGTGGACGAGCACAGCGCCCGCACCGAGCAGCTGGAGCAGGCCAACCGGCGCCTGCGCGAGGCAGGCCGGCGGGACGTGCTCACCGGCCTCTACAACCGGGGCCATCTGGACGAGGTGTTGGAGGTGGAATTCGATCAGGCCAGCCGCCAGGGCTGGCCCCTGACCCTGGGTTTCGTGGACCTGGATCACTTCAAGTCGGTGAACGACCGCTACGGCCACGTGGCCGGCGACCGGGTACTGGCACGGATGGCGGAGGTGTTGGGCAGCCAGCTCCGGGCCGGTGACCTGGCCGTCCGCTACGGCGGCGAGGAGTTCGTGGTCCTTCTGCCCGGCGTCAGCGGGGCCACCGCCGCCGGGGTCTTTGAACGGGTGCGCCGGGCCCTGGAGCGGGCGGTGCCCACCCTGGATGACGGCACCGCGGTGGCGGTGACCGCTTCGATCGGTGTCGCCAGCCACATGGATGGGGCTCTGCGCCGAGCCTGTCCTCAGGAGTTGGTGCAGGCCGCCGACGCCGCCCTCTACGCCGCCAAGCGCGCCGGCCGCAACCGGGTGGCGCGGGCCGAGGACTGACATGACCGGCAACCCCATGGCGACCCTGGGTCTGCTGGGCGGTATGAGCTGGGAGTCGACCATTCCCTACTACCGGGTCATCAACGAGACCGTGCGCGAGCGGCTGGGGGGTCACCACAGCGCGCCGCTGGTCCTCTACAGCGTGGATTTCGCCGCCATCGAGGCGCTCCAGGCCCGAGGCGACTGGGATGCAGCCGGGCGGTTGCTGGTGGAAGCCGGCGCCGCCCTGGAGCGGGCCGGTGCCCAGGCGCTGGTGCTCTGCACCAACACCATGCACCGGGTCGCGGACGCCGTGGAGGCCGGGGTGGGCCTGCCGCTGCTGCACATCGCCGATGCCACCGGCGCGGCGGTGTGTGCCGCCGGCCTGGCCCGGGTGGGGCTGCTGGGCACACGGTTCACCATGGAGCAGGCGTTCTATCGGGAGCGGCTCGCCAGCAGCGCCGGCGTAGAGGTGCTGGTGCCGGGGGCCGAGGACCGGGATCAGGTGCACCGGATCATCTACCAGGAGCTTTGCCACGGCGAACTCCGCGACGCTTCCCGGGAGTGTTTCCGGGCGGTGATCGGGCGACTGGTGGAGGCCGGCGCCCAGGGGGTGATTCTGGGATGCACCGAGATTGGCCTGCTGGTGGGCCCCAGGCAGTCACCCGTACCGCTGTTCGATACCGCAGCGCTGCATGCCCGGCACGCGGCGCTGTGGGCCCTTGATGAAAATCAGCGATAGGAGCCTGAGGCATGACCCGGATTCTGACGTTCACAGTGCTGTTGGTATGGGCCTCGGTGGCTGTGGCCGCGTCCGAGGGGATGGTGCGGGTAAAGAGCGCCCACGACGTGGCAAGCACCGCCGACCGGTTGGCCGGCCTGGTGGAGCGCAAGGGTCTGACCCTGTTCGCCCGGGTGGATCATGCCGAGGGCGCGCGGGGGGTTGACCTGGCCCTGCGGCCCACCGAGCTGCTGATCTTCGGCAACCCCAGGGTGGGCACGCCGCTGATGCAGTGCCGCCAGGAGGTGGCCCTGGATCTGCCTCAGAAGGCCCTGGTCTGGGAGGATGCCGAAGGCCAGGTGTGGATCGGCTACAACGCGCCGGCCTACCTGGCCGAGCGCCACGCCGTGGCCGGCTGCGGCGCCGTGCTGGAGAAGATCCAGGGCGCCCTGGCCGGGCTCGCCGGCGCCGCCGCCGCGCCCTGAGACGCCGAATGCGGCGCGTTGCGCCTTATCCGGCCTCATGCCAGGCGCCGGAGCGAAACCCGCGTAGGCCGGATAAGGCGCGCCAGCGCCGCATCCGGCGCAAGCCTCGCGCCCAGGCTCCAGCCCTTGACGCGGCACTCGGGCTCGCGCCGGCTAACGCCTGCCCCGCCAGCGGTGTACCATGCCGGGCCGTGTGGCGGGCCCGGGCCATCCGGGGGCTGCGGGGCGACGGCGGCAGGCGGGTGCATGTCCAGGCTGCGCAGGCTCAACGACTACTTCAGCATGCTGGTGGTGGACCATGGCCTGTTCCGGGAGGTCTACCCCAACCTGTTCCAGCTCTCGTCCGAGGCCTACCGCAGCAGCCAGCCCTCGCCCCGGCAGCTGCGCCGCTACCAGCGCCGGCTCGGCATCCGCACCGTTGTCAACCTTCGGGGCCCCAACGAGTTCGGCTCCTACCGCTTGGAGCGCGATGCCTGCGCCCAGCTTGGTATCACCATGGTCGACTTCCGCATGGGCTCCCGGCGCCTGCCCAGCAAGGAGACCATCCGCGAGGCGGCCCGCCTGTTCCAGGAGGTTGACTACCCGGTGCTGATGCACTGCAAGGCCGGCGCCGACCGGGTGGGGCTGATGAGCATGCTCTACCTGCACCTGCGCCAGGGCCGGCCGATCCGGGAGCTGCGCCAGCTGCACTGGAAGTACGGCCATTTCCGCACCGCCAACACCGGCCTGCTGGACCACTTTTTCGAGGCCTACCTGCGCGACACCGCCGAGGAGCCCATGACCCTGCTGGAGTGGGTGGAGCGCAAGTACGACCGCGAGCAGCTGCGGGCGGCCTACCGGCCCCGGGCCGTGGCAAGTTTCGTGGTCGACCGCATCCTGCGGCGGGAATAGCGCAACGTGGCCACCGCCGAGTCCTGGCATCTCTACCGCCGCCTGCTGGGCTACGCCAGGCCCTACTGGCGGGTGATCGTCGTGGCCCTGGTGTCCATGGTGATCTACTCCGCCACCGAGCCCGCCCTGCCGGCGCTCATGCAGCCCCTGGTGGACGGCGGCCTCATCGACCGGGATCCCCAGGTAATGCTGTGGGTGCCGCTCGCGCTGATCGGCGTGTTTCTGGTGCGGGGGCTGGCGAGCTACGGCAGCACCGTGGCCAGCCAGTGGGTGGCCCAGCAGACCATCGCCGACCTGCGCGCCCACATCTTCCGGCGCCTGCTGGAGATGCCTGCAGGCGAGTTCGTGGCCCAGTCCGGCGGCGTGCTGATCTCCAAGGTCACCTACGACGTGCAGCAGGTGGCGGACGCCGTCAGCAAGGCCTGGGTGGTGCTGGTGCGGGACAGCCTCATCATCGTCGGGCTGCTGGGCTACATGGCCTGGACTTCCTGGCAGCTGACGCTGGTGATGCTGGTGGTGACCCCCCTGGTGGCCTGGATCATCCGCCGGGTGAGCGGCTCGCTGCGGGCCTCCAGCCAGGGCATCCAGCAGGCCATGGGCGAGATGACCCACGGCCTGGAGGAGGCCCTGGGGGGGCACCGTGAGGTGCGCATCTACGGCGGCCAGGACTACGAGCGCCGGCGCTTCGCCGACGTGGTGGAGGACGCCCGCCGCGAGACCCTGAGGGTGACCCGCATCACCGCCGCCAACCTGCCCGTGATCCAGGTAGTGATCGCTGTCTCGCTGGCCGGGGTGGTGTACGTGGCCCTGCAGATGTCGGCGGCCGAGGAGCTCGCCCCCGGCGAGTTCGTCTCCTTCGTCACCGCCATGTCCCTGCTGTTCGAGCCCATCCGCCACCTGACCCAGGTGAACACCCAGCTGCAGAGGGGCCTGGCGGCCGCCGAGAGCGCCTTCGAGCTGATGGACCGCCCGGCGGAAACCGACGAGGGCGACCTGCGCCCGGAGCGCATCGAGGGGGGGCTGCGCTTCGAGAACCTGGGGTTCCGCTACCCCGGCGCGGCGCGCCCGGCCCTGGAGGGCGTCAACCTGGAGGTGGCCCCGGGCACCAGCGTCGCCCTGGTGGGGCAGTCCGGCAGCGGCAAGACGACCCTGGCCCACCTGGTGCCCCGGCTGCTGGAGCCCACCGAGGGCCGCATCCTGGTGGACGGCCACGACATCCGCAGCCTGCCCCGGGCGTTGCTGCGCCGGCACATCGCCTACGTGGGCCAGCAGGTGGTGCTGTTCAACGACACGGTGCGGGCCAACATCGCCTACGGCGAGCTGGCGGACGCCCCGGAACAGGACATCATCGCGGCAGCCAGGTCGGCCCACGCCTGGGAGTTCATCCAGGAAATGCCCGAGGGCCTGGACGCCCCGGTGGGCCAGAACGGCTCGCGGTTGTCCGGCGGCCAGCGCCAGCGCATCGCCATCGCCCGGGCCTTTCTAAAGGACGCCCCGATCCTGATCCTGGACGAGGCCACCTCGGCCCTGGACACCGAATCCGAGAGCTACATCCAGGACGCCATCGCCAACCTCACCCGGGCCCGCACCACCCTGGTCATCGCCCACCGCCTGTCCACCATCGAGCACGCCGACCAGATCGCCGTCATGGCCCAGGGCCGCATCATCGAGACCGGCCGCCACGACGAGCTGATCCGCCAGGGCGGCGCCTACGCACGGCTCTATGAACTGCAGTTCTCGACGGAACGGGCGGCGGCCCAGCCGTAGGACGAAACGGCCCGGCCGTCAGGCCCACCCCACCGACGCCAAAGCTCGCCATCCGGTGCCAACGCCGCCGGACCTCCGCGGCAGAACCGGCCGCCGCAATGGACCATTCCCCCCGCCGATGGGCTGCGCTAGGGTACGGGCAGTGCCGAGCCTCCCAAACCGGAAAGTCAATGGACGACCAACCGCCAGCCACCGCTCGGAACCCGACCCCCAGGCCGCCTATACCCATATGGCTGGCAGCGGCCGCGTATCACGCAGCGGCGGCATGGTTTAAGGATGCCGCCAATGTGGCAGCGGAGCCCGTATGTGCCGGAATCAAAAGGGGGTATGGTGCCCTGAGGCACTAGGGTATGGCTCGACAGGGCCAAGAACTGCCGGTCATACGCGGAAAGTTTCCGGAGAGTAACTGTTAGGCCAATTAAGAATGGGAGTCAAAAAATCGCTATTTGGTCGTGTCAAGACCGTGACTTGCGATCGCTGCGGCCGTGCCGAAAAGCCAACCTACGTATGGGCCGCATTTTGTGAACAATGTAACTCCATCCCCGCCACCTCACTTAGAAATGAAGATATTGGTGACGAAGGGTGGACTTCATTTAATCGCGGCGAAACAAAACAACTAAGATGCTCTTTGTGTGGTAAATCTGGAACTCCTGAAGCTATTAGTCATGTCTGTATCGCGTGCTATGCACAACACCCCGATACCACTCATGAGGGGGGCTGGGGATATGCGCCGCATAAAGTAGGCGACGTCGAGGTGGACCATTGTTATTGGTGTAGCGGGATATGTATCCGAAAGAAAGAGTCCCATAACGAAACGCGTAGAACCTACTACAAGGTAGGGAGCAAACAACCTGTCGAAGAACCTTTTGTTTGTTCACATGACTATGAACGGTTAAGAGAAAGACAGAGGCATTGCGAGCATGACTACATTACGGTGTTTTCTGATGCTCGTACTGAGAAGCAGGCTAAGGCCATTGAGGAAGACTTACGTCAACAGCCGATTGTAGTAACAATGATGCAATCCGACATGGCTGGCCTGGAACATAACATGGCTTACGCTTCCGGCGGCTCAACACATTTCTGGTGCTGTAAGTGCGGCTTTTATCGTAATTTGAATCCGAGTAGATATGGCCTCTTGCCAGCTAGCGGCGATGGGGACCGTGAGAGATGAAACCATGGCCTAACGAACAGCTTTAACTCGGACGGCAAAAAGCCCCGCTCGTTCCTTGCTCTGCTTTTTGCCCCCGGTTAAGCTGGACTTTAAGCGGCAGATGATCGAGGGTCGGTGCTTTGCCACCAAAGGTAAGGGAGTTGGTAGCGCGTCTGGAGAAAGCCGGTTTCAAGAATCGTGGCGGGAAGGGTAGCCACCGCAACGTTTTCCACCCCAGGGCGAGTCGCCCCATCACCATTTCTGGCAAACTCGGTGACGATGCGAAACGCTATCAGGAACGCGCGGTGGCTAAGGCGATCGAGGAGGTTCAGTCATGAAGGATAGTGCACGGTACGTGAAGATCGTTGAGTGGTCAGAAGAGGACGCCTGCTTTGTGGGAAGCTCGCCCGGTCTGCTTTATGGGGGCTGCCACGGCGATGACGAAGAGGCAGTGTTCCATGAATTGTGCGAGATTGTCGAAGAGACAATCGAGCTCTATCGATCAGAGGGGCGAGAGCTGCCCCCGGCGACCTCCGGAAAGGATCTTGCCAACAAATTGCAGGGGGTCGCTTAACAAATCCGTGCACCGGATACCTAAACCTCCGCTTCGCTGCGGTCTTGTCACCGGCGATGGCAGGCGATAGCGATTACGGAGGCAGTGCGGGCTGCAAGCCGAGGTGTTTGGTGAACGGCTCGAAGTCGCGGTCGCTGTGCAGCAGCGGGATCTCATGCTTGATGCAGTATGTGGCAATAAAACAGTCGACGGTCTTGCGCACGGTAACCCCGCGGATTCGGAGCGCCTGGAAGTGGTCAGCAGCCTTTTTCGCGATCTCCATTCCGCCAAGTTCGTGGAGCTCGAGGCCAAGGAGCAGCGCCTTGGCGGTCTGGAAGTCAGTGTCGCTGCGAAAGCCCTGCAGGACTTCGGCTAGTATGAGGTCACCCACCGCCACCACGGTCGAGGAAAGAAGCTCATCAAGTTTGGTGGTGGCGGTCGTCTCGCGGCCGTTGAAATAGTCGATCCAGACGCTGCTGTCTACTAAGACCACTAAGGGAGCCTCATTTGGTCCAGGTCACCCGTCCACTGGAGCTTGCCCTTGTAAGTCTTGATCCGCTCCTGGCGTTTGAGCTGTACGAGGGTGCGTAAGCCAAGCTCCACTGCCTCCTTCTTCGTCTTGGCACCGGTGAGCTTGAGGGCCTCGTCCATCAGATCGTCGTCGATCACAATGTTGGTACGCATGATGCCTCCGTTGCGCCGTGTGTATATCATGCGCTATACGTGTGTATGCGGCAAGATCGTGAACAAGGCCATGGAGCCGGCGGCCTGAAGGCCGCAGCTCATGGCTGGCGTTGGGCAAGGCATCTGCGGCACATGGCAGCGGTTGACTAGGCCCTCGTGGCGTAAATACAATGTATGTATGATCGAGTTCGATTGGGATCCGCAGAAGGCGCTCGCAAATCTCGAGAAGCACGGAGTTTCGTTCGAAGAAGCGAAATCCGTTTTCTTTGATGAGTATGCGCGGCAGTTCTTCGACGACGAGCATTCATCCAGCGAAGAGCGGTTTATTATGCTCGGGCTGAGTAATGTGCTGCGGGTTCTGGTTGTGTGCCACTGCGAGCGTTCCGGTGGAGATGTCATTAGAATCATTTCCGCGCGGAGGGCGACAGCTAATGAGCGTAAGCATTACGAAGGTCCGCCGATATGAGAAAGGAGTACGATTTTTCGAAGATGAAGTCGCGCCGTAATCCGTACGCTTCGAAGTTGAAGCGCCAGGTGACGATCCGCATGGGTGGCGACGTTCTCGAGTATTTTAAACAGCTCTCGGAAGAAACGGGGATTCCGTATCAGAGTTTGATCAATCTCTATTTGCGCGATTGCATGGTCCGCGGAAGGAAACCGGACTTGTCATGGCACTAGCAGCCTGTCGGACTTAGGCGCCCGTCGCGAGCCGAGTGGGAGAGCGAGTTCAGTTTGTCGATCATTTGAGGAGAATGGCCGTAGCTCAGACGAAAAGGATCGGGAGAATGGACCGCTATCCCACCGGCGCAGTAGGAGCCTTAAGTCCGACAGGCTGCTGGGGGCGGAACAAATCCAGCGAGCAGGACGCGGGTGCTCTCGCACCCGCGCGGCTAATGGCCGGCGTTGACAGCTGAAGCCACCTCAATGACTGTCGAGTCGGCACCATTGGGAAGACCGTTGTTCGCACCTGATCACGCCAACACAATCGGAGAGTTCCATTGCAGAAGGTGCTGGTGGTCACCGGCGGGAGCCGGGGGATTGGTGCGGCTGCCGCGCGTCTGGGCGCGGCGAGCGGATATGGCGTATGCATCAACTATCACCGCAATGAAGCCGCGGCTCGCACGGTGGTCGAGGAAATCGTCGCCTGCGGCGGGCAGGCGATGGCGGTTGCCGGTGACGTCGGGGTCGAGTCCGATGTGGTGCGGCTTTTCGAGGAAGTCGACCGGACGCTGGGGCCGGTCACGGCGCTGGTCAACAATGCCGGGATCCTCGAGCGCCAGATGCGCGTCGAGGACATGGACGCCGAGCGGCTGAGCCGGGTCCTGGCCACCAACGTCATCGGCTGTTTTCTGTGCGCGCGGGAGGCTATCCGGCGCATGTCCACGCGCCATGGCGGGGCCGGCGGCGCCATCGTCAATGTCTCCTCCGCCGCCTCGCGCCTGGGCTCGCCGAACGAGTACGTCGATTACGCGGCGGCCAAGGGGGCGGTCGATACCTTCACAGTCGGTCTTGCCCGGGAAGTCGCCGCCGAGGGCATTCGGGTCAATGCGGTGCGTCCCGGTGTGATCTACACCGAGATCCACGCCAGTGGCGGCGAGCCCGGCCGTGTGGATCGGGTGAAGGCGTCGGTGCCGATGGGGCGGGGCGGAGCGGCCGAGGAGGTGGCCCGGGCCATTCTCTGGCTGCTCTCGGACCAGGCCTCGTACTCCACGGGCGCGCTGCTGGATGTCTCCGGTGGAAGATGAGAAGACGCCCCGGCCGGCCGGGACTCAGCGAGATATGCGGACAACCTACCTGACCCGGCCCAGCAGGGAGGAGATGCGCGCTCTGCCGCGGTTTCCGGGGCTGCCCATCGGCCGGATCCACCTGGTGCGCACGGCGGCTGAGGCGCAGGCGGCCCATGCGGCCATGCGCGGCGCCCGCCATGTGGGATTCGACACTGAGAGCAAGCCCACCTTCGTCGTGAACGAGGCCCGAACGGGCCCGCACCTGGTGCAGGTCGCCACGCCATCCGAGGCCTTTCTGTTCCCCGCGGGCAGTGGCGCGGCGCCGGACGTGCTGCGGGAGGTCCTGGAGTCCGGAGAAACCACCAAGGTGGGCTTCGGGCTGAAGTCGGACCGGGGGCCCCTGCACGACAAGCTCGGCATCAGCCTGCGCAATTACGTCGAGTTAGCGGTGGCGACGCGGCGGCTGGGCTACAAGGACCAGGTGGGACTGCAGGCGGCCGTGGCCATCGTGCTGGGCCAGTATCTGCAGAAATCCCGCAAGGTGAGTACATCCAACTGGGCGTCGCAGACCCTCACCGAGGCGCAGTGCCTCTACGCCGCCAACGACGCCTACGCCAGCCTCTGCGTTTATCTGGAGCTGCTGAAGTCAGCGCCGGAGGTGCTGGCCGCCGCGCCGGCGGAAGCGTCGCCGGGTACGCCGGAGAGGGGCCGGCGTCGGCGGCGCCGCCGATAGCGCCGCGGGTTTGCCCGGGCGACCGGCGCCGGCGGCCGGCAAAGCCGCGTTGGCGGGAGCTCGAAAAACCCGGTGGCGGGCATATGGAGTCGATGCGCCTGGCGGACGGTGAGCGCTCCCCGGGAGAACTGGTAGGGTGGGAGCAAGCATTCCAGGCGAGCCGGCGCGCGCCATGGCCGTCGGCCAAGTTATCAATTTGCGCATGCCGCGCATGCCTGCCGTCGGCCGGCGGGGCATTGAAGCGGGCGTCCGCAGACGCTGACCGTGCCGGGCTCCGCCCCGTCGGGCGATGGGCGGTGCCGGCGCAACATCCTGAGGAGGAACGACCCTGGCCAGTACCGAACTCCACGAAGACGCCGGGGGATCTGAAGCCGGAGACCATCGATCACCACCGGGCGGTGGTCTCGCTGATGGAGGAACTGGAGGCGGTCGACTGGTACGACCAGCCCGTCGACGCGACCGGCAACGATGAACTGCGGGCCATCCTCGCCCACAACCGCGACGAGGAGATGGAGCACGCCGCCATGGTCCTGGAGTGGCTGCGCCGCAACAAGCCGGTCATCGACCAGCAGCTCCGGGAGTACCTGTTCAAGGACGGCCCCATCTTCTACGGCTGGCTCGAGGCGGCCATCGATGGCATCTGCAGCCACGCCGGCGCCGGCGGCCCCTACGCCATTGCCCTGGGCCCGCGCTGCTACAAGGGCCTGCAGGAGACCACCCACGACGGCTATCCGGTGATGGAGCATGTCCGCCAGCTGGTGGGCGGCCCCATCGTCTGGGCTCCGGCGGTGGACGGTGCCGCCGTGCTGAGCGTGCGCGGCGGGGATTTCGCGCTCAGCGTCGGCCAGGATCTCTCCGCCGGCTACACCGGGATGAGCGGCGACCAGGTGCATCTCTATATCGAGGAGAGCTTCACCTTCCGCAACCTCACCCCGGAGGCGGCCGTGCCCCTGGTGTACGGGCGCAGGGCCGACTGACGTAAGGCTGTTGGCCGGCCCGGATTGGGCCGGTATTGAGAGCCCCCTCTCCCCCGGCCCCTCCCCCGCGAGGGGGGAGGGGGGCGAGATGCGCTTGGTTTGATAGGGCGAGGTGGTGGGCTTCGCTTTGCTCTGCCCACCCTGCACGGGCGACGCTGGCGCCCTGGCGGCTGACCGCTACTCGAACAGGTCCTTGTCGGTGACGGCGCCGTAGCAGGCCGACGATACGAGGGTGGCGTACTTGGCCAGCACGCCGCGGCGGTAGTTCGGCTTGCGGGGCTGCCAGGCCTGGCGGCGGCTCGCCAGCTGGTCGTCGGCAACCTCAAGGCGCAGCAGGTTGTGGTCGCCGTCGATGGTGATGGTGTCGCCCTCCTGGACCAGGGCGATGGTGCCGCCCACGGCGGCCTCCGGGGCCACGTGGCCCACCACCAGGCCGTAGGTGCCGCCCGAGAAGCGCCCGTCTGTAATCAGGCCCACCGAATCCCCCAGGCCCTTGCCGATGATGGCCGAGGTTGGGGCGAGCATCTCGCGCATGCCGGGGCCGCCCTTGGGGCCCTCGTAGCGCACCACCACCACGTCGCCCGCCTGCACGCGGTCGTCCAGGATGGCCTGCAGGCATTCCTCCTCGGAGTCGAACACCCGGGCCGGGCCGCTGATGCGCCGCTGCTTGATGCCGCTCACCTTGGCGACGGCGCCTTCCTCGGCCAGGTTGCCGCGCAGGATGGCCAGGTGGCCCTCCGGGTAGATGGGGTCCTCCAGGGGCTGGATGATCTGCTGGTCCGCCGGGGGCCCGCCGGGCACGCCGGCGAGCTGCTCGGCGATGGTCTGGCCGGTGATGGTGAGGCACTCGCCGTGCAGCAGGCCGGCGTCCAGCAGCATGCGCATCACCTGAGGCGTGCCGCCCACGGCATGGAACTCGGTGGTGACATAGCGCCCGGAGGGCTTCAGGTCGCAGAGCACCGGCACCTTGCGGCGGACGGTCTCCACGTCGTCGATGGAGAACGGCACCTCGGCGGCGCTGGCGATGGCGAGCAGGTGCAGCACGGCGTTGGTGGAGCCGCCCAGGGCCATGACCACGGCAAAGGCGTTCTCGAACGCCTCGCGGGTCATGATCTGCCGGGGCAGGCGCTGGTGGCGGATGGCGTCCACCAGCACTTCGGCGCTGCGGGTGGCGACCTCCCGGGCCTCCGGGTCCTCGGCGGCCACGGTGGAGGAGTGCATCAGGCTCATGCCCATGGCCTCGAAGGCGCTGGACATGGTGTTGGCGGTGTACATGCCGCCGCAGGCGCCGGCCCCCGGGCAGGCGTTGCGCTCCACGCCCTTCAAGTCCTCCTCGGAGAGCTTGCCGGCGGAGTACTGGCCCACCGCCTCGAAGGCGCTGACGATGGTGAGGTCCTGACCCTTGTAGTGGCCCGGCTTGATGGTGCCGCCGTACAGGAAGATGGACGGGATGTTGAGCCGCGCCAGGGCGATCATGGCGCCGGGCATGTTCTTGTCGCAGCCGCCGGTCGCCAGCACACCGTCCAGGCGCTGGCCGTTGCACACGGTTTCGATGGAATCCGCGATCACCTCCCGCGACACCAGCGAGAATTTCATCGCCTCGGTGCCCATGGAGATGCCGTCGGAGATTGTGATGGTGCCGAAAGTGACCGGCATGGCGCCGGCGGCGCGGATGCCTTCCTCGGCGGCGGCCGCCAGGCTGCCGATGCCCATGTTGCACGGCGTCAGGGTGCTGTGGGCATTGCCTACGCCGACCATGGGCTTGTTGAAGTCCTCGTCGCGGAAGCCCACGGCGCGCAGCATGGCGCGGTTGGGAGTGCGGGCGACGCCGTCGGTGATCATGCGGCTGCGCTGGTTGTCGGCCATTGGCGGTCTCCGGGTTCTTCGATGCCGGTGGGGCCGGCACGGCCGGCGGTCGGGAAAGTCGCGTATTGTACCAGTGCCGCCCGCTGGCATTTACTCCGCCATGAGGGTCCGAGGCAGGAGGGCGGCGCCGGGCGCGGCGCGCCGGACATGCCGGTACAGGTTCACAGGGCGATCCAGGCCCGGAGGAGGTCTTCATGGGGTGCAGCGAAGAGTTGCGGGCGCCGGGGCGGGCCTGTCCGCTGTCGTTTCGCTACCGGCCGTCCGACCTGG
>CAZAQB010000025.1:23923-31932 GCA_964487155.1 uncultured Ectothiorhodospiraceae bacterium
CGGGCGCCGGGGCGGGCCTGTCCGCTGTCGTTTCGCTACCGGCCGTCCGACCTGGACCAGCCGCCGGAGGGCGATTGCGACGTGCTGCTGGTGGCCGGCGGCCTGTACGGCAACCCCGAGGCCCTGGATGCGGTACTCGCCCTGGCCGAGGCGGAGCGTTCCGGCGGACAGCGGGTGCGGCTGGTGTTCAATGGCGACTTCCACTGGTTCGACGCCGAGCCCGAGGTCTTCCAGCGCCTGCAGCGGGCGGTGCTGGCCGAGGGTGCCAGCGCCGGCAACGTGGAGGCCGAGCTTGCGGACCCGAGCGGCGCCGGCTGCGGCTGCGCTTACCCCGACTACGTGGCGGCGGCCACCGTGCAGCGCTCCAACGCCATCATGGGGCGGCTGCAGCAGGCCATCCCGGAGGCGGCCCGGGCCGAGTTGGCGGGCCTGCCCCGCTACCGCAGCGTCAGCGTCGGCGGCCGCCGGGTGGCCATCCTGCACGGCGATCCCACCAGCCTCGCCGGCTGGAGCCTGGCCGTCGAGCGCATGCCGCCGCCGGACCCGGCCCTGCGCCGGCGCCTGGGCTGTGCCGAGGCGCCGGTGACCGACGAGCCCACCCTGCGCCACTGGTTCCGGGAGGCCGGCGCCGAGGTGTTCGCCTGCAGCCACACCTGCCTGCCCTACGTGCAGGACTTCGCCCTGCCCGAGGGCCGCCGCACGGTGATCAATAACGGCTCCGCCGGGATGCCCAACTTCCGCGGCGACCGGCGCGGGCTGGTGAGCCGCATCGCGGTCTCCGCCCCGGCCTCCGGCGCCGCCCTGTACGGCCTGGAACTGGACGGGCTGCACTGCCACGCCCTGCCGGTGGCCTACGACCACGAGGTGTGGTGGCGGCGCTTCCTGCTCGGCTGGCCGCCGGGCTCGCCGGCCCACGAGTCCTACGCGCGGCGCATCCTGGAGGGGCCGGACTACACCCTCGCCGATGCCGCCCGGGGCAGTGCCGGCGCGCCTCTCTCGCTGGCCGGCGCTGCGATATACTGAGCGCCTCCGCCGCCGCGAGTCGCAAGCGTGTTCCTGCCCCCCGTCCAGTCGCCCACCACTGCGCCGCCGCGGCCGGCCTCCCGTGCGCCCGCGCCGGTGACCGCGCCCGCCCCGGTGCGGGACGTGGCCGGCCCCCTCCGGGAGCGCCCCCAGGGCAGCGACCCGCGCCCACTGGGCAGCGGGCCTTCGGCCTTCCAGCGGGTCGCGGGGCTGGCCGGCGGCGAACTGCTCACCCTGGGCGGACGCCTCGACCTCTACGCCTGAGCCCGCCTGCCTCGGTACACTGCCGCCGTTTCCCCGACCGAGGACCGCCATGAGCCCATGGGAGCGCTACCGTGCCGACCTGGAAGACCCGGAGTTCGTGCCCGACTCCGCCCAGGAGGAGGCGGTGCGCTGCCTCGACGACCTCTACCGGCGGCTGCTGGACCCGCCCCCCGCCCCCCGGCTGAGCCTGGCCCGGCGGCTGCTGGGGGGCTCGCCGCCGCGCCGGCAGCCGCAGACCGGCCTCTACATGTGGGGCGGCGTGGGCCGCGGCAAGACCTATCTGATGGACACCTTCTACGGCTGCCTGCCGTTCGCGCAGAAGCGCCGGCTGCACTTCCACCGCTTCATGGGTGACGTGCACCGGGCGCGCAAGGCCATGGGCAAGGGCCGCGACCCGCTGCCGCGCATCGCCCGGTCGTGGGCCGAGGACTGCCGGGTGCTGTGCTTCGACGAGTTCTTCGTCTCCGACATCGCCGACGCTATGATCCTCTCCGGGCTGCTCCAGGGCCTGTTCCAGGAGGGCGTGACCCTGGTGGCGACCTCCAATATTCCGCCTGAGAGCCTCTACAAGGACGGCCTGCAGCGGGCCCGTTTTCTGCCGGCCATCGACCTGCTGGCGCGCCACACCCGGGTGCTCAACGTGGACGGCGGCACCGACTACCGGCTGCGCTTCATGGAGCAGGCGGAGATCTACCACTACCCTCTGGACGAGGCGGCGGACCGAGTGCTGGAGGACGACTTCCGCCACATCGCCCCGGAGGCCGGCGAGGCGGGCGCCACCCTGGTGGTGGAGGGCCGCTCCATCCCCACCCGGCGGCTCGCCGACTCGGCGGTCTGGTTCGAGTTCGAAGCGCTCTGCGACGGGCCCCGCAGCCAGGCGGACTACATGGAGATCGCCCGCCAGTTCCACACCGTGGTGATCTCCAATGTGCCGCTGTTCGACCCCCAGCGCGAGGACCAGGCCCGGCGCTTCATCAGCCTGGTGGATGAGTTCTACGACCGCGGCGTGAAACTGGTGATCTCGGCGCAGGCGGCGCCGGAGGACCTCTACCGGGGCAAACGCCTGGCCTTCGAGTTCGAGCGCACCACCAGCCGCCTGGTGGAGATGCAGTCCCACGACTATCTGGCCGCCGCCCATCGGCCCTGACGCGGCTGCTGCCACCGGCTTCCGGATCGTTGCTAAGGTAACGTGACGGACACTCCCCTGGAGACTCCATGACCGAACTCCACGAGCGAATTGCCGAGGCCCATGGCGGCCTCGACCGCTGGGGCCGGGTGGAGCGGGTGCTGGCCACCGCCTCCCTGGGTGGGGCCGAGTTCCTCTACCACATGCAGGCCCGGCCCCTGGAGCAGGCGGATGTCTCCGTGGATCTGCGCCAGTGCCGGGTCACGGTGAGCCCGTTCACCGCCGCCGGGCGCAGCGGCGTGTTCGAGCCGTCCCGGGTGTTCATCCAGGATGACCAGGGACAGTGCCTGGAGGAACGGGCCGCACCGGGGCTGGTGGCCCGCTCCCTGCGCCACTGGTTTGTCTGGGATTCCCTGGATGTGCTCTACGTGGTCGGGCTCACCCTCTGGCACGCGGTGGCGGCCCCGTTTCTGGCCTGTCGCAGCGGCACCGAACTGGAGCTGCTGGAGCCGTTGGACACCGTCGACGGCGCCCGGCAGCGGTTGCGGGTAAAACTGCCCGGCGACCTGCCCCTGCCGGCCCAGGATCAGATGCTGCACGCCGACCCGCGCGGCCTGTTGCGGCGCATGGACTACTCCCCGGTGGCCTATGGCGGGGCCCTGCGGCTGGGCCACCTGCTGGAGGACCACCAGGCCTGCGATGGGCTGGTGGTGGCCACCCGCCAAGTGATGTACCCCTGCCTGCCCAACGGCCAGCTCTGGCGTCTCACCCGGCTCGCCTGGATCAACCTGGACGACGTGGCGGTGCTGGACCGCGCCCCGGTGGCGGTGCCGAACCGGGCTTGACGGCGGGAAGGATGATTGAGCGGGTGGCGCCGGATGCGGCGCGGTGCGCCTTATCCGGCCTACGCGGGCCCTGGCCGCAGCCGGGGCGTCGGCGAAGCGTATCCGGCATCGCGGGCCTCCGCGGCACCCCGGGGGCTCGGCGAAGCGCGCAGGGAATCGCCGCGCAGCCGTGCGGAGCGTGTAGGGTGGGTAGAGCGAAGCGAAACCCACCGTCTTCGCCGAGATGCTGGGCTTGCGCTGCGCTTCATCCCAGCCTACGTGCTCATGGGGTGCAGCGCCAGCCGTGCTCCGGGCCTCGGCACGGCCTTGCACACCGCCGCCGTAGCCGTAGACCCACGTTGCGAAGAAACGTGGGGGCCAGCGTCGCAAATGCCAAGGTGCCCATCGCCGGACCCGCGTGCCCGAACCGATCCGCGGTACCGATGCCATCGCCCGATGGCAGGTTTCTCCGCAACCTGCCCTACGGCGGGCTTCGCTCGGCGCCGGGCGGGATCTCCACCCCGCGCTCCGGCGTGCCTGATTTTGTAAACACCCTCTCAGTCCTCAATCCATCAGCGCCCGCACGTGCTGGGCCGTGGAGCGACCCAGAGCGGCCAGGTCGTAGCCTCCCTCCAGGGTCGAGACCATGCGTCCCTGGCAGCAGTAGTCGGCCACCGCTGCCAGCTCCTCGGTTACCCAGAAGTAATCCTCGTCCTCCAGGTTCATGCCCGCCAGGGGGTCGTCGCGATGGGCGTCGAAGCCGGCCGAGATCATGATCAGATCCGGCTGGAAGCGGGTCAGGGCCGGGATCACCTCGTTGGTGACATGCTGGCGGAACGCCTCCGAGCCGGTGCCGGGGGGCAGCGGAACGTTCAGCAACTGGCCCATGCGGTTCTCGCCGCGGCTGCCGGTTCCGGGGAACAGCGGGGACTGGTGGGTGGAAATGTACAGAAAGCCCGGCCGCGGGCCGAGCATGGCCTGGGTGCCATTGCCATGGTGTACGTCGAAGTCCACCACCGCCACGTGGTGCAGGTTGTGGGCGCGCCGGGCATGGGCCGCGCCTACCGCCACGTTATTGAACAGGCAGAAGCCCATGGCCCGGTTGGGCTCCGCGTGGTGGCCGGGCGGGCGCACGGCGCAGAACGCCCGGGTGGCCGCCCCGGTGGCCACCGCGTCCACCGCCTGGCACAGGGCGCCGGCGGCCTTCAGGGCGGCCTCGCCGGTGGCCGGCGACACCATGGTGTCCGGGTCGAGCGAGCGCAGGCCCTGCAGCGGGATGGCGGCCAGCACCTCCTCCACGTAGAAGCGGTCGTGGACCTGGTTCAACTGGTCGGGAGCGGCGGCCTCGGCGCCGTGGCGTTCCAGCGCGCTGAACTCGGGGGCCTCCAGGGCGCGGAGCACGGCCTGCAGGCGGGCCGGGCATTCCGGATGACCCGGGCCGGTGTCGTGCTGCAGGAAGACGGGATCGGTGATGAACCAGGTGGCCATGGGCGTTAGGGTACTGGGATGGCTGCGATTCCCCGGGATAGTGGCGTGTCCGGGGGCTGCGGGGCAAGCGCCGCGGCGCTTGCCGGCGCTTGAATTCCTCCGCGCCGCCCCGATCTAGTATTCCAGATGCAACTTATCCGCAGGAGGTAGCGGTAATGGAGCGCGAGCGCATGATCGCTGTCATGTATGCCCCAGGCCAGCTGGTACTGCACGACCTCACCGGGCGTCGCGGTGCAGTGCTGGATGTGGATGCCCGATTCGACGCCGACGAGAAGCTGTATAGAGCGGTGGCCCTGGGCGAGCCGTCCCGGGAGCAGCCCTGGTACACGGTGCTGGTGGACGGCGCCGAGACGGCAATGTACGTCCCCGAGGAGCAGCTCGAAGCCGACCCCAGCGAGGAGCCGGTGGAGCACCCGGCGGTGTCCCAGGTGTTCTCCGACTTCCGCCGGGGACGCTACGCCGTGCGCCACGCCCACTGAGCAGGGTGTGGCGCCCTCGCTGGCGGCGTTTCACGGATCCGCGAAAAAGCTCTGGCGGAAGTTCAGGTCGAAGCCGTTGCCCGCGGCGGCACCGTGGACCTCGAAGCGCAGCACCTCTGCGCGCGCCACCGGGAAGCTCCCCACGTAGTACACCGCATTCCCCTCGCGGATCTCCTGCAGGCTGATCTCCCGCAGCACGTTGCCGAGGGTCTCGGCCGTGGCCCGTACCGTGCTGGCGGGGATGGTCGCCCCGTCCCGCAGGATGCTCAGGGTGAGCAGTCCGCGGTTGCTGCTGCGCATCAGGCCGTAGGCGCTCGCCACCTCCGGCTGCAGCAGCGTGGTGGGGATCGCATTGTAGTGCACCTCAAGTTGGCCGAACTGCTGGGAGCGCTCGGCGCCAGCGCCGAGAGGCCAGGCCAGGGCGAGCGCCAGCAGCAGGCACAGGATGGGGCGCGGCAAGCTCATGGAAGCCTCCTTGGTTGGGTCGGTCCCCCAGGCAGCGGACGGCGGGTTCAGCCCCGCTGGATGCGGTAGACCGCAATCTCCGCGAGCAGGTTCGGCAGCAGGTTGGCGAACGCCGAAGGTTGCATCCGCCCGGAGAGCATGCGCCGCTCCAGGATGACGATGTTGCGCTCCCTGCACAGCGCCTCGAAGTCGTGGATGGTACACAGGTGGATGTTGGGGGTCTCGTACCACATGTAACCGAGCGCCCGGCTCATGGGCATGCGCCCCCAGAACGACAGGTACAGCCGCAGCCGCCAGTGGGCGAAATTGGGGAAGGTGACGATGCCCTCCCGGCCGATGCGCAGGATCTCGTCCAGCACCTGGCGGGGATAGCGCACCGCCTGCAGAGTCTGGGTCATGACCACGTAGTCGAAGGATCCAGCCTCGAAGTCCGGCAGGCCGGCGTCCAGGTCGGTCTGGATCACGTTCACCCCGTTTGCCAGGCTGCCGGTGATCTCCTCCGGATCGATCTCCAGGCCGTAGCCGGTGACGTGGCGCTGCTCGCGCAGGGTGCGCAGCAGGTGGCCATTGCCGCAGCCCAGATCCAGCACCCGGGAGCCGGGCCGGATCCAGTGCACCACCTGGGCGAGGTCGGCGCGCAGCGCGTTCATACGCCCACCTCGGCGTCCACCCGGTCCAGGTAGGTGGCCAGCACCTCCCGGTAGCGCGGGATGGGCATCAGGAAGGCGTCGTGGCCGTGATGGGCCTCGATCTCGGTGTAGCTGACGTCCCGGTTGCTCTCCAGCAGCGCGCGCACGATCTCCCGCGAGCGGCCGGTGTGGAACCGCCAGTCGCTGGTGAACGAGACCACCAGGCAGCGGGCCTGGATGCCGGCCAGCGCCCGGGCCAGGTCCCCGGCGCAGGCCCGGGCCGGGTCGAAGTAGTCCAGGGCCTTGGTCATCAGCAGGTAGGTGTTGGCGTCGAAGCGCTCCGCGAAGGCCTCGCCCTGGTGGCGCAGGTAGCTCTCCACCTCGAACTCCACCTCGTAGTGGAAGTCGTAGCCCTCCTTGTCGCGCAGATCCCGGTCGAACTTGGCCTTCAGGGCTTCCTCGGAGAGGTAGGTGATGTGGCCCAGCATGCGCGCCAGCATCAGGCCGCGGCGGGGCACGGCGCCGTACTCGCGGTAGCGGCCCTCGTGGAAGTCCGGATCCTGGCGGATGGCCTGCCGGGCCACCTCGTTGAAGGCGATGTTCTGGGCCGAGAGCCTCGGCGCCGCGGCGATGATCAGCGCATGGGCAATGCGCTCCGGCTGGTCGATGGCCCACTGCAGGGCCTGCATCCCCCCCAGGCTGCCGCCCACCACCGCCGCCCAGCGCCGGACGCCCAGGGCGTCGGCGAGCAGCGCCTGGCTGCGCACCCAGTCCTCGACGGTAACCATGGGGAAGTCCGGACCGTAGGGCCGGCCGGTTTCCGGGTTGTCGGACACCGGGCCGGTGGAGCCGTGGCAGCCTCCCAGGTTGTTGGGACAGACGACGAAAAAGCGCCGCGTATCGATGGGCTTGCCTGGGCCGATGCAGGTATCCCACCAGCCGGGCTTGGTGTCCCCGGCATCATGGTAGCCGGCGGCGTGGTGGGTGCCGGACAGGGCATGGCAGACCAGCACCGCGTTGCTGGCCGTGGCGTTCAGCTCGCCGTAGGTCTCGTAGACCAGATCGAAGCGGGGCAGTACCCGCCCACAGGTCAGGGGCAGCGGCTGCTCCACCGACAGGCGCTGCGGCGTCACGTAACCCACGCTGTCCGGCGGAAGCGTCTCGGGCATGGTCTCGCGGGGGCGCTCGGAGAAAGACGGCAGGATACTGGGGGGGTGGGGGGGCAGGCAACACGGGCGGCAAAGCCGCTGGTGTCTGGCGGAGGGCGTAGGGTGGGTGGAGGGAGGCCGAACCCACCAGCTCGCGCTCGTACTGGGTACTGCGTACTGAGTACGGGGGGCGCCTTGCCATGGCCGGCGGTGTGCCGGATGTTGCCCAGTACCCAGGCGTGGGAAAAGTCATCGCGGCTGAAGCCGCTCCTACGGGGCGCTCTCGAAGCCCGCGTAGGGTGGGTGGAGCCCGGCGAAACCCACCATCTTTGCTAATGCTGGATTGCAACGCGTTCCAGCCCAGTCTGGGGCGCTGGGTGGGTCGCCGGATGCGGCGCTGGCGCGCCTTATCCGGCCTACGCGGGCCTCGCCCGGCGCCGGGGTTGGGCGGAGGGCGGTGGGCAGAGGGCGTAGGCCGGATAAGCGAAGCGCATCCGGCGTCTCAGTCCTGAGTACGGGGGGCGCCTTGCCATGGCCGGCGGTGTGCCGGATGTTGCCCAGTA
>CAZAQB010000025.1:32032-32133 GCA_964487155.1 uncultured Ectothiorhodospiraceae bacterium
CGGTGGGCAGAGGGCGTAGGCCGGATAAGCGAAGCGCATCCGGCGTCTCAGTCCTCAGTCCTCAGTCCTCAGTCCCAGCGCCGCGGCGCGCTCCGGGTCCG
>CAZAQB010000026.1:0-30704 GCA_964487155.1 uncultured Ectothiorhodospiraceae bacterium
GCCCCGTTTGCCGCCGCCGCAGTAGATCATCCCTAAGTCCGACAGGCTGCTAGTGGTGGAAGTGGTCGGCGAGTTCCAGCAGCAGTGCCTTCTTGCGGGCACCGAAGCGTTCGTGGGGCCCGTAGGGATAGCGGCCCACCGAGGCGGCGCCGATGTCCAGGCAGTACTCCAGGACGGCCCGGCGCCGGCGCTCGTTCACCGCCGGGTCGGAGTGGTCGAAGATCACGCAGGCGGCCAGCCGGCGGATCTCCGGCAGCATGCCGGAGCGCGGCGGCTGCCCCAGGAAGCGGTTCACGAAGGCCTCCGCGTCGGCGCTGGTCACCACGGCCTCCCCGCCCGCCTCCTCCGACAGCTCACGGACCCGCCGGCGGGCGAATTCGTAGACCAGGTTGGCCTCAGCCGGCCGGCAACGGCCGTCGGCCCAGGCCATCTCCACCAGGGGAATGAGGTCCAGCAGGTAGACGGCGGGGCCGTTGATGCCGTGCAGCTGTTCCAGGGCATCGAGGGCGAGCTGTCGGTCGTCGCAGGCCACCGCCATGGCGTAGGGCTCCGTGCGGGGGGGCGTATCGTCCCGGCAACATTAGGCCAGATCGACTCGAAAGGGAAGTTGCGGCCGCTACTTACCGTCGAGTCCGATAGGCATGGATCGTGCCACGCGAGGCAGCTGCTCAGTCCTGCTGCTCGGGCAGCATGTAGGCGGTGCTGGACAGCGGGGCCGCCTCCTCCTGGAACTTGAACACGGTGTAGCCCAGGCGCAGCTCATCGCCGTGGATCAGGGCCTGGCGCTGCACCCGGGTGCCGTTGACGAAGGTCCCGTTGGTGCTGTCCAGGTCCACCACCTGGTACTCGAAGCTGCCCTCGAGGTAGCGGCTGGGACGACCCTCCACCAGGGCGTGGGCGCTGCTCACGGACAGGTCATCGAGCTGAATGTCGTTGGCGGGGCTGCGCCCGATCCGCATCAGGGGCCGTTGCAGCGCGAAGCGCTGCACCACCACGCCGTCCACCAGCAGGGCCAGGTTCGGCATTGGATCAGTCCTCCAGGATGTCCACCAGGAACACGGTGATGTTGTCGGGGCCGCCCGCGTCGTTTGCCGCGGCCAGCAACTCGGCCACCCGCTGCTGCGGGGCGCCGTCCTCCGCCACCCGGGCGGCGATGTGGGCCTCGTGCACGCTTCGAAAGAGCCCGTCGGAGCACAGCAGGTAGCGGTCCCCGGGCAGGGGGTCCAGGGCCTGCACCTCGCTGTCCACGGCCTCGCCGAGGCCCACTGCCCGGGACAGAACCTGGCTGTAGGGTACGCACTCGCCGCGCTCCGGGGTGAGAGTGCCGTTGTCCACCATCGCCTGGGCCAGGGTGTGGTCCCGGGTCAGGCGCGCCAGGGTGCCGTCCCGCCAGCGGTAGGCGCGGGAGTCCCCCGCATGGGCCACCCAGCCCTCACCGGGGCGCAGCAGCAGGGCCACCACGGTACTGGCCATGCCCCGCAACTCGGGGTGGTCGCGCTGCTCCTGGCGCAGCGCCTGGTGGGCGGCCTGCACTGCGCCGGCCAGGCGCTGCGGGCTGTCTCGGCGGGGCGCGCCCTGGAGTCCCCGGCACAGCGCCCGGCAGGCCAGTTGGCTGGCCCGATCCCCCGCCGGGGCGCCGCCGACGCCGTCCGCCACCACGGCGACCAGGCGGCCGGCGTCCCGGTCCAACTGCCACTCCAGGGCGTCCTCGTTGCGGCGGCGCTCCTGGCCCGGGTCGCTGGCCCCGAAGGCCCGCAGGCGGCTCACGAGGCGGTCTCCCGCAGGCCGGGGCTGTCGGCCAGCCGGGCACTGGCCCGGCGCAGGGCGTCTGCCATCTCGACGGCGCTGCGGTAGCGGCGGTCGGGGCGCTTGCGCAGGGCCCGGGCGACGATGCGCCCGGCGCTGGCGGGCAGCTCCGGGCGCAGCTCGCGGACGTCGGTGGGCTGGGTCTTGGCGATCTGGTAGGCCAGCGCCGCCAGGTTGTCGCCGCTGAAGGGAAGTGCGCCCGCCAGCAGCTGGTAGAGGGTGACGCCCAGGCTGAAGACGTCGGCCCGGCCGTCCACCGGATCCCCGGTTAGCTGTTCCGGGGCCATGTAGGACGGCGTGCCGAGCACGGCCCCGGTGCGGGTGCGGGAGCTGTCCGCCACGCGGGCGATGCCGAAGTCGGTGATCTTGATGCGGTCGTCCGGGGCGTTGTAGATGAGGTTGCCGGGCTTGATGTCCCGGTGCACCACCCCCTGGCGGTGGGCGTAGTCCAGGGCGTCAGCCACCTCTGCCAGCAGCCGCAGCAGCTGCTCCACCGGCAGCAGCCGGTCGGCTTCGGTGAAGTGGGTAAGGTTCTCCCCGGCCACGTAGTCCATGGCGATGAACGCCAGCTCGTCTTCCTCGCCGACGTCGTAGACGGTGACGATGTTGGGGTGGCTGAGCCGGCCGGCGGCCTCGGCCTCCCGGGCGAAGCGCTCGCGGACGCTGGCCAGCTCCCCGCCGTCGAACTGGGCGAACTCCAGGGTCTTGATGGCCACCCGGCGGCCGATCTTGGGGTCATGGCCCAGGTAGACGGTGCCCATGGCGCCGCGGCCGAGCTCCCGCTCCAGCCGGTAGCGCCCCAGGGTGGGACGCTGCAGGGCCTGGGGATCCAGTACCAGGGTGCCGGTCAGGCCGGCGGCCGAGCCGGCGGGATGGGCGTTCACCTGGCGCAGGCTGCGCAGATGCTCGGCCACGTCCCGGTAGTCGCGCTGGTGGCGGCGCACACGGCGGAAGACCCGCTCGGCGGCGGGGTAGCTGCGGCGCCGCTCCAGGGCGAGTCCGACCGAGTAGAGCATCTCCAGCACCGGGTCGCTGGCCGGCGCGGGTGCCAGGGTCTCGAAGGCGGCCAGGTGCTGGCCCGCCTCGATCTGGAACGCGGCCAGGGTGCGGCGCAGGCGCTCCTCCTCCCGCATCCGGGCATGCTCGCGGCGCCGCCGCCGGGCCCACATCCGCACCGGCGCGAACCCCGCCAGCAGCAGTGCCAGGCCGCTGCCCGCGGGCAGCCATACCTGCTGGTCGGCCAGCAGGCCGACGCAGGTTGCGGCGACCGCCAGAACCAGGGCCGAGGTCAATAATGCCGCCCGGCCCAGGGGCAGGACCGGCACGGCAAGCAGCAGCCACAGCGCCGCCGCCAGGGGCACTGCCCGGCCACTCAGCTCAGCCCAGAAGGGCGTGTGGGCCGCCGCCCCTGCGGCCAACAGCGCCAGGCGGGCGGCGTTTGCCTCCAGGGTCTGGCGGCTCGCCGTGCCGAGCAGCAGCAGCTGGCCCTGCAGGCCCGGGCTGTCGCCGCGCCGCAGGCTTTCCCAGTCCACATGGCGCAGGTCCACGGCGCGCGGGTGGCCGGGCAGGTACACGCCGCCGGCCAGATCGGTGGCCAGGCGCAGTTCGCCCAGGGACAGCCCGGCGCCCTGCTGCCAGATCGGGCCGGCCCCCTGGAGCGCAGCCAGAGCCACCAGCTCCGGCCCCGCCAGGGGCGCCTCCCGGGAACCCTGGACCAGGGCCACGCGGCGCGCCTGCAGGGACGCCGGCGAGCCGGAAGGGGGGACCATGGGGCGCAGGGGCAACATCCGGGGCCAGCCGGGAGGAGGCATGGACGGGCCCCGGGAATCCACTGTCACCTCGACTGTGGGCGCGAGTCCGGGGCCGGCTACCGGGATGCCCCGAGCGGCCAGGATCCGGCCCAGGGCCTGGCCCTGGGCAGACCAGCGATAGGCCTGCGCGGTGCCGGCATCCAGGAGCACGGCCACACCCCGGGGAGCGGCCAGGGCGACGCCGTCCAGAGCGTCGGTGATCGCGCCGAGGGCCGCCGCGGGGGGCAGATCCGCCGGCGCCGCCGCCACCGCCACGCCGCCGGCGCGCACCGGAGGCAGGCTGCGCGAGGCCAGCTCGAATGCCAGGCGGTCCAGAGCATGGACCCCGGGGGTGTCCGGGGACAGGGCCGCAAGCCCGGCGGCAGCGCCGAGGATCAGCAGCGGCAGGACGAGCGGTGGGGCGCGGGTGCTGCCAGCGGGCACCGGACTCTCCAGCGGCGCGGCATCGGGGGATAACCGCGGAGCCTACCGGGGAGCGGCATTGCAGGGTGCGAACTGGTTGGCCTTTCCGAGGCCTGCCGGCAGTACTCGAAACTCTTTCTGCCGCCCCACCGCGGGCGGGCCGTGGCGGGGCGCCAGCCATCCCGCCGGCACCGGACTCGGGGTCAGTCCCGGCGCGTCGGCTGCCGCTGTGGCTCCAGGTCCGCGGATGCCTGGCCCTGGGAGCCCGTGCCCTGGTAGACGTGGCTCTCCAGGTAGCGCTCGTGGGCGTGGCGCAACAGCACCACCACCACGGCGGCGACCGGCAGCGCCAGCAGCACGCCCACGAAACCGAACATCTGGCCGCCGGCCAGCACGGCGAAGATCACCGCCACCGGGTGCAGGCCGATGCGGTCTCCTACCAGCCAGGGGGTGAGCACCGTGCCTTCCAGGGCCTGGCCGAGCAGGAACACGCCCACCACCAGCAGCAATTCCAGCGACAGAGGTCCGAACTGCACCACGGCCATGGTGCCGGCGGCAGCGATACCGACGATGAATCCCAGGTAGGGGATGATGTTCACCAGGCCGGCCAGGGTGCCGATGAGCAGCGCCAGGTTGAGGCCCACCAGCCACAGGCCGATGGAATAGACCACCGCCAGGGCCAGCATCACCAGCAGCTGGCCCCGCAGGAAGGCGGCCACCACCTCGTCGCATTCCGCGGCCAGTTGGCTGATGCGGGGCTCAAGACTTCGAGGCAGCAACTCGCGGACGCGCTCCACCAGGTGATCCCAGTCGCGCAGCAGGTAGAAGGTCACCACCGGGATCAGCGCCAGCTGTCCGAGCAGCCCGGCCAGGGCGAGACCCGACTGGGTGAATCGGCGGAACACAGCCGCCGCCACATTGCCGGTGGACTGCCAGTGCTCCGCCAGCACCTCCCGCAGGCTCTGCAGCTCCATGGGGGGAAGCTCCAGCCCCGCCTCCCGGCGCAGCCAGGGCAGAGCTGTACTCTGCAACCAGTCCACCGCCTGGGGCAGCAGGCTCTGCAGCAGGCTCAGCTGCGCTCCCAGCAGCGGCAGCAGCAGCACGACCGCACCGGCGAAGGCCAGGCTGAGAGCAGTGAACACGGTGAGCACGGCACCGGTGCGGCCGATCCCCAGTCGCTCCAGGCGGTCAGCCAGGGGATCGGCGAGGTAGGCGAGCAATGCCCCCACCAGGAACGGCGCCAGGATCGGGCGCAGCAGGTAGATGAGGGTCGCGCCCAGCACCAGGGCCGCCAGCAGCGGCCAGGCTCGGGCGTCGGAGAGATGGTCGCGCAAGATCGCCTCCTCGGGCGGCCTGCCGCCCCGTAGCGGCCCAGCATAACCTAGCGAAACGCTGATCAAATCGTCGCGGCGGCGAGGAATTGATCAGCGCTTCCCCGGCCTCACGCATGGTTCGAATTCACTTCCGGGGGCGGGGCTGCGACAATCCCCCGGGTGTCGGGGCCAGGCACCGGTTCCGGTGGGGGAGAGAGCGGATTCCGGTGGGTCCGCCGAGCCGCGCAGCAGGCCGCACCGCGCGCGGCTGCAGGCCATGATGCCTTGGGCTGGCATTGCCGGCAGGGCACCGCCCGGCGTGCCCGTGCGGGGCGATCCATTGCGCCTTTTGGCGGGCGGCGGCCGCCCGGCCGGCGTGATCCTTTGGAGGGGGAGAATCAAGTGCAGCACCGAGCCCAAGTCCTGCTCTGGATGACCCTGTTCCTGGGCCTGGTGGCCGGCGTGTGCTGGCTGTTCCAGGGGCCGCTGCTGCAGGCCTTCCTTTCCAATATCGCCTTCAACGGCATGATTCTCGGGGTGCTGCTGGTGGGCATCCTGGTGAACTACCGCCAGGTGCTGATCCTGGGCCCGGAGGTGCGCTGGATCGGGGCGTTCCGCAACGCCGGCGGCAGCGCCGGGCCGCTGCCGCTGCCCAGGACCCGCCTGCTCGGCATGCTCGCCCGGCAGCTGGAACGGGAACGCTCGGAGCGCTTCAGCCTGTCCGCCATGTCCCTGCGCACCCTGCTGGACGGCATCCGGGCGCGTCTGGACGAGTCCCGCGACCTGTCCCGCTACTTCATGGGACTGCTGGTGTTCCTGGGCCTGCTGGGTACTTTCTGGGGGCTGCTGGACACCCTGCGGGGGGTGGGGTCGGTGATCTCCGGGCTGAGCATCGAGAGCGGTGATGCCGCCGCCACCTTCGAGAGCCTGAAGACAGGGCTCGAGCAGCCGCTGTCCGGCATGGGCACGGCCTTCAGCTCCTCGCTGTTCGGTCTCGCAGGCGCCCTGGTGCTGGGCTTTCTGGACTTGCAGGCGGGTCACGCCCAGAACCGCTTCTACAACGATCTGGAAGAGTGGCTGGCGAGCCAGACCAAGCTCGCCGGCGGCGCCTTCGGCGGCGATGGCGAGGGCTCGGTGCCCGCCTACATCCAGGCGCTGCTGGAGCAGACCTCGGACAGCCTGGACAAGCTCCAGCGCATCATGGCGCGGGGCGAGGAGGAGCGCCGCGGTGCGGACCAGCGGCTGCTGCAGCTCACCGAAGAGATAGCCTCGCTGGCGGAGCAGTCCCGCAGCGAGCAGAAGGGGGTGATGAGCCTGACCCGCACCCAGGCCGAACTCAAGGGGGTGCTGGAGCGCCTCGCCGACAGCCAGGGGGGCGACGCCGACTACCGCGAGCATGTGCGCGAACACCTGCGCCAGACGGCCAACGGCATCGGCTATCTGCGCGCCGAACTGCAGGCCGACCGGGAGCGCCTGGTGGAGGAGCTGCGCCAGGAGCTGCGGCTGCTGATCCGCACCATGGCCCGGATCGCCAACGGCGAACGGCCCGAGGAGTAGCGCCGCCGCCATGTTCAGCCTCGGGCGCCGGGAGCGCAGCAGCGTCAACATCTGGCCTGCCTTCGTCGACGTGCTGGCCACGCTGCTGCTGGTGCTGGTGTTCCTGTTGCTGATGTTCGCGATCACCCAGTTCTATCTGAGCGACGCCCTGTTCGGCCGCAACCGGGCCCTGGAGGAACTGCGCGCCCAGGTGGCGGAGCTGGCCGAGACCCTGTCCCTGGAGCGCGCCGAGGCGAGTCGCCTGCAGCAGCAGGTGCAGAGCCTGAGCAGCCGCCTGGAGGCCACCATCGGCGCCCGGGACCGGGTCAGCCGCCTGCTGCAGACCAGCCAGCAGGAGGCCGAGAGCCTGCGCGAGGAACTCGCCGCCGCCGAAGAGCGCATCCAGGTGGGGGAACGCACCCTGGAGCTGCGGCTCAAGGAGCTGGCCTCCCTGCAGGCGGACATCGACGCCCTGCGGGAGGTGCGCCGCAAGCTGGAGGCCCAGGTGGGCACCCTCTCCGAGCAGCTTGAGGCGAGCCGGGCCGAGGCCGGCGAGCTGCGCGACCGCAGCCAGAGCCTGCGGGCGGAGCTGGAGGACGCCCGCGAGCGCACCCTGCTGGCCCAGGAGGAGATCCAGGAGCGGGAGATGCGCATCCGCGACCTGGTGGCGGAGGTGGAGAAACGCAGCGCGGCGCTCTCCGAGCAGCGCCGGCTCACCGACGACGCCACCGCCCGGATCGCCGACCTGCGCCAGCAGATCCAGGCGCTGCGCCAGCAGATAACCTCGCTGTCGGCGGCCCTGGAGCTGAAGGAGCAGACCGTCACCGAGCAACGCACCCGCATCGAGGACCTGGGCGCGCGCCTCAACCTGGCCCTGGCCCGCAAGGTGGAGGAGCTCTCCCGCTACCGCTCCGAGTTCTTCGGCCGGCTGCGGGAGGTGCTCGGCGGTCTGGAAGACATCCGCGTGGTGGGCGACCGCTTCATGTTCCAGTCAGAGCTGTTCTTCGCCAGCGGCTCCGCGGAGATCGGCGGCGACGGCCGCCAGAAGCTGGCCCGGGTGGCGGAGGTTCTGGAGGAGGTCTCCGAGCGGATACCCGAGGGGATCGAGTGGGTGCTGATGGTGGAGGGCCATACCGACCGCCGGCCCATCAGCACCGAGCGTTTCCCATCCAACTGGGAGCTGTCCACGGCCCGGGCCACGGCCATCGTGCACTACCTGATCGACCGGGGCATCGACCCCCGCAACCTGGCCGCCGCCGGCTTCGGCGAGTATCACCCCCTGGAGCCGGGCAATACCCCGGCGGCCTACGCCCGCAATCGCCGCATCGAGCTGCGCTTGACTACGCCTTGATGTCCGCTTTCCCGGCGCTGTTTGTCAATAGCCGCAGATGAACGCGGATGAACGCAAATGCGTGCAATAAAGCGAAGTCTCCAAAAAAACATCCGATTCATCCGCGTTCATCTGCGGCTCTGTAAACCCAGCACCGCGTCCAGGAAGCGCCCGAACAGCACCTCCAGTTCCGGCAGCGCCTCGGTGAGCGCGTGGTCGGCGTCCAGCACGTGCAGGGTGGCGCGGTGGCGGGCGGCGAAGCGCCAGGCATGCTCCACCGGGATGACCTCGTCGTTCCAGCCGTGGACCACCTCCAGCCGGCCGGCGGTGGGGACCGGGTTGGCCGCGTAGCCGGGCATATACAGCGCCGGCGCCATCAGAAACATGGCGGCCGGACGCAGGCTCTCGCCGGCCACGGCGCTGACGTAGCCGCCCATGCTGGAGCCCACCAGGATCAGCCGCTCGCCGGTGGGCGGCTGCTGGGCCAGCAGGTGACGGACGCGTTCATCCGGATCCCGGGTGAAGCTGTAGTCGGGGCTTGCAACGTCGAGGCCCCGGCCACGGGCGATCACCGCCAGCGCAGTGATCTTGCGCCCCCAGGGCACGCCGTCCAGGCCGTGAGCGAACCACACCGCGGGCTTCACGGCTGCCGCGCCTCGGGCAGGGCCGCGGTCTCGTCAATGGGCCAGGGGTCGAAGGGCCAGGGCCGGCGATCCCGGTTGAATGTCACGAACAGCAGCACCTGGTAGAGAAAGGCGCACAGTTGCGCCCCGAAGCGCAGCAGCCGCGGATTGCGCTCACCGGTGAACAGCGTTGCCAGGAACTGGAACAGCACCACCGCCCACAGCACCACTTCGGCAATGCCGTAGATCACCGCGAACAGCACGATGAACAGTCCGCGCAGCCAGGTTTCGCGGCGGGTGAGGTGGCGTTTCAGCGAGTCATCCATGGTTCGGTATCCCCAATCGCCCGACGAACACCGCCGGCATTTGCCGGTATGGGGGCTGGCGACCGGTGTACCAAGTGCCGGCCAGCACGGCCCAATACCCACAAATTGCTCTCAGTGATTTATGGCCATTGGGCAGCGCTAGCCGCCTGTCGGACTGAGCGCTAGCAAAGGTCCAGGGCGTGGCGTTTGAGGTCGGCCAGGGACACCACTTCGAGGGTGGCCGCGTGAGTGGCGGTGAGCTTCACCGGCGGCGCGGCACCGGCCTCCAGGGCCTCCTTCCAGCGCGCTGCACACAGGCACCAGCGATCGCCTGGGCGCAGTCCCGGGAACCCCGCCTGCGGTACCGGGGTGACCAGGTCGTTGCCCTGCTCAAGGGAGAAGTTGAGGAACGCCTCGGTGACCTGGGCGCACACTGCGTGCACCCCGAAATCCTCGGGCCCCACCCGGCAGCTGCCGTCCCGGTAGAAGCCGGTCATGGGATCGGTGCAACAGGGCTCCAGGGGTTCGCCCAGGACATTGCGCTGCTGGGGCATGGTGGCTACCTCGGTCAGCGTGCGGATGCCTTCACGATACCCGGGCGGCCGGCATCATTGCCATGGTTCTTTGCCAGGCGAGGCCGCAGGCGTCATTGCTTGTTCTGCCGGCCGCCGACCGGGCCATGTACCGGGCCAGGCGGGCCGGATAAGGCGCGCAGCGCCGCATCCGGGGTATTCGTCAATCCTCAGCCTTCGTAAACTCCCCCAGCAGCCCGGCTTGTTCCGCCCGCAGGCGCTGCCACTCCAGGCGCAGCCAGGGCGTGTAGCCGGGCGCCTGGGCCGCCAGCTCCCGGTCCAGGGTGGCCGGCGCGATCCAGCGCCAGGCCGCCACTTCCTCCGGGTGGGGGGTCGGCGCGGTGTGGCAGCGGCCCAGGAACACCCAGCACAGCTCATGCTCCGCGCCCAGGTCGCGGAACCGGGCCTGGTAGCGGAACTTGAAGGCGAACCGCAACTCGGCTGACAGGCCCAGTTCCTGGTCCAGCCGGCGCTCCGCGGCGGTGGGCGTGGATTCGCCGCGGCGCGGGTGGCTGCAGCAGGTGTTGGACCAGTACAGCGGCCACAGCCGCTTGCCGGCAGCGCGCTGCTGCAGCAGCAGCTCGCCGCCGGGGTTGAACAGGAACACCGAGAAGGCCCGGTGCAGCCGCCCGGCGCCGTCGTGGCAGCGGCGCTTGTCCAGGTGGCCCTGGGGGCGGTCCTGCTCGTCCACCAGGATCAGCGGCTCGTCGTCGGCGGACACCGGCAACGCCGCCCCGCCGCCGGTTCGATTCGGACCTTCCAGCACGCTGTCTTCCTCCCTGCTGCGCGGCGGGCCGTGCGCCGCGTCGGTGGTGCATGGTGGCGCCGGCGGCGGCCCCTCGCCATCCGCAGTGTTCCCCATGCGCAGGTTCAGGCCGGCGGCTGGTAGTCCCAGCGGCGCAGGAACTCGCCCCAGTGGCGCTCCACCCGCTGCAGGTCCTCGCGGGGGAAGCGGTAGCTGTTCTTGCGGTAGCCGCGGGTGGAGGACAGATATGCCTCGAGGGCGGGCCGGTCATCTTCGAAGCCGGGCAGGCCCAGGGTCCGGTAGATGCGCTTGGCCTCTTCCAGGGGGCGCTGCTCGAAATCCTCGAAGCGCAGTTCCACGAAGCGGCCCTCGGGCAGCGCCCGGGTGTCCTCCAGCACCGCGTTCATCATCCGCGGGTAGTTCTCAAGGATCAGCCGGTCGGCGTCCACCCCATCCAGGGGCTGCAGGGCGAGTTCCTGGAACAGGGCGCGGTAGAAGTTGCGGGTGGACTGGTACACCACATAGGGATTGCGGTAGATGTGGATGAAGCGGGCCTCGGGCCACATCTGCCGCAGCATGGCCACGCGGGCGGTGTACACCGGGTTCTTGATGAGCACCCGGCGGCCCGGCTGCTGCAGGCTCACTTTCTCCAGGAACAGCCGCATGGCCTGCTGCCATCCCTCCACCGCCTCGGGCGGGCAGCCGTCGAAGAACACGCCGGCCTCGAAGTTCTCCCGGAAGCGCCGGGGAAAGTACAGCCCGTGGTAGAAGGACAGCGCCTGCATGTTGGCAAGCGCGATTTCGTCCTCCTGGGGGGAGTCCGGGTTCACCGCCACCTGGTCGATGAAGCGGTCGGCGGGCAGCGCCCGCTCGAGCAGCGGCCGCAGGGCCGCCCCCAGGGTCAGGAAGTCCCAGGGCAGGCCCACCGCCAGGGGCGGCACGTAGGCGAACTGGCGGGAGCGGGCCAGCAGGCTGTAGAGGTGGGTGGTGCCGCTGCGCCAGTGGCCGACGATGAACACCGGCGCCGGCATCTCGCCGCGTTGCCGCCGCCAGCCCGCCACCCGGTAGCGCTCGTAGGCGCTGAACGGCCAGCGGGCCAGCGAGGCCAGCAGGGCGAGGCCGGCATGGGGCAGCCGGGAGGCCGGCACGCCGCCGTTGCGCTTCAGCACCCGCAGCAGGGTGGCGGGGTTGGCTCCCATCAGGGGATGGAACAGCCGCGGACCCTTCTGGCTGGGCGCCTTGCTCACGAGCGGGTATCCTCCATCGCCGGTCGGCGCGCCGCCGGGCGGCGCGAGCGTTATGCTACGGGACCCCGGAGGGAGCCGTGAAGGAGTTGACACTGGTCACCGGCGGCCGGGGCTTCATCGGCCGACACCTGGTGGATGCCCTGCTGCGCCGGAGTGCGCCGGTGCGGGTGCTGGACCTGGAGGCCCCCCAGGATCCCTCGCCCGGCGTGGACTACCACACCGGATCGGTCACCGACCCCGCCGCCGTGGCGGCCGCCATGGACGGCGTCGGCCGGGTGTTCCACCTGGCGGCCCGGGCCGGCCTGTGGCAGGCGGACCCGGCGGAGATGTTCGCCGTCAACCAGCAGGGCACCCGCTGCGTGCTGCAGGCCGCCGAACGGGCCGGGGTGGAGCGCATCGTGCATTGCTCCACCGAGTCCATCCTCAAGAGCCGGCTGCGGGATCCGGCCTCCGGAGTCATCGACGAGACCGTGCAGCCCCCCGAGGCGGAGATGTGCGGCGCCTACTGCGTGGCCAAGCTGCGCGCCGAGCAGGAAGCGCTTGCCGCCGCCCGCCGGGGCCTGCCGGTGGTGGTGGTGAACCCCTCGGTGCCGGTCGGTCCCGGCGACGTCAACCTCACCCCGCCCTCGCGCATGCTGCTGGGCTTCGTCAACGGCCGGTTCCCGGCCTACCTGGACAGCGTCCTGAACCTGGTGGACGCCCGCGACGTGGCCGAGGGCCACCTGCTGGCCGCCGAACGGGGCCGGGTCGGGGAGCGCTACTTGCTGGGCCACGAGAACATCCGGCTGGCCGACCTGCTGGCCCTGCTGGAGGAACTCACCGGCCTGCCCATGCCGCGGCGCCGGGTGCCCTACTGGCTGGCGTTCAGCGCCAGCGCGGTGCAGGAGTGGATGGCGGACCACGTCACCCACCGCCGCCCCGCCGCGCCGCTCACCGGGGTGCGCCTGGCGCGCACCCCGATGTGCTTCGATAACCGCAAGGCCCGGCAGGAACTGGGTCTGTCGTTCCGCCCGCTGCGCGCGTCCCTGGCGGACGCACTGGACGACTTCGCTGCCCGGGGGCTGCTGGAGAGCGAGCTGCGGCGCCCGGCCGGCGGCTGAGGCCGGCCGGCTCATCCCGGTGCCCCGCCCGGCACCGCCCGCCGGACCTCCGCCAGCTGCCAGGCCGCCAGCCCCGGCAGGCCCAGCGCCAGCTCCCGGACGCGCTTGGCGAGCGACAGGGCGAGCCCGGTGTCGGGGCCGATGCCCAGCGCCAGGCCAAGCAGGGCGAAGCCGGCCTCCTGCGCCCCCAGGCCGCCGGGGATGGCGAAGGCCGCTGCCCGCACCGCCTGCCCCAGGCTCTCCAGAATGATGGCGTCGGCGAGGCTCACCGGCTCGCCCAGGAACTGCAGCGCCAGGTACACCTCGCCGGCCATGGCGAGCCGGAAGCCGACGCGCCAGGCGAGCGCCGCCGCCAGCCGGCAGCGCCGGGCGTAGACGGCGTGCAGGGCGCAGTCGGCCTGCCGTGCGGCCTGCTCCACCCGTTCCCGGGGAGCGTCCCCCAGCAGCCGGCGCACCATCCGCGAGAGCAGCCCGAACAGCCCTCGGCGCTGCACCCGGTAGAAGGCGAAGCTCAGCGCCGCCAGCAGGGCGCTGCCGCCGAGGGCCGCCGCCACCACCGTCTGGCCGGTGTACTGGCCGGCGAACAGAGCCACGCCCAGCAGCGTGTAGGCCACCTGGCTGACCACCTGCAGAGTCTTGTCCGCCACCAGGCTGGCGGCGGTCTCCGGCAGGGGCAGGCCGCGCTGCACGGCGACCCGGCCGCGAGCCAGCTCGCCCCCCACCTGGGCCACCGGCAATAACCAGTTCACGGCGAGAGCGACCCAGGTGCCCCGCACCGCCAGACCGGGCCCGGGGCCCAGGCCGAGGGGAAACAGCGCCTGCCAGGAGGCCGCCGCCAGGGCCAGCGGGAACAGGAAGTAGACCGGCAGCCACAGCAGCTGCCAGCCGGCCTCGGCCAGGCCGGCCACCACGGTGGCGAGCCCCTGCCAGGCCAGCACGGCGATCAGCACGCCGAGCCCCAGCGCCAGGCCGGTGGCGCCCCAGCGCCTCACGCCGGCACCGCACGGTCTCCGCGCCGGGCCAGCAGCGCCGGCAGCAGCAGCAGGGTGCAGGCGAGCGCGACGCCCAGGCCCAGGGTGAGCACCAGGCCCAGGCTGGCGGTGCCCGGGTGCGGGGACAGCGACAGGTTGCCGAACCCGCACAGGGTGGTCAGCGTGCTGAACAGCACCCCCCGGGCGGTGCTGGTGCGCAGCAGATCGCCGCCCCCCTGGAGCCGGTCCCGGTGCACCATGTGCACGCCGTTGTCCACGCTCACCCCCAGCAGCAGGGGCAGGGCGATGACGTTGGCGAAGTTGAACGGGATGCCCAGGGCCACCATGGCGGCTATGGTGAGCAGCCCCCCCAGCAGCAGCGGGGTGAGTACCACGGCGGTGAGCCGCAGGCTCCTCAGCACCAGCAGCAGCACCGCCGAGATGCCCGCCAGGGCCAGCACCAGGGCCTGTTGGAAGGCGCCGGTCACCGCCCGGGCCGACTCCAGGTGCAGCACCGGGGCGCCGGTGGCCGCCGGGGCGACGCTGCGCACCGCCTCCACGAATGCCTCCAGGGGCTGCGGACTGCGAAGATCCTCTCGGGCGCTGATCTGCAGGTGGTGGAGCCCGGCCGGACTTACCCAGCGGCTGCGCAGGGATTCCGGCAGCGCCTCCAGGGTCACCGGCTGCGCCGTCAGCGCCTCCTGCAGGCGGCTGATGGCGGGGGGAAAGGTGCCCAGGGCCGCCTGTTCCAGGGCGCTCACCGCCTGCTGCCGCGCCGGCGGCGGGAGCGGCTCCAGGCGCTGGCGCAGCGCCGCCAGGGCGGCGGCCAGTCCCTCCGCCCCCGGGACGGTGGCCGCCGCCAGGGCGCTCTCCAGGCGCCCCGCGGCGGAACGGACCTGCTTAGCCGCGGAGCTCCCCAGCGCGGGTGCGCCGAACAGCAGGTCCGGGCCCAGCAGCAGCGGCAGGTCGGCCAGGATGGCGAGCTTGGCGTCCTGATCCTCGGGCACGAAGCTGAACACCGTCACCACTTTGTCCACCGGGGCCAGGGCGCGCAGGCGTTGCGCATGGTCCCGGGCCTGGTCCGGCCCGTCCGCCAGGGCCACGGCGCTCCAGGGGCCGGCCGCCTCCCCCAGCAGGGCGTTCATGGTGGCCACGGACTCGGCGGCCGGGTCCCGAAGATTCAGCGGGTTGTAGTCGAAACGCGCCAGAGGCAGGGCGCTCAGGGCGGCCAGGCCCAGCGCCAGGGCTGCAGCGCGCACGGTGCGGGGCCGCCCGCGGGGCAGGGCCAGCAGCCGGCCCAGGGCCCGGCCCCCTGCTCCCGGCGCCACGCCGCGGGGCACCGGGCGCAGCAGGGCCAGCAGCGCCGGCAGCAGGCTGAAGGTCACCACCAGGCTGATCACCATGGCACCGGCGGCGATGATGCCTAGCTCCGAGACCCCCAGAAAGTCGGTGGGCACGAAGGCGCTGAAGCCGATGGCCGTGGTGACGGTGCACAGGGCGAGCGAGGTACCCAGATCCCGGCCGGTGCCCGCCACCGCCTCCGGCAGGGCTGCGCCCAGGGCCGCCAGTTCCCGCTGGCGCAGCAGGAAGTGGATCGCGTAGTCCACTCCCAGTCCTACGTAGAGCACGGCGAACGCCACCGAGATCAGGTTCAGGTGGCCCACCGCCAGGGTGGCAAAGCCGGCGGTGAGCGCCAGGCCCACCGCCAGGGCCGCCACTGCCGCCGCCACCAGCCGCAGCGAGCGCAGGCCCAGGTAGAGCACCACCAGCACCGCGGCCAGCGCCGCCAGCCCGGCGATCTTGGCGCCCAGCACCACGGTCTGCAGCTCGTCGTGGGCCAGGGCCGCCTTGCCGGTGATGCCCAGGCGCGCCTGGTAGCGCGCCTGCAGCTGCAGGTCCCGGGCGGCGGAGCGCACGCCGGCGATGGCCTCGGCGCCGGCGTCCACCCGGCCGTAGTCCAGCTGCGGCTGCACCACCACCAGGCTGCGGTAGGAGCCCTGGGCGCTGGTTCCGGCCATCAGTTCGCGCCAGGACAGGGGCGAGCGGCCGTCGCTTTCCAGGGTGCGGGTGAGGCCGCGGTACACCGGGGCCAGGGCCTCGCTGCCGAGATCCTCGCGCTCGGCGGCTTCCGCCAGCAGGTCCAGGAAGCCGGACAGCGTGGTGTCGTCCAGCAGCCGGGCCAGCAGGGGCTGGGCATCCACCAGCCGTTCCGCCAGCCGCGAGAGCTCGTCGGGGTCCTGGAACAGCAGCCCCTGGCGGCGGAAGAACTCCAGGCCCTCGGCATGGAACACGTCCCGGGCGGTGCCCGGCATGCCGGCCAGCCGGCTGGCGAGGCTCGCCGCCGCCTGCTCCGCCTGCTCCGGCGTCGGTGCCTCCAGCACCAGCAGCAGGCTGTCGTCCAGCTGGGGGAAGGCGGCCTGGAAGCGCTCCACCGTCTGGCGGAAGGGCAGCTCCGGCGAGAGCAGCTCGGCGGTGTCGGTGTGGAAGCCCAGGTGACGCGAGGTGTAGACGCCGGCGGCGGCGGTGACCACCAGCGTGAGCACGAGTACCCAGGGCCAGCGCCGGAACGCCAGCGCTGCCCAGGCGCCGAAGGTCCGCTGCAGCATGGCGGAGTTCACAGGGCGCGCGGGCCCGGGCGGATCACGGGGCGGCGGCTCATCCCGGGCTGTCTGCCTCGCCCAGGGCCTGGACCTTGGACTCCAGCTGCGAGCGCAGCGCCGGGAATCCCTCGCGCTGGATGACCGAGCGGTACTCGGAGCGTTTCACGGCCAGGTCGCTGACGCCCTTGGCCAGGATGTTGGCGATGCGCCACTGCCCGTCAGCGCGGTGCAGCAGGTAGTCCAGCGACACCCGCTCCCCATCCGCCTTCACCAGCGTGGTGCGCACCAGGGCGCGGCCGCCGGCCAGCTCGCGGGTCTCCAGGGTCTCGAAGCGCTCGCCCGAGTAGTCGTCGAAGCGATCGGCATAGGTGGCCACGGTGAGACGGCCGAACAGGTCCACGAACTCTTGCCGCTGGGCCGGCTCCAGCCGGCCCCAGGCATCCCCCAGGGTGAAGCGGGCCATCAGCCCCAGGTCCAGGGTGTCGGCAACCACGGGGGCCAGCCGCTCCACCCGGGCGGGGAACTCGGCGCCGCTGCTCCAGGTGTCCAGCAGCGCTGAATGGAGCCGCTCCACCGGCGCCGCGGGGTCGCCCCCGGCGGCGGGGGGATTGCCCTCGGCTGCCGCGAGCGCCGCGGCGGCGGGCGCGAGCAGCAGGCAAAGCAGTAGCAGGAGGCGTGTCATGGGGAATCCTCAACGCGGGGAGTGGCGGGCGTCGCATCCCAAGGTTGGACCCGCCAGCGCCCGCACTGTTCGAAAGCTGCGCCGCACCTGGCGGTAGGCCAGGGCGAGACGCAGCAGCTCCGGCAGGCCGGCCGGACGGGCCAGGGTGCGGGCCAGCACCCGCCGGTCCGGCACGTCACCCCGCTCATCGGCGGCCTCGGCCACCGCCCGGGGCAGCGGCGTGGCGGCGTCGTCGGCTACCACCCGCAGCGCCACCATGGGTACCCCGGCACGGGCCGCCACGGCAGCCACCGCGGCACTCTCAAGGTCAGCCGCGGCAGCCCCGCTGGCGGCGGCAAGCTGCGCCTTGGCCGCCGCGGTCAGCAGCAGGCCGCTCGCCTGGACCAGGGGGCCGGGGTGCAGATCCAGGCGGCCGGCCAACCGGGCATGCAGTGCACCCCGCCACGCGGCGTCGGTGGCGAACGGCCCGCCCGGGCCGAGAATGCGCTCGGCCAGCACCAGGGTGCCGGCCCGCAGGCCGGGGCTCAGGCCCGCGGCCGTGCCCCAGCTGGCCAGGGCGCCGGCGCCCTGCTCGAGCAGGCGCTGCGCCGCCCGGCTGGCCCGCTCCGGCCCCATGCCGGCCACCGCCAACCAGCCGCCCTGCGCCATGGGAATCATGCTTCCCGGTGCCGGGCGGCACCCCGCCAGGGGCGCCGCCTCCGCGGGCAGGCCGGCGACCACACCGAGCCCGGTCACTCCGGGCGGCACAGGGCCCGGTAGGCCCCCAGGGCCCACACCGGGAAGAACTTGTCGTAGCCGTGGTACTTCAGATAGAAGACCCGCGGGAAGCCGGGGGCCGTGAAGTCGGTGTCCCGCCACAGGCCATCCGCACCCTGGTGGTCCAGCAGCCAGGCGGCGCCGGCATCCAGCACCGGCCCCGGGGATTCGCCGGAGGCCATTAACCCCAGCATGGCCCAGGCGGTCTGGTGGGCGGTGGAGCAGCGATGCCGGCCGGCCAGACCGGCATCCTCGTAACTGGCGTTGGTCTCCCCCCAGCCGCCGTCCTCGCGCTGGCGGGCCTTGAGCCAGGCGACGGCCCGGGCCACCGCCGGGTCGTTCCGGCCGAGGCCGGCGGCCGTAAGCCCCTCCAGCACCGACCAGGTGCCGTAGATGTAATTGGTGCCCCAGCGGCCGAACCAGCGGCCGTCGGCCTCCTGCTCCCGGCGCAGCCAGGCCACGGCCCGCTCCAGGGGTTGCCGGAATTCCGGATGCCGGTGCAGGAGCCGCGCGAACAGAGTCACACAGCGGCCGGTGACGTCCGCGCTGGGGGGGTCCAGCAGGGCGCCGTGGTCGGCGAACGGAATATGGTTCAGGTAGTAGTAGGTGTTGTCCACGTCGAAGGCCGCGAAGCCGCCGTCGCTGGACTGCATTCCCGCCAGCCAGCGCGCCGCGCGCAGGATGTTCTCCTGGTAGTGCTGGGGGTCGGCCTGGTGCATGGCCCAGCCCACCATGGCGGTGTCGTCCAGGTCCGGGTAATGGTCGTTGCGGTACTGGAACGGCCAGCCGCCGCCGGCCAAGTCCGGGCGGTTGTCCCGCCAGTCACCGGGTTCGTCGCTCAGCTGGCGCTCCGCCAGCCAGTCCAAGCCGGCGCGGACCGCCTCCGGCTCGGCGCCGGCGGCGTCCAGGGCCAGGCAGGCGAGGCCGGTGTCCCAGACTGGAGAGACGCAGGGTTGGCAGTAGAGCTGGCCGTCGCGCTCCGCCAGCAGGGCATCAATGGCGTCGCGGGCGGTGCGCCGCAGGGGGTGGTCGGCGGGGTAGCCCAGGGCCGCCAGGGCCTCGTAGGCGTTCACCATGGCCGGAAAGATGGCCCCCAGGCCGTCGATGCCGTTCAGCCGCTCGGTGAACCAGGCCTCGGCCCGCGCCAGAGCCCGGTGCTTCAGGGCGCGTGGCACCAGTGGGTAGAAAGGCCGCGCGCTGCGCTCGATGGCGAGCAGCAGCCGGTTCAGGGCCGAGCGCACCGGGAAGTAGTCCCGCTCCCGCTCCGGGTCCTCGGTGAACAGCTCGCGCACGCCGGTACCGGTGGGGTTGGCGGCCCGCACCTCCAGGCTGTAGAGCACGAACAGGGGCACCATCACGGTGCGCGACCAGTAGGAGACCTTGCTCAGGTGGAACGGAAACCACCGCGGCAGCAGCATGATCTCCACCGGCATGAACGGGATGGCCCGCCACGGCACCTGGCCGAACTGGGCCAGCATGATGCGCGTGAACACGTTGCTGCGGGCGGCCCCGCCCCGGGCCAGGATGGCGGTGCGGGCCCGGTGCATGTGGGGGGCGTCGGGGGAGTCGCCGGCCAGCTTCAGGGCGTAGTAGGCCTTGACGCTGCAGCTGAGATCCATGGCGCCGCCGGTGTACTGGGGCCAGCCGCCGTCGTCCCCCTGGCGGCTCCTCAGGTAGTCGGCGATCCGCCGGGCCTGGCGCTCGTCGCGCTCGTCCATGAAGTGCATCAGCAGGATGTACTCGGCGGGAATCGTGCAGTCCGCCTCCAGTTCGAAGATCCAGTGGCCGTCGGCGCGCTGCAGATCCAGCAGCGAAGCGCAGGCCCGAGCCAGGCCCTGATCCAGGGACCCGGCACCGGAGGCTGGGACGGGGGACGGCGTGGGTCGGGAGATGGTTACGCTGGTGGACATGCTCAGTGCGTCGTTCCCAGGTGTTCGAGCGATGGGGTATCGGCGGCCGGCGGCAGGCCTCGGGCCAGGACGGCGAACAGCAGCCGCAGGGCGGTGTCGCTGCCGGCGGCGGCCCGGCAGGCGGCGGCGGTCAGGCGCACGCTGCGCCGGGAGATCTTGACCTCCTGGCCACTGCGATACTCGGGATGGGCCGCGATGCGCCGCAGGGTGAGCAGGGCCATGCCCACGGCCCACAGGCAGAAATTGCGGATGCCGCGTTGCCGGGCGGGGATCAGCAGGGTGTACTCCAGGGCCGCGGCCAGGTGGCCGTGGGCGACTGCAAGCAGCTCATTCAGCGGTGCGGCGAAGGCCGGCTGCGGCTGGCCCGGGTCCAGGCGGTGCAGGTCGACGCCGGCGGCCGTGAACACGCTGCGGGGCAGCCAGCACTCGCCGCGGGGCAGGTCGTCCCACACGTCCTTGAGGATGTTGGTCATCTGCAGGCCCTGGCCGAAGCGCACGGCGAGCGCCAGCAGCGGCTCGCGGCGTGCCGCCACCACCGGGTCGTGGGCGGCGAACAGATCGGTGAGCATCTCCCCCACCACACCGGCCACCACGTAGCAGTAGCGGTCCAGGGCCGCCATGTTCGGCAGCCCCAGCCGGTCGTCCCGGTTCTGGAACTCCGCCATGCCGGTGGCCATGATGTCCAGGCAGCGTTCGATGGCCCGGCGTTCGGCCGGCTCCAGCGCCCGGGTGATGGCCACTACCCGGGGCACCAGGGCGATCAACCGGTGCTCCGCGGCGGGGGTGGCGGAGCTCAGCCCAGCGCCCAGCTGCTCGGCAAAGGGTTCCACCGGCTCCCGTCCGGAGACCACGCCATGGAAGCGCTCGCACCAGGCCCGCTTGTCGGCGGCAGCCAGGTGGGGCTCGTCCTCGATGGTGTCCACGGTGCGGCACAGCAGGTAGGCGTTGCTCACCGTGCGGCGCAGCTTCGGGGGCAGCTGGGGAATGGTCAGGGCAAAGGTCCGGGAGACCTCCTGGAGCAGCTCCTGCTGCAGGGTGGGGTCGTCCAGGGTCTCCAGAGCGGCGAGTGCCGCATCTGGCGCCTGGGAGGCGACAAGCGAGGGGTGCGCGGACATTCCCTGATCCAGCGTCTGTCTCAGCGCCTGCCCACGGCCCGGCCGGAGCCCTCGGCCCGGTGTTCGCCCCGGTCCACCAGGGGCCGGATGCGGGCCAGGATGCTGTCTGCGTCCAGCCCGCAGTCGGCCAGGATCTGCTCCCGGGAGCCGTGCTCCACGAAGCCGTCCGGCAGGCCCAGGTGCAGTACCCGCACCAGCACGCCCTCTGCCGCCAGCAGCTCGCTGACGCCGCTGCCGGCGCCGCCGGCCACCACGTTGTCTTCCAGGGTCACCAGCAGCTCGTGGCTGGCGGCCAGTTCCTGCACCAGGGCGGCGTCCAGGGGTTTCACGAAACGCATGTTGGCCACCGTGGCGTCGATCTCGTCGGCCACTGCCAGGGCCACGTCCAGCAGGCTGCCGAAGGACAGCAGTGCCACCCGGGTGCCGGTGCGGCGCAGCTCGCCCCGGCCCAGGGGCAGGGCCTGCATCGGCTCGCGAATCTCTACCCCGGGACCGTTGCCCCGAGGATAGCGCACCGCGGCCGGCCCCTTGTGCACGAAACCGGTGTAGAGCATCTGCCGGCACTCGTCCTCGTCCGCCGGGGCCATCAGCACCATGTTGGGAATGCAGCGCAGGAAGCTGTGGTCAAAGCAGCCGGCGTGGGTGGCGCCGTCGGGGCCGACGATGCCGGCCCGGTCCAGGGCGAAGGTGACGTCCAGATCCTGCAGCGCCACGTCGTGCACCAGCTGGTCGTAGCCCCGCTGCAGGAAAGTCGAATAGATGGCCACTACCGGCTTCAGCCCGTCGCAGGCCATGCCGGCGGCCAGGGTCACGGCGTGCTGCTCGGCGATGGCGGCGTCGTAGTAGCGCTCCGGGAAGCGGCGCTCGAACTCCACCAGCCCGGAGCCCTCGCGCATGGCCGGCGTGATGCCCACCAGGCGGTCGTCCTGGCCGGCCATGTCGCACAGCCAGCGGCCGAACACCTGGGTGTAGCTGAGGGAGGCGGCGGGCTTCTTCGCCGGCAGGCCGACGCTGGGATCGAACGTGCCGACGCCGTGGTAGGCCACCGGGTCGGCTTCCGCCTGGGAGTAGCCCTTGCCCTTGACGGTGTTGATGTGCAGCAGCTTCGGGCCGGGGATGTCCCGCAGCCGCTCCAGAGCCCGGACCAGGCCGGGCACGTCGTGGCCGTCCAGGGGACCGTAGTAATTGAAGCCCAGCTGCTCGAACAGGGTGCCGGGCATGACCAGACCCTTGGCGTGTTCCTCGACGTTCTCCAGCAACTCGCCGGCACCGAACGGCAGGTGGCGCATGAACTGCCGGCCGGTGTCGCGCAGCTCCCGCAGGTGCCGGTCGCTGCGCAGCCGGGTCAGGTACTTGTAGAGGGCACCGACACTGGGCGAGATGGACATCTCATTGTCGTTCAGCACCACCAGCAGGTTGCTGCCCAGGTTGCCGGCGTGGTTGAGCGCCTCGAAGGCCATGCCGGCAGTGAGCCCGCCGTCGCCGATCACCGCCACCACCCGGCGCCCGCTGCGGCGGGCCGCCTCCGCCATGCCCATGGCAGCGCTGATGGAAGTGCCGGCATGGGCCACGCCGAAGGTGTCGTAGACGCTCTCGCTGCGGCGCGGGAAGCCCGACAGCCCGTCCTTCTTGCGGATGGAGGCGAGGCTGTCGCGGCGGCCGGTGAGCACCTTGTGGGGATAGGCCTGGTGGCCGGTGTCCCAGACCAGGCGGTCCTCCGGGGTGGCGAAGGCATAGTGCAGGGCCACCGTGAGCTCCACCACGCCCAGGCCGGCGGCAAAGTGGCCGCCGCTCTCGGACACCGTCAGGATGAGGTAGTCGCGCAGTTCCCGGGCCAGTTCCGGCAGGCGCTCGGACGGCAGGGCCCGCAGGTCGCTGGGTTGATTGATCCCCGCCAGCAGGGGGAATTGGGCGAGTGTCTCGCTGTTCATAGGCCTGTTCCTGGATCCCCGCTGCCCGGCCCCCGCCGCCGGTGGCCGTCTCCGGTCCCGGGGCGCTGCGCTGCCGTGGCGCCTTAATACGAACAACTGTACGGCTTGAGCCTTTCCGGATCGGTAAGTGAAAACACGCAATACCGGCTCACGCTGTCAGCCGCCTACTATACGGATATGGCAGTGCCGCATCACCCTGTCGCCGTTGCCGGCCACCTGGCCCGGGGCGGTTGGATGGCGCCGCCGAACGCGTTACCTTTGTGGCTGCCCGCGCCAACGCTCGGCGCCGGCCCCTCGGCCAACAGGAAGACCAAGCCCATGGGCGTGCCTCTCCGCCAGCAGTTCGCCGTCGCCAGCTACCTGATCCGGCAAAAGCTCAGCGGCCGCAAGCGCTACCCGCTGGTGCTGATGCTGGAGCCACTGTTTCAGTGCAACCTGGCCTGCGCCGGCTGCGGCAAGATCGATTACGACGACCACATCCTGCGCCGGCGCCTCACCGTGGATGAGTGCCTGGATGCGGTGGACGAATGCGGCGCGCCGGTGGTGTCCATCCCCGGCGGTGAGCCGCTGATCCACCAGGACATGCCCGAGATCGTGCGGGGCATCGTGGCCCGGCGCAAGTTCGTGTATCTGTGCACCAACGCCGTGCTGCTGCCGCGCAAGATCGACGACTACCAGCCCTCCCCCTACCTCACCTTCTCGGTGCACCTGGACGGCCTGCGTGAGCGCCACGACGCCTCCGTATGCCGGGAAGGCGTTTTCGACAAGGCGGTGGAGGCGATTCGCCTGGCCCGCTCCAGGGGCTTCCGGGTGACCGTGAACTGCACTCTGTTCCAGGGGGAGGACCCGGCTGAGGTGGCCGAGTTCCTGGACTACTGCACTGAGTTGGACGTCGAGGGCGTAACCGTGTCGCCGGGCTTCAGCTACGAGCATGCCCCGCGCCAGGACCTGTTCCTGCAGCGCAGCGCCAGCAAGAACCTGTTCCGGGACATCTTCCGGCGCGGCAAGGGCCGGCGCTGGCGGCTCAACCACTCGAGCCTCTACCTGGACTTCATCGCCGGCAACCAGTCCTACCAGTGCACCCCCTGGGGCAATCCCACCCGCAACGTGTTCGGCTGGCAGCGGCCCTGCTACCTGCTGGTGGACGAGGGCTACGCGTCCAGCTTCAAGGAGCTCATGGAGGAGACCGACTGGGACTCCTACGGCACCGGCAACAACCCGAAGTGCGCCAATTGCATGGCCCACTGCGGCTACGAGCCCACCGCCGTGGACGACGCCTTCGCGCATCCCCTGAAGGCCCTGGTCACCGCCCTGCGGGGCCCGCGCACCAGCGGTCCCTTCGCAGCGGACCCCCTGGAGGGGGCGGAGCCCGCCGCCGCCACGCCGCCGGTGGCGGAGGTACGGGTCGACGCCAGTTCCATCGGCCGGCGCCAGAGCCGCTGACCGGCGCGCGGCGTGACCGCCCTGGCGCTGGCTGCCGCCCTGTGCTGGGCGGCGGTGCTGCTGGCGCCCTGGCGGCCCTGGAGCGCCCGCCCGCATCTGGATCCTGACCCCGCGGGTCCAGGCCCCGAGGAGCCGGTCACGGTCCTGATTCCCGCGCGCAACGAAGCCGCGCTTATCACCGGCACCCTGCGGGCGGCGCTGGCCCAGGGGGCCGCCGTGCACGCCCTGGTGGTCGACGATCACTCCAGCGACGTTACCGCCGCGCAGGCCCGGGACGTGGATCCGGACCGGGTGGAGGTGCTGGCCGCCGACCCCCTGCCCGCCGGCTGGAGCGGCAAGCTCTGGGCGCTGGAGTGCGGCCGGCGCCGGGTCACCACGCCCTGGGTGCTGCTGCTGGACGCCGACATCGAGTTGCGCCCGGGGGTGCTGGGCGCGCTGCAGGCGAAGGCCCGGGACCGAGGCCTCGCCCTGGTCTCCCTGATGGCGACTCTGGACCAGCGAGGCTTCTGGGCCGGGCTGCTCAGCCCCGCCTTCGTCTACTTCTTCAAGCTGCTCTACCCGTTCCGACTGGTGAACCGGCTGCGCTACCCGGTGGCCGGGGCGGCCGGCGGCTGCATGCTGCTGCGCACCGAGGCGCTGGAGGACATCGGCGGCTTCGCGGCGGTCCACGACGCCCTCATCGACGACTGCGCCCTGGCCGCGGCGGTAAAGCGCCGCGGCCATCGCATCTGGCTGGGGCTCAGCCGGGCGGTGGTGAGCCGCCGGGGCACGCCGCGGCTGGCGGACGTGTGGTCGATGGTGAGCCGCACCGCCTACGTGCAGCTGGGCCGTTCGCCGGCGCTGCTGGGGCTGTGCACTGCCGCCATGCTGCTGGTGTTCGCCGTGCCGCCGGTGGCGGCGGTTGCCGGCAGTGGGCCGGCGCGGCTGCTGGGCCTGGCGGGCTGGGCCGCCATGGCCGGGAGCTTCCTGCCGGTGCTGCGCTATTACGGGCGATCCCCGGCCACCGCCCTGGCTCTGCCCTTCGTCGGCCTGCTGTATCTCGCCATGACCTGGCACTCCGCGGTGCTCCACTGGCGCGGGCAAGGGGCCGTCTGGAAAGGGCGGGCCTACGGGGCGCGGTAGGGCCCCAAGATGGTGGGCTTCGCTGCGCTCTGCCCACCCTACGCCCAGTCGTATCGCCTTCGACCCCCGCCGGCGGCGAAGCGCACAGGGCAGCCCGCAGGGGCGCCATCTCGGTGCCCCGCTTTTGGCTACTTTTCCCGGGCCGGAAAAGTAGCTCGCCGTGCGGGCCCGAGAGCCCGCGCCAATGGCTGGGCCAAGCCCGCAGGGCTATGTTTCGGTGTGGAGCGAACCGGCGTCGTGCATTTATCGCGGACTCGGCGCCCGGCAAGGCGGTCGCGAAGGTGGTGGGTTTCGCTGCGCTCCACCCACCCTGCGCGGGCTCCGGCGCAGTGCCCGGCAGAGCCCGCCGTGGGAGCGGCTTCAGCCGCGATTCCCTTCGCTACCAGCGCTTGTAGGGCAGGAACTTGCCGTTCATGGTGATCACCACCCGGTCGCCCTTGGGGTCTTCCTGGCGGTCGATGTCCATGGTGAAGTCGATGGCGCTCATGATGCCGTCGCCGAACTTCTCGTGGATGATCTCCTTCACGGTGTCGCCGTAGACCAGCATGATCTCGTAGAAGCGGTACACCAGCGGGTCGGTGGGAATGGCCTTTTCCATGCTGGTGCCCTTGTAGGGGAAGGCGGCCAGGGCTTCGCCCACCTCCGGGCCCAGATCCAGAGCGGTGCAGAGTTTCTCGGCCTGCTCCGCGGGCATGCTGTTCTCTCCCAGGCAGGCGGAGCAGGTCCATACCGGGGACATGCCTACCGCCTGGCCAAGGGCCTCCCAGCCGAGGCCCTTTTCCTTCTTGGCTTCCAGAATGGCGTCGGTCATTTCCTGCTTGTCCATGGTCTGTCTCCTTTGTGATCTGCGGTGATGGGTTCAGTTGAAGTTCACGGCGCGGGGCAGTGACGGCTCCTCGCCCGGCTCGCCGGGGCTCAGGCCGGCCTCGGCTCCGCTCACCAGGAAGTCCACCAGGTGGTTGCGGATCTTGTAGTAGGCCTGGTCGTGGATGATGCGGCGCCGGTCCCGGGGCCGGGGGATGTCCACCTCCACCGACTCGGCGATGCGCGCATGGGGCCCGTTGGTCATCAACAGGATGCGGTCGGAGAGCAGGATGGCCTCGTCCACGTCGTGGGTGATCATGAACACCGTCTGGTGGGTCTTCTGCCAGAGGGCTAGCAGCTCGTCCTGGATCACGCCCCGGGTGAGGGCGTCCAGGGCGCCGAAGGGCTCGTCCAGCAGCAGCAGCTCGGGTTTGTTGGCGAACGCCCGGGCGATGCCCACCCGCTGGCGCATGCCGCCGGAGAGCTCTGCCGGGCGGCGGTGCTCGGCGCCTTCCAGGCCCACCATGCGGATGAACTCCTGGCTGTGGCGGCGCACCTCGGCCCGGCTCCATTTCGGCCAGCGGGCGCGCACGGCGAACATCACGTTGGCCAGTGCCGACTTCCAGGGCAGCAGGGAGTGGTTCTGGAACACCACGCCCCGGTCCAGGGACGGCCCGGAGATCTCCCGGCCGTTCATGAACACATAGCCCTCGGAGGATTCGTCCAGCCCCGCCAGGATGTTGAGGATGGTCGACTTGCCGCAGCCGGAGTGGCCGATGATGCACACGAACTCCCCCTTCTCGATGCCGAAGGAGACGTTCTCGAACACCGTCAGGGCCTCGCCGCCCCGGGCGGCGGCGAAGCGCCGGGCGATGTTCTCCACGTAGAGGAACGATTTCTGGGTCATGGGCGCACCTCTTCAGTCGGCGTAGGTCACGGCCCGGGTGAGGGCGGACAGGGTGAGGTCCAGCAGCATGCCGATGACGCCGATCATCAGGATTGAGAACACCACGCTGGTGAGGTCGAGGTTGTTCCACTCGTTCCAGACGTAGTACCCGATGCCGGTGCCGCCCACGAGCATCTCCGCGGCCACGATCACCAGCCAGGCGATGCCGATGGAGATGCGCATGCCGGTGAGGATGGTGGGCGCTGCCGCCGGCAGGATCACGGTGAAGGCGGTGCGCAGACGTGACAGCTCCAGGGTGCGGGCCACATTGAGCCAGTCGCGGCGCACGCCGGCCACGCCGAAGGCGGTGTTGATCAGGATCGGCCATACCGAGCAGATGAAGATCACGAAGATCGACGACAGCACCGAATCCTTGATAATGAACAGCGCCAGCGGCATCCAGGCCAGCGGCGAGATGGGCTTGAGCACCTGGATGAAGGGGTCCAGGGCCTTGTACATCAGCGGCGACATGCCGATCACGAAGCCCAGCGGCACCGCGACGGCCACCGCCAGGGTGTAGCCGGACAGCACCCGCCCCAGGGAGTAGAGCAGCTGCAGGCCGATGCCCTTGTCGTTGGGCCCGGCGTCGTAGAACGGGTCGGAGAGCTGGGCGGCGGCCTCGGCGGCGATCTCCGAGGGGTTGGGCACCCGCGCGAGATCGTCGGTGCCGCCCATCAGGGCGGCGTACTCCGATTCGGCCTGAGTGGCCTCCGGGGGCCGGTTGCCCAGCTCCCAGAGGCCCAGCAGCATCACCAGGATCACCGCCGAGAGCAGCATCGCCCGGGCGTTCAGCGAGCTGATCACGTCATGCCCTCCGGATGGCGAAGCTGGAGACGTAGGCCTCCGGCTGGAAGGGGTCGAACTCCTTGCCCATGATGGTGTAGCGCTGGTAGGTGGAGTCCGGCGGCTGGTAGCCGAGCTCCTTCATGAGCCGGCCGCAGTCGGCCGCCAGGTACACCTGCTCGGCGATGCCCTGGTAGTCGATGTCGCCCTCGATGTAGCCCCAGCGCTTCATCTGGGTGAGGATCCAGACCGCCATGGAGTGCCAGGGGAAGGGGTCGAAGTCGATGCGGTCGGGCACGTTCTGGACGTTGCCGAGGCCATCGGCGAAGCGCCCGGTGAGCACCTGCTCGACCACCGTCAGCGGCTGGTTCAGGTAGTTCTTGGGCGCGATCGCCGCGGCGATCTCCTTGCGGTTGTCGGGGTTCGAGGAGTACTGGGTGGCGTCCACGATGGCCTTGAACAGGGCGCCGAAGGTGTTGGGCAGGTTGTCCGCCAGGTCCTTGCTGGCGGCGAAGGCGCAGCACGGGTGGCCGTTCCAGATGTCCTTGGTCAGCAGGTGGATGAAGCCCACCCGCTCGTACACCGCCCGCTGGTTGAAGGGGTCCGGCGCCAGGTAGCCGTCGACGTTGCCGGCGCGCAGGTTGGCCACCATCTCCGGCGGCGGCAGCACCCGGATCTGGATGTCCTGGTCCGGGTCCAGGCCGTGCTCCGCCACGTAGTAGCGCAGCAGGAAATTGTGCATTGAGTAGTCGAAGGGCACGGCGAACTTGAAGCCCTTCCACTGCTTCGGGTCGCGCTTGTCCTTGTGCTTCAGGTGCAGGGTGATGGCCTGGCCATTGATGTTCTCCACCGCCGGCATGTAGAAGGGTGTCGCCGTGGAACCTGCCCCCATGCTGATGGCAAGCGGCATGGGGGTGAGCATGTGGGCGGCGTCGTACTCCCTGTTGAGGGACTTGTCCCGGGCCACCGCCCAGCCCGCGGTCTTGATCACGTCCACGTCCAGCCCGTAGTTCTCGTAGAAGCCCAGGGGGTGGGCCATGATGATCGGCGTAGCGCAGGTGATGGGCACGAAGCCCACGTTGAGCTTCTTCTTCTCCGGCGGGCCGAGCTTGTCCTTCAGCGCCGCCTTGGCCGCCTCCAGAGGGAACACGCTGGCCAGCAGCGCCGCCGCCGTGCCGCTGCCCACCATGCGCAGGAAGGCCCGGCGGCTGGCGTCGTGGTGGCCGAACACGGCCCGCACCACGGCGCTTTCCACCAGGCGGTCGACAATGGCCTCCTTGTCCACCCCCCGGTTCTGGAACGGCCCCGCCTCCGGGATCACCGGGGTGGAATCGTCCCCGGCGTGCGAGTGGGAGTGGCCGGCGCCATGGGCGTCGAGATGGACATCCGGGTCGAAGGGGTCGGCCAGGGGGCGGTGGTCGGACTTGTTATGCTCGGACATGGCCTGCTCCTGTTCAGCGGGTGCTCAGACAGAAACGGCGCCCCGGGCCGCGCGTGATGCGCGGCCAGCGGGGCGCCGTTGCCCTGAGTCCGGTTGTGGTCGGTGCCCCGCTCCCCGGCGTTGGGTGCCGCGTGATGTGGCGCGAGCGGGTGCCCGGGTTTTGCGTCTGCAAGATGGGGGCCAGCCTCCGGACCGAGGCCGGGCAGCGGCTGCCCGGCGCCGCGCGCCGCCAGCTGACGCGCCCAGGCTGGGCGCCCGCCAGGCCGGGCCGCCATGCGGCGGCGCACCATTAAGAGGCGGCGTTCGGCGTGGATGCCCCCGGAAGGTGCATTCCGGGAGGCAATGCTGCGGGTAGGATCGGCAGGTGGACACCGCCCCGAGCCGGTGCCGGCGGGCCGCGGCGGGTCAGCCCTGCCGGGAGAGCAGGCCCGCCGCAGCCTGGACCAGGCGCTGCCCCCGGTCCATGGCCATGCGCCGCAGCCGGCGATAGGCGTCGGCCTCGCCCAGCCCGTCGCGCTCCATGAGCAGGCACTTGGCCTGGTCGACCAGGCGCCGCTCCTGGAGGTTCTGGCGCGTGCTGGCAAGCTCTGCGGCCAGCGCCTCCTGCCGGCGGTGGTGCTGCACGGCGACCTCCACCATGGACTGCACCAGAGGGGCGGATAGGTGATCCAGGACATAGACGCTGATGCCGGCCTCCGCGGCCCGGGCCCGGGCCGCGGAGTCGGCGTGCTCGGCGAGCAGCACCATGGGGCGGGGGAAGCGGCGGCCGATGCCGGCCAGATGCTCCAGGGTGTCGCGTTTCGGGGAGTCGGCGGCGATGATCACGGCGTCCGGAAGGCAGTCGTGCATGGCCTGGTAGAGGTCGCCGCCTTCCGCCACCACCGCGGCCACCTGGAAGCCGCCCTGCCGCAGGGCCCCGGCCAGCGCCGGCGGGTGCTCTCCCAGGGAGTCCACGAGCAGTACCTTCAGGGCCATGGTCGAGACCTCCCAGCCGACGCCGCGAGCGCGGCGGCGGGAAGGTTATGCAAGAGCTGTGCTAGCAGCCTGTCGGACTTAGGCTGCACCTACTGCGCCGGTGGGATAGCGGCCCATTTTTCCGATCCTTTTCGTCAAATAGCTACGGCTATTCTCCTCAAACGATCGAAAAACTGACCTCGCTCTCCCAGTCGCCTCGCGACGGGCACCTAACCCGAAGATTTCATGAATTTGTGCTGATATCGCGTAGGATATTGGTTTCACAAGAGACTTTTCGAAGGAGCGGCGTATCGGTGAGTACGGCCGACTGAGAAAAGATTCCTTGTGGGACCAAGAGACACGCGAGATCGGTGCAAATTTGTGAAATCTTCGGGCCAAGTCCGACAGGCTGCTAGGCAAGGGCTCCCAGGCGCCGTGCCGGAGCCCGCCGTAGGG
>CAZAQB010000027.1:0-10798 GCA_964487155.1 uncultured Ectothiorhodospiraceae bacterium
CTCCACCGGAAAACCAGCGCCGCGCAAAGACGCCGGATGCGCTTCGCTTATCCGGACTGCACCCCTGTCTGGCGGCCTGACCGCAGCCGCCACGTGCGCCGGTCTGGGCTGCCATGAGCAGCCTACCGGCTTCGAAAACACCGGCGGGCGCCAGGGCCCGTCAGGCGCCGGCCAGTTGCAGCTCCCAGCGGTCTGTTTCCACCAGGTGCATCGGGCCGGGGTGGAGGGTGCGGCAGGCCACTTCCAGATGCCAGCCGGCCCCCTGCCGGGTGATTCGATACAGGTGGTAGGCGGCCGCACGGCCCGGTCGGGCGCCCCGGGCGGAGGCTGACGACACCCCGAGCACCGGCACCGGCCCCAGGGGGCCGGGCAGCGACTGGCGCACCGGACGATGAGCATGACCGTGCAGCACGAGTTCCGCCCCGCATCGGGCCAGCACCTCGTTGAACGCCCGGGCATCGTCCAGGCCTTTGCGCCGCACCACCGTGCCAGCGGCCGGCGGGTGGTGCAGCAGGACCACACGGAAGCAGCCCTGCTGCCCGGTCGCCTCCAGCAGCTGCTCCAGCCCGGCGAGCTGTTCGGCGCCCAGCCGGCCGCTGGCCAGGAACGGGGCCGTGGGGCGGGCGCTGGACAGCCCGATCAGCGCCACGGGCCCGCGACGGCGCAGGAACGGGAAACCCTCCCCGGTGTCGTCACCGGCCATGTAGGCTGCCCACAGACCCTGCGTCTCCTCCCAGGGCGCCGCCACGTAGGCATCATGGTTGCCGGGCACCGCGCTCACCGTCGCCGGATCCCCGAAGCCCTCCAGCCACTCGCGGGCCTGGCGGCACTCCAGGGGCGTCCCCAGTTGGGTCAGGTCGCCGGTGACCGCCACATGGTCGGGATGCTGGGCGCGGACGTCTTCCGCCAGCCGCTCCAGCACCTCCGGCAGGTGCTCGTGGCGGCGGTGCCAGTGCCAGGACAGGTAGCCCAGCACCCGCTTGCCCAGCAGCTCGCGGGCTCGCACCTGGTCCAGGGAGGTCAGGTGCAAATCCGAGAGATGAGCCAGGGTGAAGGCCGTGTTCGGGTCACTCGGTGTCGAATCAGGCATCGCACCATTATACTCAGCGCCTTTTCCGCCACAGCCCGCGTGGGGACGATCCAGCAGACCATGACCGAACAGATTCCGGTGCTCATCATCGGTGACAGCGACGTGGTCCTGTGGGGACTGAGCGGACGGGAGCGGCTGCGCCGCATCCTGGCACGCCAGCCCGCCGGGCAGCTCGTCGACGACCGCCAGCCGCTGGCGGGCGATTCGGACGTGCTGGCGCTGCGCGGCGATCACCTGTTCGACGCCCGGGTGGTGGCATCCCTGCTGAATCGCTGCGAACCGGTGGCGGTGACCGCCCGGGCCGGCGGCCCGGTGGTGGCCGCGCGCGGCCCCCTGGAACGGGTGGTGCCTCTGGTGGAGGGCCGCCAGGATGCTGCGCAGGACGGCCTGCCCCGGCTCGGGGCCACGGAGCTTGCCGGCGGCTACGAGCAGCGGCTGCGTAACGTCTCCCCGCCCCAGGTGCTGCCCATCACGGCTGACGACCGCCCGGCCCTGGAGCGGGAGCTGTTCGCCGGTTCCTACAAGGGCGTGACCGATCTGGTGACCAAGTGGTTGTGGCCGGCCCCCGCCCGGGCGGTGACCCGGGGCTGCGTGGCGCTGGGCCTGCAGCCCAACCACGTCACCCTGCTGAGCCTGGTGCTGGCGGTGGCCGCCGGCGTCGCCTTCTACCAGGGCCAGTACGCCCTCGGCCTGGTGGCGGGCTGGATCATGACCTTCCTCGATACCGTGGACGGCAAGCTGGCCCGGGTCACCGTCACCTCCAGCCGCTTCGGCGACCTGCTGGACCACGGCCTGGACCTGGTGCACCCGCCGCTGTGGTATCTCGCCTGGGGCCTCGCGCTGGCGGATTCGTGGGCCCTGCAGCCGGGACTCGCCACGGTGATCGTGCTGATCTTCGCCAGCTACATCGCGGGGCGCCTGTGCGAGGGCACCTTCCAGCTCTGGCTGGCGCCGTTTTCCCTGTTCATCTGGCGGCCGGTGGACTCCTTCAACCGGCTGATCACCGCCCGGCGCAACCCCAACCTGATCCTGCTCACCGCCGGCGCCGCCGCCGGCCGCCCGGACCTGGGCCTGTGGGGCGTGGCCGCCTGGCACCTGGTCTCCACGCTGTTCCTCGCCCTGCGGCTCTTGGTGGCGCACCAGGCCCGCCGCCGGGGCCCCCTGGAGTCGTGGATGAGCCAGGTGGACCCGGTACGGGATCGGCAACGCCTGGCGGTGCGCACCTTCACCCGGGTGCCGTTGGGAGCAGATGGCGGCTGAGGCGCAGCCGGCGACACTGCATCCCACGAGCGTGGCGGTGCTGTGCAACCCTGCCGCCGGCCGGGTCCGCAAGGACCTGGAGCGGGTCCGGCGCCAGGGCCGGCGCCTCGCCGGCGAGCGCTACCGCGAGGCAGTCACTCCGGCGCAAGTCACCGATGCCCTGGACTCCCTGGACCCCACGCACCTGCTGGTGGTGATCGGCGGCGACGGCACGCTGCAGGCCGCCCTCAGCCACCTCTACCCGGGGCCGTGGCCGGCGGTGCTGCCCATCCCCGGCGGCACCACCAACATGACCGCCCGGGATCTGCGGCTTCGGGGTTCGCCTGGCGCCCTGCTGGAATCCCTCGCCCGTCAACTGGAGGCGAACCGGGGTGTGAGCGTCCGCCCCCGCCCGGTGCTGTGCCTGGAGCGGCCTGGAACGGCGCCGGTGGTGGGCCTGTTCCTTGGGGCGGGGGCCATCGCCGCCGGGGTGAACTACTTCCGCGAGCGGGTCCGGGGTCGCCTGGGAGTTACCGGCGAGAAGGCCTCCGCCCTGGCGGTGCTGCGGGTGCTGCTGCCGCTGCTGTCGGGCCGTAGTCACGGGCGCCGGGCGCCGCTCTCGGCACGGCTGGTGCTGGACGGTGTGCAGGTGCACGAGGGCGAGCAGTTTCTCATTCTGGTCACGGCCCTGGACCGGCTGCTGTTCGGCGCCCGCCCCTACTGGGGCCAGGGCCCTGGGGGCCTGCGCTGCACTGTCGTGGCCCACCCGCCGCGGCGGCTGCTGCGGAGCCTGCCGGCCCTGCTGCGCGGGCGCCCCGGTCGGCGCCTGCTCCCCCAGCACGGCTACCGGAGCTGGAACCTGGATCATCTCGAGCTGGAACTGGACGGGCCGATGGTGGTGGACGGTGAGCTCTACCCCGCCCCGGAACATGGCGGTGCGCTGCAGATCCGGGCGGCTGGTCCCGTGCCCTTCGCCGGCCTGGGGCACGCAGGCTCATGACCGCCACTGCGGATAATCCTCTGCTGCACTGCGTCGCCGAACAGGCAGCCCGGCCGGCGCCGGCGGCCCTGCAAGCCGTGGTGGAGGCGCTGCGCCTGCGGTTTGCAGATTCCCTGCAGGGGGTGCTGTTCTACGGGTCCTGCCTGCGCAGCGGCGATCTGCTGGACGGGCTGGTGGACGCCTACGCGGTCGTGGACGACTACGCCAACGCCTACTCCGGGCGCTGGCTGCCCCTCGCCAACCGCTGGCTGCCGCCCAATGTGTTCTACCTGGAATGCGACAGCACCGCCGGTGCCCTGCGGGTGAAGCACGCGGTGCTCTCGCTGGAAGACCTGGAGCGGGGCACGGCCGGCTGGTTCCACCCCTACCTCTGGGGGCGCTTCGCGCAGCCGGTGCGCATCGGCCATGCCCGGAACGACGCGGTGCGCCGGCGCATGGAGGCGGCCCTGGCCAGCGCCACCACCACCTTCCTGGCGGAAGCCGCCCCCTGTCTCAACGGCGAGTTCAGCGCCGAACAGCTCTGGGTCAGCGGCCTTCGTCTGAGCTACCGCTCGGAGCTGCGCCCGGAGGCCGCCGGCCGGACCGCGGAGCTGGTGGGGCGCGAACTGGCCGACTACCGGGCCCGCACCGAGGCCGCCGCCGGGGCCGGCCTGCTGGAGGCCGCGGGGGACGACCGCTACCGCTCGCCGGCCGATTTCCGGCAGCGCCGCCGCGCCCGCCGGCGCTGGGCGGCGCGCCGCTGGCAGGGCAAGGCCCTGTCCGTGGCCCGGCTCGCCAAGGCGGCGTTCACGTTCGACGGCGGGGTGGACTACGCAGCCTGGAAAATACAGCGCCACACGGGGCTGGACGTGCCGGTGACCAACCGCCTGCGCCGCCACCCCCTGGTGTTCGGGTGGGTGGCTCTGTGGCGACTGCTGCGGTCCCGGGCACTGCGCTGACCCGTCAGAGTCGGGGGGCGTCTACTGGGCCGCCACCTGCGGGCAGCGCTCTGACCTCGCGAGGCAGCCAGGGAAGTCCGACTCAGGGTACCTGGCCAAGGCCGCAACGCCAGGGGATCAGAAGCTGCCGGAGGGGCGCCCTGTAAGTCGCTCCCCGAGCCTGCGAGCGAGCAATTTCAGAAGCTTGCGGACCGAGCGCTGCTTGCGCACCAAGCGCATGTGCAGCTCCGGATGCACCAGATCGACCAGGACCGGCTCGGCCCCGGCCGCCGCCTGCTCCAGAGGCTGACACAGGTCGGCCCGCGCGGCCCGGGCATTGACCAGCATGTTCTGGCGGTAGTACCAGGGTACGGAGGTATCGTTCCACAGGGCCGGGCGCAGCACGTCGAATGCCCGGTAGCCCCGCTCCCGGAACAGGGCCTGCCATTCACTCTGCCAACGCAGGTTCACGTGGCGGGTTCCCGCCTGGCCGGGGATGGCGGCGGAGAACAGAACCAGGTCGGCGGCTCGAGTGAGGTTGTCGACGAACCCGGCGCTGGTCTCCGGCGGGAGGTGCTCCGCCACTTCCAGGGAAATCGCCAGATCGAAGCGCTCTCCGAGTTCCTTGGGCTGCTCCAGGCGGGCCGGGCAGAACTCCGCGGGCTCGATGGCCAGCAGGTCCCGGCTCACCCAGTCACCGTCCAGGCCCAGCACGCGCTCCACGCCCTGCTCGCGCAGCGCCGCCAGCCAGGCCCCCACACCGCAGCCGAAGTCCACTGCCGAGCGCACCGGAGGCACCAGGCCCAGCAGCCGGCTGGTTACTGCCCGGGCCACAGGCCGTGTGGCCGCGTCTCGAGTCCGGTAATAGTCGCGCTCGTAGTCGGCGCGGCGTCCGTAGCCTTCCATCCGTTCTGGTCCCCAACCGCTCTCTGGCGCCGCGTAACCCCGCGGCCGGCAGCAAAGCCTACCGGAAAAACATGCTCTTGCCAGGGCTGAAACTCTCACCTAGCCCGAAGATTTCATGAATTTGTGCTGATATCGCGTAGGATATTGGTTTCACGAGGGACTTTTCGAAGGAGCGGCGTATCGGTGAGTACGGCCGACTGAGAAAAGATTCCTTGTGGGACCAAGAGACAAGGGAGATCGGTGCAAATTTGTGAAACCTTCGGGTGAGGGTGCCGATGCCCTATCCCGGGCTGACCCGGAGGCCATCCTGGCCCGTCCATGCCAACCGAGACCCGCCATGTCGCCTTGTTCCTGCGTTCCCTTGCCGGGGTCGGGCCGGTGCGGGTGCTGCTGGATCTGGCTCGGGAACTTGTGCAACGCGAGTTCCGGGTGGACCTGGTCGTGGCGTACGGCAGCGGGGCCTACCAGGACCATGTGCCGCCCGGCGTGCACCTGGTGAACCTGGAAGCGAGGCTCGCCCAGGCCTGCCTGCCACGACTGCTGGGCAACGGGGAACTACTCCGCGCCCTGGGCCCGATACCCTGGCTACCCGGTTCGCCCCGGGTGCTGGGCGCCATACCGGCCCTGGCGGATTACCTGCAACACCAGCGCCCGGACGTGCTGCTGGCGGCTCAGCACTACGGCAATCTGGCCGCCGCCTGCGCCCACGCCCTGGCCGGCAGCCCGGGCCGGCTGCTTCTGTCCCAGCGCACCCAGCTGAGCGTTTACCTGCGGGCCGGACGCACTCCGCGCAAGCGCCTCGCCCTCAATCCGATCCGCCGCCTCTATCCGCGGGCCGAGCAGGTTATCTGCGTGTCCCGGGGCGTGGCAGCGGACCTGCAAGCCCTCACCGGCCTGCCGGCCGAGCGTCTGCCGGTGATCTACAACCCGGTAGTCACGCCGGAACTGGCCCGCCAGGCGGCCAAGCCCTCCGGACACCCGTGGCTGGACACACCCGACGGGCCGCCGGTAGTGCTGGCGGCCGGGCGGTTGCACTACCAGAAGGACTTCCCCACCCTGCTGCGGGCCTTCGCGGCGCTGCGCCGCCAGCGCCCGGCCCGCCTGGTGCTGCTGGGAGAGGGCCGGGACCGGCGGGCGCTGGGCACCCTGGCCCGGCAGCTCGGCATCGCCGGCGATCTGGACATGCCGGGCTTCGTAGACAACCCCTTCGCCTTCATGGCCCGGGCGGCGCTGTTCACGCTTAGCTCCCGCTACGAAGGGCTGCCCGGCGTACTCATCCAGGCCATGGCCTGCGGCTGCCCGGTGGTGAGCACCGACTGCCCCAGCGGCCCCGCGGAGATCCTCGAGCAGGGACGCTGGGGCCGGCTCACCCCGGTGGGCGATACCGGCGCCCTGGCCAGCGCCATGTCCGCCACGCTGGACACACCGGCGGACCGGGCGGCCCTGGCGGGCCGGGCCCAGGCGTTTTCCATGAAACGCACCCTGGACCGGTACCTGGGCCTGTTGGGCTGCCCGGGAGCGCAGCCTGAACCGGCAAGTGCCCCGGCGCCGTGAGGCTGCACTACCTGCACTACGGGGCAGTGCCCTCCGAGGCCGCCAATGCCGTGCACGTGATGCGCATGTGCGGCGCCTTTGGCCGAGCCGGCCACAAGGTGGAACTTCTGTGCCGCGACCCAGGCACGGCGGCGACGGATACGGAAATCTTCGAGGCCTACGGTGTGCCCGCCGGCGCATTCGGCCTGCACCGGCTGGACCCGGGGATGCGCTGGAGCGACCCCCTGCGGGCGCTGGCGGGAATGGCGCCAGCGGGGTTGACCTCCACCCCCCACCGGTTCGGCTGGCGGGTGGCCGCGGCGGGGCGTGGACTGCCGATACCGGAGCTGTACTACGGCCGTCACCCCCGCGCCCTGCTGGCGGTGGCCTCTGAAGGCCGGCCACTGGTGTATGAGAGCCACCAGCCACCTCACTCTGCGGCTCGCTGGAGGCTGGAACGCCAGCTCGTGGAGTCCCTCGCGTTCCGCCGGCTGGTGGTGATCTGCGAAGCGCTGCGGGACGAGTACCTGAGGCGGTTTCCCGAGCTGCCGCCGGAACAGGTCATCGTGGCCCACGACGCGGCCGACCCGGCGCCGCCGGCCGCACCCCGCGAACCCTGGCCGGGTCGTTGGCAGGCGCCCCAGGTGGGCTACGTGGGCAGCCTCCTGCCCGGCAAGGGGGCGGAGCAGGCCGCTGCCCTGGCCCCGCTCCTGCCCCAGGTGGATTTCCACATCATCGGCGGCGAGCCATCCCTGGTGGCGGCGCTGCGCGCGACGTACGCCGCGCCCAACCTGCACTTCCACGGCCACCTGGCCCATGCCGAGCTCGCCAGCTGCTATGCCCGGCTGGAAGTGCTGCTGGCGCCCCTGCAGCCCCGCATCCTCACCCCGCGGGGCCGGGACATCGGGCGCTGGACATCGCCGCTGAAGCTGTTCGAGTACATGGCCCAGGGCCGGCCCATCCTGGCCAGCAAGACGCCGGCAGTGAGCGCCATTCTGGACCATGACCGGACCGCCTGGCTGGTCCCCTGGGACGACCTGGCGGCCTGGCGCGAGGCTCTCACCGCTCTGCTGGACGACCCGGAGCGCCGGCAACGACTGGGCCGGCAGGCCCGGGAACGCTTCCTGGAGCGCCACACCTGGGACGCCCGGGCACGCCAGGTACTGTCGGGGCTGCCCTGAGGCGGCGGCCGCTCAGTCCCGGCCGGCCGCCAGCACCACGGTCTCCCACGGCAGCCCCAGGCGCTCCACTTCGGCGCGCAGTTCCGGCATGGCCTCCGCCACCTCCGCCGCCGGACCCCGCAGGCCCAGCTCCAGGCGGAACTCGCCGGGCTCGGCGCTGGGCAGGCAGGAGAGCTTGAGCTTCGGGTGGCGCTCGACGAAGGCCTCCATCAGGGGAATCACTTCGCTCTCCCTGGCCTGGACGGTGATGGCCTGCTCGGCCACGGCGCCGGGGGCGTGGAGGTGGCCGTAGCGGCTGTCCAGCACCCACTCCACCATCGGCCAGGCCATGCTCGGGAAGCCGGGCACGAAGTGGTGGTCTCGGACCGAGAAGCCGGGCACCCGGTTCACCGGGTTGGGGATGATCTCGGCGCCCTCCGGGAACTCCACCAGGCGCAGCCGCTGGGCCGGTTCGACGGGTCTGCCGAAGCGGGCCTCCAGCTCGGCCACGCCCTGGGGGTGGAAGGCCAGCCCCACCCCCAGGGCTTCGGCGGCGCACTGCCGGGTGCGGTCGTCGGGGGTGGCGCCGATGCCGCCGAAGCTGAACACGATGTCGCCGGCCGCCAGGGTCTCCCGCAGGCTGCGGGTGATGAGGGCGGGGTCGTCACCCAGGAAGCGCGCCCAGGCGAGTTCCATGCCGCGCTTGCCGAGCATGCGCACCACCTGGGGGAAGTGCTTGTCCTGGCGCTTGCCGGTGAGCAGCTCGTCGCCGATGACAATGACTCCGATGCGCCGCTCAGTCATGGGCACCCTCCTCCGCGCGCTGGTGGTGCAGCGGGTCATCCTCGGGCCAGCCTTCCGCCGGCGCCACCCGGTGGCCGGCCACGGACTCGTGCACCGACAGCAGGGCCGGCACCACGAACAGCACCAGCGCCGTGGCTCCCGCCAGGCCGAAGGAGATGGACACCGCCATGGGGATCAGGAACTGGGCCTGCAGCGAGGTCTCGAACAGCAGCGGCAGCAGGCCGCCGATGGTGGTGAGCGAGGTCAGCAGCACCGCCCGCAGCCGCAGCCGGGCCGCCTCCACCAGGGCCTCGTCGACGGCCATGCCCCGCTCGCGGAGCTGCTTGTAGAAGGTCACCAGAATGATGGAATCGTTCACGATGATGCCCATCAGCCCGAAGATGCCGAACAGCGACAGCAGCGTCACGTCAAGCCCCATCACGAAGTGGCCCAGCAGCGCCCCGATCAGCCCGAAGGGCATGATGGCCATGACCACCAGCGGCCAGCCGTAGGAGCCGAACACCCAGGCCAGGATCACATAGATCATGGCGAGGGCGAAGGCGGCGCCCCGGGCCATGTCGTCCAGGGTCTCGCGCTGCTCCCGGGCGCGGCCCTCGAAGGCGCTGTCGATGTTGTAGCGGTTGCGCAGCTCCGCCAGCAGCCCCTGGTCGAGCTCGGCCAGGATGCGGTTGGCATTGTTCAGCTGATTATCCACCTCGGCGGTCACCCGCACTGCCAGGCGGCCCTCCGCGTGGCGCAGGGCCTCGAAACCCTGCCGGGCATCCAGCTCCACCAGGGTGGACAGGGGGGCAAAGCCACCACTCGGGGTGCGCAGGCTCAGTTCGGCGAGGGAGTCCAGCCGGCCACGCTCGCGCTCCGGCAGGCGCACCCGTACCTCCACCTCGTCGCGGCCGTCCTGGAAGATCTGCACCAGCTCGCCGGCGTAGGCCGCCCGCAGCTGCCGGCCCACATCGTCCACCGTCATGCCCAGCTCACGGGCCTCCGGGGTCAGCCGGTAGATCAGCTGCTGGCGGCCGTAAGGCAGATCGTCGGCGATCGCGCTGACCCCGGGGTAGCCCTCCAGCACCGTCTTCACCTGCTCGGCGGCCTGCTTCAGGATCTCCACCGGGGCGCCGGACATTTCCACGTCGATGGGGCTGCCGGGAGGGCCCTGGCGGGGCTCCCGGAACACCATTTCCTCAAGGCCGGGCACCCTGGGGAGCCGGGCCTGCCAGGCGCGGATGAACTCGGCGTTGCGCACCTCCCGAGCGTCCGGGGAGACCAGCTCCACCACCACCGATCCGAAGCGATCACCGGTGAGCAGCTCCCGGGGGTCGCCGCTGAAGGTGGTGCCCCGGCGGGTCACGGCGGCCACCACCAGCTCGCCGCCGAACTGCGCATCGGTATCCTGCACCGCCTGCTCCACCCGCTGCAGGTAGGCTTCCACCCGGTCGGCAGGCGTGCCCGCGGCGAAGCTCACGTTGCCGAACACCAGGTTGCCCTCCACGCTGGGGAAGAAGGTGAAGGCGAGCCGGCCGCCGGGCACCAGGGCCAGCGTGGCCGCCAGCACGCCCACCGCCAGGGCCAGGGTGGTCCAGCGATAACGGATGGCCTGCCGGGCCAGCGGCTGGAAGTGGTGGTCCCGGAAGCGGTTGAAGCCGGCGTCCAGGCGCCGGCGCACCGCACCCTCCTCGCCGCGCCTGGCCTTGGAGAAGGACCCCCGCAGGTGGCCCGGAAGCACCAGGAAGCTCTCCACCAGCGAGGCCACGATGACGCAGATCACCACCAGCGGGATGTCGAACAGGATGGCGCCGATGATGCCGCTTACCGACATCAGCGGCAGGAAGGCGGCGATGGTGGTCAGCGACGAGGACATCACCGGCGCCAGCATGCGCCGTGCACCGCCCTCGGCCGCCTGCAGGGCGCTCTCCCCCATCTCGTGGTGCGCCAGGGCGTCCTCCCCCACCACGATGGCGTCGTCGACAATGATGCCCAGGCTCATGATCATGCCGAACAGGCTGACCATGTTGATGCTGCCGCCGATCAGGTAGAGCACCGCCAGGGCCGCCAGGAAGGAGGCGGGGATGCCCACTGTCACCCAGAACGCCACCCGGCCGTTCAGGAACAGGAACAGGATGGCCACCACCAGCACCAGGCCGCCGGCGCCGTT
>CAZAQB010000027.1:10898-29982 GCA_964487155.1 uncultured Ectothiorhodospiraceae bacterium
GAGAACCCGGTGACGTCTTCCCGCTCGTCCAGGCTGCGCAGCTGCCGGGCCACCTGGTCGTCGCCCACTTCACCGGCGGGGATGTCCCGGCTCTGGGCGGCCACCCGGGCCGCCAGCCGATCCAGCGAGACGCCCAGATCACGCAGCCGCTCACCGCTCACGCCGATGGTGATCTCCTGTTCGGGGATGCCGTTGACGCTGACCTTGGCCACGCCGCGGGCCAGCAACTCCGCTTCGCCCCGGCGGGCGATGGCACGCAGCGTCTGCCGGGGCACCTCGCCGCTGAACAGCACCCGGGCGATGGGGCTGTAGCTGATGATGCGGGTGACCCGCGGATCCTCCGCCTCGGAGGGCAGGTTGCGCACCCGGGCGACCCGCTCCTCCACATCGGCGCGGGCGGAGGACATGTCGGTGCCCTCCTCGAACTCCAGGCTCAGCGAAGCCAGCCCCTCCACCGAGGTGGAGGTCATGCGCTTGAGGTTGTCGACGTCCCGGAGTTCGTCCTCCAGGGGCGTGGTGAGGCCCTCCTCCACGTCCTCGGCCGCAGCGCCGCGCCACTCCACCCGCACCTGGATGGTGGAAATGTCGAAGTTGGGGAAGAACTGGGCATTGAGGCCGGCCAGGGCCCACAGCCCGGCGGCCATCATGCTCAGCATCAGCAGGTTGGAGGCCACCCGGTGGCGGGCGAAGCGGGCGAGGAAGTCGGTGCCGCTCACGGCCTCAGCGGTCCTCGACGATCTGCACCCGCAGGCCGTCGGTGGCCTCGGGAAGCTGGGTCGTGACGATGCGCTCGCCGGCGCGCAACGCATCCGAGCGCACCAGGGCCCGGGGAGTGCCGTCCGGGCCGGGCGCCTCCCCCAGGCGCTCCACGCTCACCGCCGCCAGGCGCCCGTCCTGCACCCGGTACAGCCGGTCGATGCCGTACAAGGCCTGGAAGGGCACGGCGATGCTGCCCGCCACCGGCGGCAGACGCAGGCTCACTGAGGCGAACCGCCCCAGGGCCACCCGCGGCTCGCCGCCCTGCACCTGGAAGATTGCCTCCACGCCAGCCGCGCCGGCCACCGTCAGGCCCGCCAGGCGCACCAGGCGCACCTGCAGCGCCCGGCCGTCCACTCGGGCCACCGCCTCCAGCGCCCGGCCTTCGGCCAGGGCCTCCCGGACCCGCGCCACATGGGCCGCCGGCAGGGTCGCCCGCACTTCCAGATCCGCCGTGTCGTAGACCGTCAGCAGCGCATCCCCCGGCCGCACCCGGCCACCGGCCGCCACCTCCACGGAGGCCGCCCGGCCGTCGAAAGGCGCGCTGATCCGGGTGCGGGCCAGATCCCGCCGGGCCGTGTCCAGTGCCGCCCGGGCCCGTTCCAGGCGCGCTTCCAGGGCGCCGATGCGGGCCTCGAAGGTGGCCACGGTCTCTTCGCGCAGGGTCAGCGCCAGCTCCTGGCGGGCCAGCTCCCGGCGGGCGGCGTCCACGGCGGCCGCGGAGCTGAGCTCCCTGGCGGCCAGGTCCTCCTGGCGGGCCACCTCCCGGCGCGCGAGCTCCAGCAGCCGCTGCTCGTCGTCCACGGCCTGCCGGTCGTAGCGGTGGCGCGCACGCTCGGCCCGCAGCTGAGCTTCCAGCTCCGCCACGTCCGCCTCCCGCTGGCGCACGGCGAGCCGGGCGTCGGCGTCGTCCAGCCGCACCAGCAGCTCCCCCCGGACGAAGGTCTGCCCGTCGCGCACCGGCACGGCCAGCACATCGGCGGTGAGCGCCGCGTTGAGCCGGGTCCGGGACGGGGACTCCAATCGGCCGTAGAGGCGCACCACGGGGCTATGCGGGGCCGGATTGACTGCCATGGCGCCGACGCTGCGCACCGGCTCCCGGGCCGGCTCGCTCTGGGTCTCGGGCCGGGTCGCCACCAGGGCCCCCACCACCGCCGCCGACAGCAGCAGGATCACCAGGGGCAGCAAGAGGCGCAGCAGCTGGAATCGGGTCATCGAGGCGGCATCCTTCGTGGACGGGGCGGGCGAGTCCGTCAGATGTGGTTCCAGAGGCTGAGCCCCGCCGGCTGCCACGAAAGGTAGACCTGGCGCTCCACGTAGGGGTTCGGGTGGCGGCGAAAATGGTGGCGCAACAGCGTCACCGGCACGATGAGAGGCACCAGCCCCCGGCGGTAGTCATGGATCAGCTCCACCAGCTCGGCCTTGTCGCCCGCCTCCAGGCTGCGCTTGAGATAGCCCATCAGGTGGAACAGCACATCGGTGTGCCGGCGCCGGGTGGCCCGGTAGGACAGCGCGGCCATGAAGCGCTCTCCGTACTCCCGTGCGAGCGCCTCCGGATCCCGTTCGCCGGCCGATGCCACCAGCCGGCCGAGTTCCCGCAGGCGCTCCTGGCCGTGGGCCATGAGCACCAGCTTGTGGCGAGTATGGAAGTCCACCAGGCGCTCGGCACTGGCGCCTGCCGCCAGCAGCTCCTGCCAGCGCCGGTAGGCGTACACCCGTTCGACGAAGCTCTCGCGCAGCACCGGGTCGTTGAGCCGGCCCTCTTCCTCCACCGGCAGCAGCGGCTGGGCCGCCATGAACGCGGCGGCATAGAGCCCCCGGCCGTTGCGGGCGGCGCCGCCGCCCCGGGCGTAGACCCGCACCCGCTCCATGCCGCAGCTGGGGGAGCGGCTCTTCAGCACATAGCCGCTGATGTCCGGCAACTCCGCCGCCATACGCCGGCCGCAGTCGGTAAGCGCATCGGTGACGTCCAGCTCCGGGGTGCGGCTGCCCACCGCCCGGGGCGCCTCCGGGGAACCCTCCAGGCGGATCGGCTGGCGCGGCACTCCCAGGCCGATGGCCACCTCCGGACACACCGGCACCAGCTGGAAGTACCGGGGCAGCAGATCGGCCACGAACGAGCTGCGCTTGTGGCCCGCGTCATAGCGCACGCTCTCCCCCAGCAGGCAGGCACTGACGCCGAGCCGGATCGTGCCCTCCGGGCGCGGCGGCTGCTGGCTTGCAGGATCGTTCATGGGACGCTGGACCGGAGATTTCGAAACTGCTCGGAGCGGGCCGCTGACGGGAGACAGCGGGGCGACCAGGCCGGGGCTGCGCGCACCGGAGGGCGGCTAGTTTAACAGCCTGCTCGCCGAGCGCAGCCATGGGCGGGGAGCCGATCATGTCTGTCTCTCAGCTTCTCGGCTGATCGCCGCTTGACGGCGCTCCTCGGCGCTCGATCGGCCCGGGGGCGGGCCTCCCGCAGGGAGCTGGCAGCGGAGCACCGGAGGTTGGCGAAAGTGCCCCCCCACGTTTCTCCGCAACGTGGGGCTACGGGGGCGGGGCAGGGCACAGCGACTTCAATTTTACCGGCCCCCCTTCAGGGAGCGAGCAGACGCGCCAGCGAGGCCAGGTCCGCCAGTTCCACATGGGGAAGGTGTTCCTGCCCCGCCGGCCAGGGCGAGCGGTCGCGGTTCAGCCACACTGGCACCATGCCATGGGTGGCGGCCCCCACCACGTCACTCTCCACCTCGTCGCCCACGTGGGCCACGGCGCCAGGCGCCACGCCCGCCCGGGAGCAGGCCGCCTCGAAGATCAGGTGAGAGGGTTTGGCCGCGCCCACCTCCACCGCCGACAGGGAGAAATCGAAGTAGGCGCCCAGCCCCACCCGGCGCAGGTCGGCATTGCCGTTGGTCACCGCCCCCAGCACGAAGCGGCCCCGCAATGCCTCCAGAGTGGGCCGGACGTCCTCGTAGAGCACCACGTCGTGGCGCGCGTCCAGGAACACCCGGAACGCCTCCTCCACCAGCGAGTCCCCGTAGCCGCTGTCGCGGGCCACCTGGGCCAGGGCCGCCCGGCGCAGCTCGGTGACATTGTGGCGCAGCTCCGGGCGCTGTTCCGCGAGCCGGGAGCGCAGCTCGCGCACCTGCTCGACGGAATAGCGCCGGGCCGCCTCGGGGTAGTGCTTCTCCAGGAACCCATGGGTGAGTTCCTCGGCCCGGACGATGACGTGGCTCAGGTCCCAGAGGGTGAAGTCCAGATCGAAAGTGACCGCCCTCACGCGGCCCGGATCCAGCAGGCCGGGGGCGTTCACGGGCCGGCCTCGGGCGGCATGTCCAGGGTGCGCCACCGGCAGGGGCTGCCGAGCGCCTCGTCGAGGCGCTCCACCCAGGCCTGGTGGGCGGCCAGTTCCTCAGGACTCGGCTCCGGCACCGCCAGGCGGGGCCGGTCTGCAGGCAGCGGCCGGGGCGCCTCGGCTGCGCCGGCGGCGCCCGCGGCGCCGCCCCGGGTATCCAGGCCGAGACTGCCCTGGCCGCCGGTCATCGCCAGGTAGACGTCCGCCAGCAGCTCGGCGTCCAGCAGGGCGCCGTGCAGTTCCCGGCCGGAGTTGTCCACCTGGTAGCGTTTGCACAGGGCGTCCAGGCTGTTGCGCTGGCCCGGGTGCAGGGTACGGGCCTTGGCCAGGGTGTCGGTCACCGTGGCGTAGTCCGCCACCCCACCCCACTGGGCCCCCAGGCGGGCCAGTTCCGCATCCAGGAAGCCGACGTCGAAAGGTGCGTTGTGGATCACCAGTTCGGCGCCGCGGATGAAGTCCAGGAACTCCTCCACCACTTCGTGGAAGTGCGGCTTGTCGGCCAGGAAGCGGTCATCCAGGCCGTGCACCTCGACGGCACCGGGATCCACCGGCCGGCCCGGATTCAGGTAGTGGTGAAAGCGCCGGCCGCTGGGCCGGCGGTGCACCAGCTCCAGGCAGCCGATCTCGATGATGCGGTGGCCCTCGGCGGGCTCCAGGCCGGTGGTCTCGGTGTCCAGGATGACGTGCCGCATGCCCGGTCGCTCCAGAGTCTTGCGCAAAGGGTGCGTCAGGCGTGCCGGGTCAGCCGGAGAATTCGTCTATGCCCCGGTTGGCCAGCCGGTCGGCCTGCTCGTTGCCGTCGTGGCCGGAGTGGCCGCGGACCCACCGCCACTGGACCTCGTGGGCGGCGGCCAGTTCGTCGAGCCGGCGCCACAGGTCCTCGTTCTTTACCGGCTTGCGGGCCGCGGTGCGCCAGCCGCGGCGCTTCCACTGGGGAAGCCACTCGGTGATGCCCTTGCGCACATACTCGGAGTCGGTGGTGAGCACCACCTGGCAGGGCCGGCGCAGGGCCTCCAGGGCACGGATGGCGGCCATCAGCTCCATGCGGTTGTTGGTGGTGCGGGACTCGCCGCCGTGCAGGGTGCGCTCCCGGCCACCGTGGCGCAGCACCACCCCCCAACCGCCGGGCCCCGGGTTCCCCCGGCAGGCGCCGTCGGTGAATATCTCCACGGGCGCATTGCGATCCGTCATGCAGCGAGGGCTCGCGCAGCGCCTGGCGCCGGGTACCGGGTGCCGCGCTCAGCCATGGTGCCGACTGCGCCTCGTCGGAGCCGCCATCCCGCCGGGGAGGACGGCCAGCTTCGGCCGCCTCCAGACCAATCCCACGGGCGGGATGGCCTGCACCCGCTTCTGGGCCATGGTGAGGTAGACGCCGCCGCCGCGGCGTAGATAACGCCGGCCCCAGCGCTCCAGGGAATCCACCCGGTCCAGCAGCAGCCGGGCATTGACCGGGGGCGGGAATACCAGGCCGTCGGTGCCCAGCACGTCCAGGCCCAGCAGGCGCAGCCAGTCCTCGACCCGGCGGGATCCGATGGCGCGCCCGCCCCATGGCGGGTCCGCTCGGCCACCGGCCAGCAGCCGGCGCAGGCCCCACAAGCTGAACGGGTTGAACCCCATCACCAGCAGGTGGCCCTCGGGAGCCACCACGCGCTCCGCCTCGCGCAGCACCGGATGGGGGGCGTCCCGAAACTCCAGCTGGTGGATCAGGACGACCACGTCCAGCGAGTCGGATGTGAACGGCAGTTCGGCGGGGTCCGCGGCGATGTCCACCGGCCCGCCGGGCCAACGGTCCAGCAGCCACTGGCGGGTGTCGCCGAACAGGGCCGGACGCTGGCCGTCCCCGAAGGCCCCCACCTGGAGCATGCGCCGGGAGTGAATGCCCGCCAGGCGCCGCGCCAGCATGTCGCACTCCGCCCGCACCACCAGGCGGCCCAACCGGGTCCGGAACCAGTCCTGCAGGCTCTTCATGGATGCATCATCGGATTCGGCCCAAGGTTCTGCGGCTGTCGTAATCGAAGCAAGGATACCTTAGCGCCGGAGCTCACCACACCGGAACCGGCCTGCTTCAGCCTCCGCCGGCTGGAGAGCAGTTGCCGATTGCGCTAGTGTGGCGCGACCGATACGACCGGGCGTGGCGTGAAGCAGCGCGCAGAACCGCCGCCTGGCTCCGGGCTATTTTTCGGGTAGCGGGCCAGGCAGCGCGCCCCGGGACGCGCTGCCTGCACACCAACAGCAAGAAGAGCGAGCACCGCATGCCCACCGTCCTGCTCGGCCGCCTGGGGGCGGCAGTCGCGGCGGCCGGCCTGGCCGGCTGCGTGTTCCTGCCGGTGCAGGACGCACCGGCCACGGCCCAAGCGCCGGCGCCGGCCGTTGCCGGCACCGAACCCGCCGGCCCCGGCCCGGAGGCCTTGCTGCCGCCGGTGCTGTTTGCCGCCCATCCAGGGCTGCCCATGGATCACACCCTGGAGAGCGCACTCGGCGTGGTCACCATGCCGGACCTCTGGGATCGCATCCGCCAGGGCTTCACTCTGCCCTGGGCGGCACATCCGCGGGTACGCCAGGAATTCGAATACTTCGCCGCCCGGCCGGGCTACATGCAGCGGGTCTCCGAGCGGGCCCGCCCCTTCCTCCACCACATCGTGGAGCAGGTCAGCGCCCGGGGCATGCCGCTGGAAATCGCCCTGCTGCCGGTGGTGGAGAGCGCCTTCCAGCCGTTCGCCTATTCCCACGGCCGCGCCTCGGGCATCTGGCAGTTTGTACCGGGCACTGGCCGCCACTTCGGCCTCAAGCAGACCTGGTGGTACGACGGCCGCCGTGACGTGATCGCCGCCACTGACGCCGCCCTGAACTATCTGCAACACCTGCACGACTATTTCGACGGCGACTGGCTGCTGGCGCTGGCGGCCTACAACGCCGGTGAGGGCAACGTGCGCCGGGCGGTGCGGCGCAATGAACGGCGCGGGAAGCCGGTGGATTTCTGGAATCTGGACCTCCCCCGGGAGACCGAGGGCTACGTGCCCAGGCTGCTGGCCATCCGCGACCTGGTGCGCCAGGCGGATGCCTACGGCCTGGACCTGCCCCGCATTCCCGACCAGCCCGCCATCGCCGTGCTGGAGCTGGACAGCCAGATCGACCTGGCCCTGGCCGCCGAACTGGCGGGCCTGCCCATGGACGCCATCTACCGGCTGAACCCGGGCTACAACCGCTGGGCCACCGACCCGGAGGGCCCCCATCGCCTGGTGCTGCCCCTGGACCGGGCCGAGGCCTTCCAGCAGGGCCTCGCGGCCGTCGACCCCGCCGACCGGGTGCAGTGGCGCCGGCACCGGGTCCGTCCCGGCCAGACCCTGAGTCACATCGCCGGGGCGCACCGCACCACGGTGCCGGTGCTCAGGCAGATCAACGGCATCCGGGGGCACATGATCCGGGCCGGCGACCATCTGCTGGTACCGGCGGCGCGCCGCGCCGCCGGTGCCTACAGCCTCAGCGAGCCCCAGCGCCGGGCGGCTCTCGCCAGCCGCGACAGGCCGGGGGTCAAGCAGATGCATCGGGTACGCCGGGGCGACTCTCTCTGGAGGATCTCCCGGCGCTATGGGGTGAGCGTGCGCCAGCTCTCCAGCTGGAATCGCATCGCTCCGGGGGACACCCTGCGCCCCGGGCAGCGGCTGGTTCTCTGGACTGAAAACGATTCGAGCCGGCCGGTGAGCTTGAACAACGGGCCCTCCGCGCGGATGCAGTCGGTGCACTACACCGTGCGCCGCGGCGACTCCCTGTACCGCATCGCCGAGCGCTTCAACGTCACGGTGGCGGCGGTGTGCCGCTGGAACGGCATCGACCGGGAGACCTACCTGCAGCCCGGGCAGCGGCTGCGCCTGCAGGTGGATGTCACCCGCCAGAGCAGCGGCTGACCGGCACCGCCCTGTGCCGGCGCACGGGCCCGGACGCCTGCGTCAGCGGGCCCCGGCCCGGCGGGATGGCGTGTCGGGCAGGGTGATGTTCAGCTCCAGCACCTCGCAGTCGCCCTCTTTATCGACGGACATGCGGATGGCGTCCTGCTCCACCGCCACATAGCGGCGGATCACTGCGAGCAGTTCCTTCTGCAGCGCCGGGAGATAGTCGGGGCCGCCGCCGTTGCCGCGCTCGCGGGCCACGATGATCTGCAGCCGCTCCTTGGCGACGGACGCCGAGCCTTTGCGCTGCGACCTGAAATAGCTCAGAAAATTCATTGTCCTAGCCCCCGAATAGGCGTCCGAACAGGCCGCGCTTCTGCTCCAGGAAGCGGTGCTCCCGCTCCTCCCCGAGGAACCGGGCCACAGCGTCCTGGTAGGCCTGCCCTGCAGGGCCCTTGTCCTGGAGAATCACGGGGATGCCGGCGTTGGAGGACTCCAGGACCCCTTCCGACTCCGGGATCACGCCCAGCAGATCGATAGCCAGGATCTCCTGTACATCGGCCACGCTCAGCATCTCGCCGCGGCCCACCCGGGCCGGCGAGTAGCGGGTGATCAGCAGATGGGTGCGCACCGGCTCGGCCCCCTGCTCCGCCCGGCGGCTGCGGCTTGCGAGCAGGCCGATGACGCGATCCGAATCGCGCACCGAGGAGACCTCGGGATTGGTCACCACCAACGCCTCGTCGGCGAAGTACATGGCCAGATGGGCGCCCCGCTCGATGCCCGCCGGGGAATCGCAGATGACGTAGTCGAAGTCGTCGGCGAGCTGCTCCAGGATCTGCTGCACGCCCTCCTGGGTCAGCGCGTCCTTGTCGCGGGTCTGGGAGGCCGGCAGGATGCACAGCCCGTCCACCCGCTTGTCCTTGATCAGCGCCTGGCCCAGGCTCGCATCGCCCTGGATGACATTGACGAAGTCGTAGACCACCCGGCGCTCACAGCCCATGATCAGGTCCAGATTGCGCAGCCCGACGTCGAAATCCACCACCGCGGTGCGGTGGCCTGCATTCGCCAGGCCGGCGGCAAAGGAGGCGCTGCTGGTGGTCTTGCCCACGCCGCCCTTGCCCGAAGTGACCACGATGATCTTTCCCACGACAGCAACCTCCCCAGGCGGACCGCGGGCAGCGCCGAACGGCTCAGCGCTCCCCCTGTAACCCCGACAACGCCTCGATGCGCAGGTGCTCGCCGTCCAGCCGCACCTGCACCGCCCGACCCAGCATGTCCTGGGGCAGGCGTTCGCTGACCATGTAACTGCCGGCGATGGACAGCAGTTCCGCCCCCAGCTGATGGCAGAAGATGCGCGCCTCCCGGTCCCCCTGCACGCCGGCCAGGGCCCGGCCGCGCAGGGCACCGTAGACGTGCACATGCCCGTCGGCCAGCACTTCCGCGCCGGCGCTCACCGCTGCCAGCACCACCAGATCGCCGCCCCGGGCATAGATCTGCTGACCCGAGCGCACCGGCGCGCTCACCAGACGGCTGGCCCCCGCGGCGGGTGCGGCCAGCGGTGGGGCGCTGCGCCGGGCGCTGCTGCTGCCTTCCAGGCCCCGCATCAGCGTGAGACCCGCGGCCTCGGCGACCGTCTCGTCCATGCCCACTGCGCCGACCGGCACCATGGCCCGCTCTCGAATGAGGCCCAGCGCCGCCTGGAGAGCGGCAGGATCCGGCCGCTGCTCCAGGGCACTGGCGTCCAGCACCACCGGCGCCCGGTCGAACAGCCCCTGGGAACGGGCCAGCAGCTGGTCCAGATCGGGGCCCAGTCGATTCGCATCCAGACTTAGCACCCGGAGCACGGTCAGGGTCGCCATGCGGCCCTTGATCTCCACCGTGGAGACGGACGAATCGGATGGCGCACGGGAACTCATGGGAGGAGCACCAGGCGAGAGGGCGAGGCAAACAGGCCGGCGGGGCTGGCCAACGGCGTTGTCTCCTGGGCGCAGGGGCGCCCGGCCAAGGTCCGCGATACCGACGGCGCGGGCCTGTGGCACGCGCCCGACGAAACTGCGCGGACGATATCACAGATCGGCCGCAGACACTCTATATCGGGCGACGACCGGACATGATCCCTAGATGTTGGGGTCGGCGCTAGTGCTGCAGGGGCGACCGCAGTGCTTAGCCACAGATTAACGCGGATTGAGAGGGTGTTTACAACATCAGGCACGCGGTAGCACGGGGTGGGGATCCCGCCCGGCGCCGAGCGAAGCCCGCCGTAGGGCAGGTTGCGAAGAAACCTGCCATCGGGCGATGGCATCGGTACCGCGGATCGGTTCGGGCACCCGGGCTCGGCGATTGGCAGCTTGGCGTTTGCTACGCTGGCCCCCACGTTTCTTCGCAACGTGGGTCTACGGCGGCTCGGGCTCCCCTTAGCCACAGATTAACGCGGATTAAGAAAGTGCCTTGAACGGGGCGTTGTGCGATCACGCTCCTGGCAGGAGGCCGCCACGCGCCCGGACCAGCCGGCAAGTGGCCCTGGTATCCCACCATCTGTATCCATCCGTGTTCATCTGTAGCTTACGCTGTCAGGTTTTCACCGCCTCTTCTGTCCCGGCGTGAGCGGGTGACTCCAGCAGCAGCGCGTTCATGCGCCGCACGAAGCCGGCGGGGTCCTCCAGCTGCCCGCCCTCGGCCAGCAGCGCCTGGTCGAACAGCAGCGCCGACCAGTCAGCCAGCTGGTCGGGTTCCTGGCGCAGGCGGGCCAGCAGGGGATGGTCGGGATTCACCTCCAGCACCGGGCGGCTGCGAGGGGCCTCGTGGCCGGCGGCCCGCAGCATGCGCTCCAGGTGCATGCCAAGCTCGTACTCCCCCACCACCAGGCAGGCCGGGGATTCAGTGAGCCGGGCACTGGGCCGCACATCGGACACCCGCTCACCGAGGGCCTCCTTGATCTGCCCCAGCAGATCGCGGACCGCCTCGGGCACCGGGTAGGCATCGTCGCTGCCGGATTTTTCGGTCTCGCCCTCCAGCTCCTCGGGCTTGAAATCGCCCTTGGCCACCGAGCGCAGGGGCTTGTTTTGGTACTCGGTGAGGTACTGCGCCAGCCACTCGTCCACCGGCTCGTGGAGCAGCAGCACTTCGACACCGTGCTTGCGGAACACCTCCAGGTGGGGGCTGTTGCGGGCGGCGTTGAAGCTGTCGGCGGTGACGTAGTAGATGGCCTTCTGGGACTCGGGCATGCGAGCCAGGTAGTCGTCCAGGGACACCGTGGCCTCGGGGCTGTCGTCCCGGGTAGAGGAGAAGCGCAGCAGCCGGGCAATGGCCTGCTGGTGCTCGCGGTCCTCCACGATGCCTTCCTTGAGCACGGTGCCGAACTCCTTCCAGAAGGTCACGTAGCGCTCGGGCTCGTCCCGCGCCAGCTTCTCCAGCTGGTCGAGGATGCGCCGCACCGAGGCGGTGCGGATGCGGTCGATGAGCTTGTTGTGCTGGAGCAGCTCGCGGGAGACGTTGAGCGGCAGGTCGTCGGAGTCCACCACGCCGCGGACGAAGCGCAGGTAGCGGGGCATCAGGTGCTCGGGATCCTCCATGATGAACACCCGGCGCACATACAGGCGCACGCCATGGTGCTGCTCGCGCTCGAACAGGTCGAAGGGCCGGCTGCCGGGCACGAACAGCAGCGCGGTGTAGGACTGGTTGCCCTCCACCTTGTTGTGCACCCAGGTGAGCGGCTCGCCCGGATCGTGGGCCACGTGGCGGTAGAACTCCCGGTATTCCTCGTCGGAGATATCGCTCTTGGGGCGCATCCACAGCGCCGAGGCCTGGTTGACGGTTTCCTCCTCGCCTTCATCCTCCCCGGCCATGCGGATGGGGAGGGAGATGTGGTCGGAGTAGCGGCGCACCAGCGCCTTGATGCGTGAGGGCTCCAGGAACTCCCGGGCATCCTCGCGCAGATGCAGGGTCACATCCGTGCCCCGGGCGGCGCGCTCCTGGTACTCGACACTGAACCGGCCCTGGCCGTCGGACTCCCAGCGCACCCCCTGGTCTGCCGCCAGGCCCGCCCGGCGGGTGTGAACCTCTACCCGCTCGGCAACGATGAACGCCGAGTAGAAGCCGACGCCGAACTGGCCGATGAGTTGGGCGGCCCCGGCCTGGTCGGCGGACAGCGCCTCCAGGAACTGCCGCGTTCCGGAGCGGGCGATGGTGCCCAGGTGCTCCACCACCTCGTCCCGGGTCATGCCGATGCCGTTGTCGCTGACGGTGAGGGTGCCCGCGTCGGCATCCACGCTCAGGCGAATCGCCGGGTCGGGATCCTGCTCCCACAGTGCCTCGTGCTGCAGCGCCTCGAAGCGCAGCCGGTCGGCCGCATCGGAGGCATTGGAGATCAGCTCGCGGAGGAAGATCTCCCGGTTGCTGTACAGGGAGTGGATCATCAGGTCCAGGATCTGCCGGACCTCGGCCTGGAACTCCAGGGTTTCCCGCTGGGCTTCTGCGTTCATGCTGAGCTTCCCATGGCTGTCACAAGCGGTACGTTCGACGTCGCCAGAGATGGGATTGGGCGCACCGGCTTTCAAGGCACGGGCTAACCCGAAGATTTCACAAATTTGCACCGATCTCGCTTGTCTCTTGGCCCCACAAAGAATCTTTTCTCAGTCGGCCGTACTCACCGATACGCCGCTCCTTCGAAAAGTCCCTTGTGAAACCAATATCCTACGCGATACCAGCACAAATTCATGAAATCTTCGGGCTAAAGACTCCGGGCTTTCTGCCGATGGGCTGCCCATGGGGGAGGTAAGTCTGGTCCTGATCATTCTGGTGGTGGAGGCGCTGCTGATGGCGGGGCTGGCCGGGCTCGCCTACGTCTATCATGCGCGGCTGCGCCGCGGCAGCGCGGAAACTGCTGCCGCGTCGGAAGACATTGCGATCCTGCTAGCCCGCAAGGTGGAGGCCACCCAGGGCGCCGTGCGCAGCCGCAGCGTGCTGCCCGGCGGCGACTCCAGGGACGACGCCGCCCTGCGCCTGCGCATCAAGGTGCTGGAGCTGGAGCAGCGGCTGGCGGACCCACAGCGCCGCGGCGACGATTACTGGGCCGGCGTTTGTTCCAGCTACGGTGCACTGACCGGACTGCTGGTCCCGCCGACCGCGGGCGAGACTCCCGCCGACGCGCCCCCTCGCCCGGAGGCGGACTGCGAGGACGAGGCCCGGGAACTGAACCGGCTACTGGAACTGCAGGAGCAGACCCTGGACCGGCTCAGCGCGGCCCTGGCCGGCCTGATCGAGGAACCCGAGGCCCACTGGCGCCAGGAGGCGGAGATCCAGTCGCTGCGGGAAGGAACCCGCAAGTTGCGCCAGGGCCTGGAGATCCTCAGCGACGAGGGCCGCTTCCTGGCCCAGCGCCTGGACGAACTGGAGGGCGCTGTCCAGCCGCCGCCCGTGGCGGCGGCCGGGGGCTAGTGTCCTGTCCCAGGACACTAGAACATCTCCGACGGGTCCAGGTTGTCCTTGGCCGGGGGCCGGCCCTGGCGGGCGGGGATGTGGTCCCCCGTGACCATGCTGTCGTAGCTCATGCCCGGCCCGACCATGGGGTATACCCCTGCGTCCTGGTCGATCAACACCTCGAGGAAGGCCGGACCGTCGAAGGATACGAAGTCGGTGAGGGCGGACTCCACGTCGTCCTTGTCGCTCACCCGCCGCGCGAACTCGAAGCCGTCAGATTCCGCGGCCTTGACGAAGTCCTTGCGGTGCAGGGACTTGTCGCTGGCCGAGAAGCGATCCTCGAAGTAGAGCCGCTGCCACTGGCGCACCATGCCGTCGCCCAGGTTGTTCAGCAGCAGCACCTTCACCGGCAGGCCATAGGTGCTGACGGTCTCCATCTCCCCCAGGTTCATGCGGATGCTGCCGTCGCCGTCCACGTCCACCACCAGGGCGCCGGGGTTGGCGAACTGGGCGCCAATGGCCGCCGGCAGGCCGAAGCCCATGGTCCCCATGCTGCCGGAGGTCATCCACAGTCGCGGCCGGCGGAAGTCCAGGTACTGGGCGGCCCACATCTGGTGCTGGCCGACCCCGGTGCTGATGATGGCCTCGCCGCCGGTGAGACGATTCAACACCTCCAGCACGTATTGGGGCTGGATGCTGGCGGTGTCCCGGTCATAGCCCATCGGGTGGTCCTGGCGCAGCTTCTGGCAGTGGGCCACCCAGGGGGCGAAATCCTTGTGGAAACCGATGGAGCGGCCATACTCCAGCAACTGGCGCAGAGAGCGCCGGGCGTCCCCCACGTGGGCCCAGTCCACCGCCTTCACCTTGCCGATCTCGGCGGCATCGATGTCAATGTGGGCAATGTGCTCGGCGAGCGGCGCGAACGCGTCCGGCCGGCCGGCCACCCGGTCATCGAAGCGGCTGCCCACGGCGATCACGAAATCGCAGTCTTCGACGGCGTAGTTGGCGTAGGCGGTGCCGTGCATGCCCAGCATGTGAAGGGAAAGGCTGTCCTTGGTGTCTATGGCCCCCAGGCCCATGACCGTGGTCACCACCGGGATCTGGAAGGTGCGGGCGAACTCGGTGAGTTCGTCACCGGCGTCGTTGCTCACCACGCCGCCGCCGGCATAGATCAGCGGCCGGCTGGCATGGCGGAGCATCTCGAAGAACTGCCGGCACTTGCGCTCGGAGAGCTTGGTGGAGCCCAGGGCCTCCATGCGCTGGCGGTAGCCGCGGATGGGGAGCACGCCGGCACCCTTGTACTCTCCGACCCAGTTCTGCACGTCCTTGGGAAGATCCACCACCACCGGCCCCGGGCGCCCGGAGCGGGCCACCTCGAAGGCGGTGCGCATGGTTTCCTCCAGCTGCTCCGGCTTGGTCACCAGGAACACGTGTTTGGCGCAGTTGCCCATGATGTTGACGATGGGCGCCTCCTGGAAGGCATCGGTGCCCATGGCGCCCCGGGCCACCTGGCCGGTGATCAGCACCACCGGCACCGAGTCGGCCATGCAGTCGCGGATCGGGGTCACGGTGTTGGTGGCGCCCGGCCCGGAGGTCACCAGGAACACCCCCACCTTGCCGGAACTGCGGGCGTAGCCGGCGGCCATGAAACCCGCGCCCTGCTCGTTGGCCGGCACGATGAGCCGCATCGGATCCTGACCGTCCGCGGTGCGGTGCTTCTCGTTGTAGCGGAACACCGCGTCATAGGTGGGCAGGATGGCCCCGCCGCTGTAGCCGAACACGGTATCCACGCCCTCGTCGGCCAGCACCTGGACTACCATCTCGGCCCCGGACATGCGGTAGCCCGCCAGGGGGTGCTGTGAATCACTGGGTGCGCGCGCAGAGATCTGTGTATTCATTATCCGGGGATATTCGGCTGGTTTCGGGGAATCAACAATCATAGAAGGTCGGCACCAGGGCCGACAAGCGCACCGGGCGGAAGCGTCAGGACTTCTCCAGGGCGCCTTCCACCAGCGCCGGCAGGCAGGTGGCGGCAGTGCCGTCCAGACGCCACGCGGCGCGCGGCGACAGGGGCGTAGGCTCGGGGTTGATTTCCACCACCGGGATGGCCCGATCCAGGGCCACTTCAGGCAGGGAGGCGGCAGGCTGCACCAGGCTGGAGGTGCCCACGCTGAGCACCAGATCGGCCTGCCCCACGGCCTCGGCGGCGGCCTCCAGGGCCCCCGCGGGCAGCATCTCGCCGAACCACACCACGCCGGGCCGCAGGGGGGCATCACAGGTGGGGCAGCGCGGCGGGCGGCGGCTGTCGGATTCCCAACCGGTCACCTCACCGCAGCGAGCGCTGCACAGGGTGCGGGTGATGTCGCCGTGCAGGGTGATGACCCGGCTGCTGCCGGCCCGCCGGTGCAGGCCGTCGACGTTCTGGGTGGCCACGGTGACATCCACCCCGGACCGCTCCCACTGCGCAAGGGCCCGGTGACCGGCGTTGGGCGCCGCCTGGGCCACGAGTTCCCGGCGCCAGCAATACCAGTCCCAGACCCGCTCGGGATCGCGGGCGAAGGCCTCCGGGGTGGCCAGCTGCATGGGATCGAATCGGGCCCAAATGCCGGTCTGGGCGTCCCGGAAGGTGGGCACGCCGCTCTCGGCGGAGATTCCGGCGCCGGTCAGCACCGCCACCCGGCGCACGCGCCGGGCCAGGGCGGCCAGTTTATTGGGGATGGAAACCGGGTCGGCCTGCTCCATGGGCGCAGCATAGGCGGGGTGGCGGATGGCGTACAATGCCGCTCCCTGCAACCCAGGAGCCGCGGAGAGTGAGCGACATCGTCCTGATCAACGTCTCCGGCCCGGACCGCCCCGGCCTGACGTCCTCGCTGATGGGCATCCTCGCCGAGTCGGATGTGCGCATCCTGGACATCGGCCAGGCCATGATTCACGACACCCTGTCGCTGGGAATGCTGGTGAAGATTCCCGACGAGGCCCGCATGGCCCCGGTGCTGAAGGACGTGCTGTTCCACGCCCACCACCTGGATCTGCGGGTGCGCTTCACGCCCATCACGGCGGAGCGCTACGAGCAGTGGGTGCGGGGCGAGGAGGCCCCGCGCTTCGTCATCACCCTGCTGGGCCGGCGGGTCACGGCCCAGCAAATCGGCCGCATCGCCGGCGTGATCACCGACAGCGGCCTCAACATCGAGGACATCGTGCGCCTGTCCGGGCGCACGCCGCTGCACGACGAACACTCCACCCGGCCGGCCTGCATCGAGCTGACCGTGCGGGGCCACCCCCCGGATCCGGACGCCATGAAGGCCACCTTCCTGGAGCTCTCCCAGGAGCTGGCGGTGGACATCTCCTTCCAGGAGGAGAACCTGTACCGCCGCAACCGCCGGCTGGTGGTGTTCGACATGGATTCCACCCTGATCGAGCAGGAGGTCATCGACGAACTGGCCGCCGAGGCGGGCGCCGGCGAGGAAGTCAGCCGCGTCACCGCCGCCGCCATGGCCGGCGAGCTGGACTTCACCGAGAGCCTGCGCCGCCGGGTGGCCTGCCTGGAGGGCCTGGAGGAATCCGTGCTGGAGCGGGTGGCCGAGCGCCTGCGCCTCACAGAGGGGGCCGAGCGGCTGCTGGGGATCCTCAAGAGCCTGGGCTACAAGACCGCGGTCATCTCCGGCGGTTTTGACTACTTCGGCCGGCGGCTGCAGACTCGCCTGGGGCTGGACTACATGCATGCCAACGTGCTGGAGATCTCCGGCGGCCGGCTCACCGGGCGCGTCCTGGGCCCCGTGATCGACGGGGCCCGCAAAGCGGAACTGCTGGCCGCCACAGCCCACCAGGAGAGCATCTCCCCGGAACAGGTGGTGGCGGTGGGCGACGGCGCCAACGACCTGCCCATGCTGCGCGCCGCCGGCCTCGGCATCGCCTTCCACGCCAAGCCCCTGGTCCAGCGCAGCGCCCGCCAGGCCATCTCCACGGTGGGCCTGGACGGCGTGCTCTATCTCATGGGGATCAAGGATCCGGAGCATGGGTGAGAGGGACTGAGGACTGAGGACTGAGGACTGAGGACTGAGGACTGAGGACTGAGGACTGAGCAGAGCGTGGCTTCGCCGCGGCGCCCGTCAAGCCCCCTCTTCCACTCAGTCCTCAGTCCTCAGTCCCGTTCCCTCCAGGCAACTGACCCCAATCGTCTCCGGGCCCACTAATCTGTAATCGAGAGTCCAAAGGAGGCCAATCCCCATGCGCGTCGGTGTACCCCGGGAGATCAAGAACCACGAATACCGGGTGGGTCTCACCCCGGCCAGCGTGCGCGAGTTCGTGGCCCACGGCCACTCGGTGAAGATGGAGACCGGCGCCGGCAACGGTATCGGCTGCCCGGACGAGGCCTACCGCGCGGCGGGAGCGCAGATCGCCGCCACGGCGGCGGAGGTGTTCGAAGACGCCGAGCTGCTGGTGAAGGTCAAGGAACCCCAGGCGGACGAGCGGCGCATGCTGAGACCGGGGCAGATCCTGTTCGCCTACCTGCACCTGGCGCCCGACCCGGACCAGACCCGGGATCTGGTGACCAGCCGGGCGGTGTGCATCGCCTACGAGACGGTACGGGATGTTGCCGGCGGCCTGCCCCTGCTGGCGCCCATGTCCCAGGTGGCCGGCAGGCTGGCGGTGCAGGCCGGCGCCCACTGCCTGGAGCGCGCCCATGGCGGCAGCGGCGTGCTGCTGGGGGGCGTGCCCGGCGTCCCCCCGGCCCGGGTGGCGGTGATCGGCGGCGGCGTCGTGGGCGAGAACGCCATCAACATCGCCATCGGCATGGGCGCCGACGTCACGGTGCTGGACCGCAACGTGGAGGTGCTGCGTCGGCTCGCCTACCACTTCGGCCCGGCACTGACCACGGTCTACTCCACCCGCTCGGCCCTGGAGGAATACGTCCTGGAGGCCGACCTGGTGATCGGCGCCGTGCTGGTGGCCGGCGCAGCAGCACCCCGGTTGGTGACCCGCGACATGGTCCGCGAGATGCGTGCCGGGGCGGTGCTGGTGGACGTGGCCATCGACCAGGGCGGCTGCTTCGACACCTCACACCCCACTACCCACGCCGATCCCACCTACGTGGTGGACGACGTGGTGCACTACTGCGTAGCCAACATGCCAGGCGCCGTACCCCGCACCTCGACCCACGCTCTCAACAACGTCACTCTGCCCTATGCGCTGGCCCTGGCCGACAAGGGCTACCAGCGGGCGCTGCTGGACGACCCGCTGTTCCGCCAGGGCCTCAACGTCTGCAACGGCCAGATCACCTACCAGGCGGTGGCCGAGGCCCAGGGCTACAGCTTCGTGGAACCGGAGCGGGCGCTGGATCCCAACCACCCGGACCTGGACGCCGAACAGTACCGCTGAGGGAGTCCGCCGGACACCAGGCAGCCGAACCTGCCGGATGCGCTGCGCGTATCCGGCCAGGAGCAACCGCCGGCGCTCACTCCCCTCGCCCCTCGCGGGCTGACCTTGTCGCACAACCTCGCTGGAGAGACACCCCGGCGCTCCGCCCGGCTGGTGAGCCGTCCGGTAGTCCGGTAGGTCGGCTGCTCATGGCAGCCGACATCTGCGCCCACCGTGGCTATGGCCCGGCCGCCTGTCGGTTGCCAGGAGCAACCGACCTAGCAGCCTGTCGGACTTAGGGGGTCGTAGCGAGGCGAGTGGGAAACGGAGG